>DATKXS010000065.1:0-3313 GCA_035528895.1 Candidatus Desulfaltia sp.
TATCCATGCTCATGGGCTGACAGGATAGCCGGGGCCCTTCAGGTATTGGGAATGAGTCCGTTTCAGGCCAGCGTGCCCGGGCTTGAGCTTTTTGGCATAAATGGGCTCATTTGCTCATACGGGCCGTTCAAGATGGGAATCCCATGGGCCCCAAGCAATAAAAAGGGCCTCGGAGCTAGAAAACCTCTGGGGGTGGATAGGGAGGTAGCGACCCCCCTGCCGTTTGGCCAAGAAACGCCTCCATAGAGGCCTTTATCAGCTTGAAACGGGCATTCTTTTGGGGATGAGTGCCTCTAGTCCATCCTCTTGATTATTTTCACTAAGGGGGCCCTTCGAACAGGACCTCTACCTTTCCCCTTTTTGGAACTGTTGACATCGATACGCGCCCATTGTTCAGCGGGCAGAGCGTTGGACTCCGGATCCAAAGGTCGGAGGTTCGAATCCTCTCAGGCACGCCATTCAATTCCCCCCTGTTGTCCCGAGAAAACCAACGATTTACAGCCCGGGCCGTGAAAAAAGGCTTTAAGTCCATTTAAGCCCTTATCAGCTGTTCTTGGCTCCCAACACGTCACGAATCTTGATAGTCAAGAAGCTACGACAAAGTCTATTGCCTATTGTGCTTGGACCACGAGGGAGATTACGCGTCGGGCTCAAAGAATTTCCTATTTACGATTGCCCCTCGGATGGGGTAATATGATGCTCAAGTTGGCACGCGAAATAAATTCTTGATTTTGAGGAGGCAAGGGAATGAATACGATCGAAAAAGCATTGACGCATGCTCTCTTTATCCATCTGCATCACAACATCGACAAGGCGATTGACTTCAAGGCCATCGACGCCCTGAACAAAAAGGTCGGCAAGCTATTTCCAAAGGCCCTGATCGTCGGCCCGGGCGATGATGCCGCTGCTTTCAAATTTCCCGGCACCAAGGGAACCTTCGTGGGCAAGCTGGAGAGCCATTGTTCTCCCTGTGTCCCCAGGCCTTATGACGCGGCCGCCACCGGAGCCGGCGGAGCCATGCGCGATGTCGTGGGCATGGGCGCCCGGCCCATTTTTCTGATGAATTTCATCGGCACCCGGCCGCTGAAGGAGAAAGTCATGGTCGGCCCCTGCGGGTTTACCGGGATTTGCACCTGCGGAAAATGCGTCGAGATGACCAGTGGAGACAGAGTCAATTTGATGGTCAAAGGCCTGAGAGATATGTGCGCCGCCATGGACGTTTTCATCGTCGGCGGGGGTTTTTCGACCTCTTTTTCGGACATCGTTCCGGCCGTCGTCGTCTCGGTGATCGGCAAACTGATCACCGCCAAACCGTTGACCAAGCCGGCGAAATCCGCCGGAGACCAGATCATCCTGATCGGCCGGACGGGAAGCGACGGCAACGACACCCTTTATCGGGCGGGCCTGGTCAAGGAGATGCGGCCGGCCGTCGCCCTCTTCAAAGAAGAAAGAATGATCATGGAAGCGTCGCTTTCCGCTTTCCGCACGGGCAAAATCAAGGCTTGCTCCGACCTGGGGGCGGCCGGCATCGGCGCCGCTGTTTGTGAATCCGCCAGATACGGCGGTTTCGGGGCCCACGTGGATTTAACCAAGGTGCCCGTCAAAGGCAAAAACCTCACGCCGGAGGAAATCCTGATCTGCGAGTCCCAGGGGCGGATGGCCGTCCAGGTGGCGAAGAAGGATGTTGACCAGGTGGTAAGAACGATCCGGGGGAAGGGAGTCCGGGCTGAGGTCATCGGCGTGATCAACGATGACAACAAGGAGGTCTTCGAGTACAAAGGCAAGACCATCGCTGTGATCCCGAACCATCCTTCCAAAGCAGATTTGGAGGCTCTATAAGAGATCTCGAGATGCCGGAAAAACGCGCGAAATCCGAGTATGCCACGGCCGGGGTGGACTATACCAAAATCGAGCCGTTCAAAATGGCCATGGTTCGCGCCGGGAAGAGGACGCTCGAATTTCCGAACGGACGCGGCGTGTACGTCGATCCGGACAGCGTGGGCGCCCATGGCGCCGTTTTTTTGTACCGGGGCGCCGAACCCCACCTCTGGTGCATGACCCAGGAAGGCCTGGGGAACAAGAACTGGATCGCGGAGTGGATGTATCAGCACGCCGGGACCGGAAGGACCTATTACGAAGGTATCGGCATCGACACGGCCCTGATGGCGGCCAATGACGTGATCTGCCAGGGGGCCATGCCCGTGATCTACACGGATGAAGTGGCGGCGGGCGACAGCGAGTGGTTCATGGACGAGAGGCGAAGCCACGACCTCGCCGAAAGCTTCTTTCAGGCCTGCGAGATGTGCGGGATGGCCCTGCCCGCCGGTGAGTCTCCCGCCCTCCGCTATTTGGTCAAGGCCGAGCCTCCGGTGCGAAGCGCTCCCTCTTTATCCGGCTGTGTGACCGGCATTATCGCTCCTCGAAACAGGATGGTCACGGGAGAAAAGCTCTCTGTCGGAGACCGCATCATCGGGGCCGCCTCGTCAGGGCTTCATGCCAACGGGATTTCCCTTGTGATCAAGCGGGCCTTGGCGCTGAAAGACAAGTTCCTCCATCTCCTGCCCAACGGGAAGACCCTGGGCGAGGAGGCGCTCATCCCCACCCGCTCGTATGTCCGGCTCGTCGAGGCCCTCCAGCAAAAGAATATCAAGATCCACTCTCTGCTGGGCGGCACGGGAGGGGGGATCTCCAAGATCGCCTATGCCAAGAGGGCCTTCACCTATCGGGTGAAAAAATGGGTGGATGAAATTCCGCCCCTTTTCCGGTTCATGCTTGAGGCCGGCGTCAGCTTGGAGGACTGCCTGACGACTTTCAACTGGGGGATCGGGTTCTACGTTTTTGTGCCGGAAGAAGAGGTCGACCGAACAATCGATACGGGCAGGAGGGCGGGGTACGACCTCACTGAACTGGGCCAGGTCGAAGCGGGGGAGCGTTGCGTTGTCTTTGAGCCTGAGAAAATCACCCTTCCCGCCGTCGAGTGAGTTCTTTTAGCCGGTTTCCAATTCATGATTATTCCTCACTAAAATAAGCTTATGCTCCTGCCGCGCCTGTAGCTCAGTTGGGTCGAGCGTTGGGCTCCGGATCCAAAGGTCGGAGGTTCGAATCCTCTCAGGCATGCCATTCGTACTCCACTTTTGCCCAAAAAGCCGACGATATGAGGGCCAATTCTTGGCTAACCGGGCTTAGGGCCGGATGAATCGAGGGGATCGGGACTCCAGAAGACACGGGTCCTCCATGGAGCAGGCCGCTTCACCTGGTTGTGTCGCCCGAGGATTGGTGCTATTCTCTGGAGTAAATTGGGGAAAGCCCCGGG
>DATKXS010000066.1:0-3000 GCA_035528895.1 Candidatus Desulfaltia sp.
CCTTTTCGGGATGATCTTGAGCTCGACATTGCAGCTGAGACAGCGCGAGTGCGGCCGGACGGCATCACCCAGTTTATAGGTGTCGAGGACCTGGGCCAGTTGCTCGGGCCAATCGTCGCTCTCGATAAAAAGAGAGCGGACATCTTTGGCGGCCTCGAGCAGCCCGTGGTCCTTCGTCAGAAGAGTCCGTTGTTGGCGCCGGGCGATGAGCAGAAGGTCGCGGTCCTCGGCCTTGTTCAGGTAGACGGTGTCAAAACCAAGGATCTTCAGCCATTTGGCCAGCTTCCCCAGCATACAATCGACCACGAACTTCATCATCCCCGGCCTTTCTCAATTCCCAGGCCGCTGACGGAAACCGACGCCAGGCCAAACATTCCGGCCAAAATCCAGTCCGTCTATAGGCCCAGGAATTGAACGCTGAGGCCGGAGACAAAGATCATCGCTCCGGCCAGGGCGTGGACGTAGCGCTCCAGCTTGCCGAGCGAAACGAAGCTCAGCCCCCAGGAAGAGAGAGCGATCAGGGTAAGCATGGTGCCGATCGTGGTCAGACCAAAGGCCGCGGCGACCAGGACGACGCCGAGGGAATTATGCCTGGCAGCCGGGTACATGACGAGGGGAATGAGCGGCTCGCAAGGCCCGAAGACAAAGATGATGAAGAGGATCCAGGGTGTGAGGGAGGCCTTTCCCCGGCGGCCATGGAGATGATAGTGATTGGACTTATGGACGTGGGGGTGGGCGTGCTCCCCGGTTTCAGAGTGGGAATGAGCATGGCGTGGGGCCTTTTTTTGAGCGCCCTCCAGAGCCCCCAGACGAAATAGGCGAACCCGAAGCTGATGAGGAGCCAGGCGGCCAGGTTTCCGCGCGCGGACTCGACGCCTTCCAGCCGGGCCACGGCTATCCCCAGGGCGATCCCGACGAACCCGAGCACGACCGAGCTCAGGACATGGCCGAGCCCGCAGAAAAAGGAGATGAGCAGGGTCTTGGTAAGGGACCAGCGCCTGGCCCGGCTGATGACGATAAAAGGAAGATAATGGTCGGGACCGATGACGGTGTGGACGAAACCGAGCGTCGCCGCCGTGCCCGCCAGGACCCAGATATCCTTTTCGATCATCGATCCCTTGATCCGTCACTCGGAAAAAAAATTGGTGGACGGTAGGGGACTCGAACCCCCGACCTCAGCGATGCGAACGCTGCGCTCTCCCAGCTGAGCTAACCGCCCACCGGACATTTTCTCGTCAGGAGCTCACCAACTGTAGCATTTTTGCCTTTTTTTTTCCACCTTGACTTGCTATTCCAGAGGCGATATCTATCAGACCATAAGGAGCCGCGATGAAACGAATCCATATCGTCTTGTTAATTATGCTTTTGGTCGGATCTCTCGTCTGGCTGGTCCCGGCCCAGCAATCCGGGCAGGAATTCGATGTCCAGGAGGTCATGATCCCGACGCGGGACGGGATCAAGCTGCACACCCTGATCCTTCTTCCCAAGGAGCGGACCGAGCCGCTGCCGATTCTGATGAGCCGCACGCCCTACGGGATCCCTATGGCAACGGGACGTCTGTCCGGAACCTATAAAGAGCTCGCCGCTGATGGATACATTTTCGTTTTCCAGGACATCCGCGGAAAATACGGATCGGAGGGGAGTTTCGTCATGCAGCGTCCGGTCAGAGACCGCCGGGACCAGCGATTAATCGACGAATCGACCGACGCCTATGATACCATCGACTGGCTCCTGAAGAACGTTTCCGGGGTCAACGGCCGGGTCGGCATGCTCGGCGTCTCCTACGGCGGCTGGCTGACGGCCATGGCCATGCTCGACCCCCACCCGGCGCTCAAGGCGGTCTCCCCGCAGGCCTCGCCGGCGGACATGTGGCTTGGCGACGACTTCTTCCACAACGGCGCTTTCCGGCTGAGCTACGGTCTCGAGTACTCCACGCGGATGGAGACATCCAAAGAGCAGACCAGCTTCGAATTTGACCGCTACGACACCTACGACTGGTATCTCGCTCTCGGTCCCCTCGCCAACGTCAATACCCGCTACCTGCATGGCCGGATCCCGACCTGGAACGACTATGTCGCCCATCCCAATTATGACGAGTTCTGGAAGCGGCAGACACTCGTTCCCTATTTGACCCGCGTCCGGGTGCCGACGCTGAACGTGGCCGGATGGTGGGACCAGGAAGATTTCTTCGGTCCGCTCCGGATCTACGAAGCCCTGGAAGAGCACGATAATGAGAACAACAACTTCCTGGTTGTCGGGCCATGGAATCACGGCGGCTGGTACCGCGGCGACGGCAGCCGCCTCGGCGCCATCTCGTTCGATAGCCCGACGGGCCAGTATTTCCGGGAAAAGATCCAGGCACCCTGGTTCGCCCATTTCCTCAAGGATCGAGGGGAACGGCCGACCACCGCGGCGACGACCTTCGAGGCCGGGGCAAACATCTGGCGCACGTGGGAGGAGTGGCCCCCGACATCCCGCACTTCCGATGTGCATCTTTACTTCCACCCGGAGGGAAAGCTGGCTCTAGAGGCGCCGACCGAAACAGAGGATTCCGCCTTCGATAGCTACGTCTCGGACCCCGACCACCCCGTTCCCTACCGTCACCGGCCGATCCAGGCCACCTATTTTCCCGGCGGCTCCGGTTGGTCGACCTGGCTGGTGGAAGACCAGCGCTTTGTCGACGACCGGCCAGATGTCCTGAGCTGGGAGAGCGCTCCCCTGGAAGAGGACATCTCCATCGCCGGGAAGATAGAGGCCCATCTTTTTGCTTCAACGACGGGTTCGGACAGCGACTGGATCGTCAAGCTGATCGATGTCTACCCCGAGAAGATGCCGAAGGATTGGAAGATGGCCGGCTACCAGCTCATGGTCGCCAACGAAGTCTTCCGGGGGCGCTACCTTGGGAGCTTCGAGCGGCCGGAGCCGATCCCGCAGAATGAGGTCGTCGCCTACACGATTGACCTCCACTCCCAGAACTACTGTTTCCAAAAGGGACACCGC
>DATKXS010000067.1:0-38609 GCA_035528895.1 Candidatus Desulfaltia sp.
ACTCCATGGCCACCGTCATCTTCGACCCCGGCGTCGTCAAACCGGACGCCTTTATCTCTTCCATCCGGGAGATAGGCTACGATGTCGGCACGGTGACGATCGAAATCCCCATCGAGGGCATTGTCTGCGCCTCCTGCGTCCGGAAGGTCGAGAAGGCCCTCCTCGATGTCCGGGGGGTGCTCAAGGCCGTCGTCAACCTGGCCACCGGCAGGGCCCGCGTGGAATTCCTGCCTTCCGAGACCAACATCGGTGAACTCAAGCGCACTATCGAGAGTACGGGGTACAAAGTCCTCGAGATGCCCGCAGAGATGGAGAGCGTGGATATCGAGCGGGCCATCCGTCTGAAAGAGTACCGGGCCCTCAAGCTCCGCTTCATTTCCGGAATCATCCTAGCCGTCGTCATTTTTATCGGCAGCATGCACCACTGGTTTCCCTGGGTGCCCGGCTTCCTCAACAATTTCTACGTCCTCTGGGCTCTGACGACACCGGTCCAGTTCCTCATCGGCTGGCCGTTCCTGAGAGGCGCCTGGAAGTCCTTCCGGCATCGCAGCGCCGACATGAACACCCTGGTCGCGGTCGGCACCCTATCGGCGTATCTTTATAGCGCCGCGGCCACCCTTTTTCCCTCGCTTTTCCGCCGGGCCGGGATCGCCCCGGCCGTCTATTTCGACACCTCCGCCTTCATCATCGCCCTCATCCTCTTCGGCCGCCTCCTCGAAGCCAGGGCCAAGGGCCGAACCTCCGAGGCCATCCGCCGGCTGGCCGGGCTGCAGCCCCGCACGGCGCACGTCGTCCGGGACGGCAGCGAAATCGAGATCCCGATCACCGATGTCCAGGTCGGGGACCTCGTCCTCGTCCGGCCGGGAGAGCGGATCCCGGTGGACGGCGTTGTCGAAGATGGACGCTCCTCGGTCGACGAATCGATGATCACCGGGGAGAGCATGCCCGTTCTCAAGGGGCCGGGAGACGGGGTCGTCGGCGCCACCTTGAACAAGAGTGGAAGCTTTCGTTTCCGGGCGACCAAGGTCGGCAAAGACACCGCCCTCGCCCAGATCATCCGCCTGGTCCAGGAGGCCCAAGGTTCCAAGGCCCCCATCCAGCGGCTGGCCGATGTCATCGCCGGGTATTTTGTTCCCGTGGTCATCTCCATCGCCGTTCTCACCTTTGTTATCTGGTTCGACTTCGGCCCGGCGCCTCCTCTGACCCTGGCTTTGCTCAACTTCGTGGCCGTCATGATCATCGCCTGCCCGTGTGCCCTGGGTTTGGCGACACCGACGGCCGTGATGGCCGGGACAGGCAAGGGGGCCGAGAACGGGATCCTGATCAAGGGCGGCGAAAGCCTGGAGACCATCCACCGGGTGGACACCGTCCTCTTCGATAAGACCGGTACTCTCACGAAAGGGGAGCCGGAAGTCACCGATATAATCACGATGCCTGCGTTCGAGGAGGAGGCGCTCCTCCAGCTGGCCGCAGCGGTCGAGATGCCTTCCGAGCATCCACTCGGCGAAGCCGTCGCCAGGAAGGCGCAAGAACGGAGTTTGGCTGTCGGGGAGGCCCGGGATTTCCAGGCCATCGAGGGCCAGGGTGTCGAGGCCGTTGTCGACGGGAAGAGGGTTCTCCTTGGGAACTCACGGCTGATGGCCGACCGGGGTGTCGAGACAGAGAAGTTGTGGAAAAAAGCCGAAGACCTGTCCGGGGAAGGAAAGACTGTCATTTTCGCGGCTGTTGACGGGAAGCCGGCCGGCCTTCTGGCCGTGGCCGATACTCTGAAGGACAACTCGGTCGAGGCGGTGGCCGGACTTCGCAAACTCGGCCTCGAGGTGATCATGCTGACCGGAGACCATCGCAGAACCGCCGAGGCGATCGCCGCCAAGGCCGGGATCAGCCGCGTCGTCCCCGAGGTCCTGCCCGGGGACAAGGTCCGGGAAATCAAGAAACTCCAGGAGGCCGGACGCAGGGTGGCCATGGTCGGTGACGGGATCAACGACGCTCCCGCCCTGGCCCGGGCCGATGTCGGCATTGCCATCGGCACCGGGACCGATATCGCCATGGAGGCTTCGGATATCACCCTGATCCGGGACGACCTCAGGGCCGTGGCCTCGGCCATCGCCCTGAGCAAACAGACCCTGCGGGTCATCAAGCAGAACCTCTTCTGGGCGTTTTTCTACAATGTCGTGGGGATTCCCGTCGCCGCCGGAGCCCTTTACCCGTTCTTCGGGCTTCTGCTCAACCCGATCATCGCCTCGGCGGCCATGGCCTTCAGCTCCGTGTCGGTCGTCTCCAATTCGCTCCGGCTGCGCCGGTTCAAGCTGCACTCTTAGGAGAAAAGAATGACGGCCAAGATCATCGTGACCGCCCTGGGCCTGGCCCTCATCGTCTTCGTCAACTGGTATTTCCTCTTTTCCCGCCGAAAATCCCGGCGCGAAGAAAAGCCCGGTAAGAGGCATTAAACCGCTCAAGGGGGCCATCCCCCTTGGAACCCCCGCTGCTTTTTTAGATCAGACGAGCGCACTCCTGTTCGTTCTTTTCCCAAGGCGAGGGTTTGGGTGAGGAAGTCCGTCGACGACTGGGCGAGCACTCCCTATTTCGGCAAGGCGAGGGGCAATGGCATAAGAAACCCGTATGAGGAGTGAGCGGAAGGCTCGGGATATATGCATCGAAGTCACGCTTCGATTTCCCCAGCGAGGAAATCTTGCTCGATTCGCTCCTCGCTCTCCTCTTCGAGGAACCCTGCCCGCTCGTCGCTCATACGGACTTCTCAGCATACATCCCGAGCCTTGGTGAAAAGAAGAAAGTGGATCGAGCCCGTTTCGCTGATTTGCGCAGCAAAGCAGCGGGGGGATCCAAGGGGGATGGCCCTCTTGGTCGCAGGACGCAGTCCGAGAAGGGGGGCAGTGAGCAACGCGAACGTTGGAGGGGAAAAAGCGTTGCTTTTTCCCCCCAAAAAGGCGAAGGGAGAAAACGGGCGCGGTTTCGATGCCAGTGCTCCGAGCCTATTTGACAATATCTATAGGAATAATATATAATATATATGTACAAGGAGGTTATCATGAGGAAAAAAAGTCTTGTTTTAGCGTTGATCCTGGCCGTTTCTCTGGCCTTCGCCTACGCCGGCGTCGTCCAGCAGAAGGCCGACGACACGGCCACCGATCCCGTCTGCGGCATGGCCGTCAAGAAGTCAGAGGCCAAGATGACCTACGATTATAAGGGGACGACTTATTATTTCTGCTCCGCCGGGTGCAAAGAGTCGTTCGCTAGCGACCCGGAGAAATACTTGGCCAAGGCCGAGCAGAAATCCGCCCAGCCGGGCGCAACGGGGATGCATCAGCACGGACAGATGATGCACCAGGGCCAGATGGGCGGTCAGTCCCAGGCCAATGCGATGAACTGTCCGCTCCACTCTACGGACGTTGAGATGAAGACCGAGAACCTGCCCGATGGAGTGGCTCTAAAGTTCACTTCCAAGAATCCCGAAATGGTCAAAAAGATCCAGGAGCACTTGGCCGAGATGAAAGGCGGCTGCCCGATGTGCGGCGCATGCCCGCATCAGGAACAGGTCAAGAAATAAGCGTTTTTTCCGGAAAATCCGTCAGAACAGGTATTTCAACCCGAGATTGATCCTGTAAAAGGAAGGGTTGATGGTGATTTCCTGGAGGTTCATCGTCTCTTTGACCTCATCAAAGGGAATCTCTGCAAAGGGAGGGGGAGGGGGTGTGACCAGACCTTCGTCGATGATTTTCATCGGCAGGGTCGATGAGGGACAGGCAAAGTAGCGCGCGTCCAGGACGAAACACATATTGCTCCACAGCACCCAGTTGAATTCAGCTCCCAGATTGAGCCCCAGTTTGTCTATCGTCCCGATCTTAGCCTTGACGTTAAAGGTGCGGCCCAGGAACCAGGGATCCTCCCACCAATAATAGGAGTAGGCTAGCCCGGTTCCCTCGCTGTCGACATGGAAATAGGTCAGCCCCCCGGATAGATAGAAGGCTAATTTCTCGAAGATCGGCAGCCGGAAAGCGGCGTTCAGGCTCAGACAGACTTCGGTGAGATCCCCCGCCGTATCAGGCCATCCATACGTGTACTCGAAAATATAAGGGTATGGGGGGCTAGCATCAAAGCTCAGGGCATAGTTCAGCCAGACATCGTACTGCGTGTTGCCGCCGGACAGCTTGGGCTTGGCATAGTCGACGAGGAATTGAACGCCAAACATCTCCACGGGGAAGAAGGCAAAGCCGATGTTGAAGCCCCATCCGTCCTTCCCCCGGATCTTAATGGTCTGGTCGGCCAGGCTTTCATAGGCTCCCGAAAGAAACGGCGGCGAGTACTCGTGGAAATAGGAGCTGTCCAGCAGGGATTTCTGGTAGCTGACGGCGGTGCTAAGCTCGAACTTGAATCTGCCCCAGTAGCTGGAAGCCCGGTCACGCTCGACCCGGGTCGGCTTGGACTTGGTGGGGTCGGCCTGAGAGAACAGGCCCTGTGGCGTCAGAGTTAACATAAAAACTAAGATAAAAAGACCAATAGGCCAGTGTTTTTTCATTCCGCTTCCCTCTGTAGTAATTCAAGATAGATACCCTTTATCACGTTTATCCAACAATGTCAAGGGAAAAGACGCATTTGATTTGGGAAGGCCGAGCTTTTCTGCTATCTTATAGGCCAGGGGCGCAGGACAGAAGATGAGAGGCAGGAAGGTTGTCGTGGCCATGAGCGGAGGAGTGGATTCCTCTGTAGCGGCGGCCCTTCTCCAGGAGAGGGGGTACGAAGTCATTGGCGTCACCATGAACCTGTTCTCGCTCCCCAGGGAGCTGTGCCGGTCGGAGGAGCTCCGGAGCTGCTGCGGCTGGAAGGCCGTAGAGGACTCCCACCGGGTGGCCGTACAGCTCGGCATCCCTCATTATGTCGCCGATTTCCGGAAAGAGTTCGAGGGAGCGGTCATCGCCGATTTCATCCGGGAATACGGCCGAGGACGGACTCCCAATCCCTGTATCCGGTGCAACGAACGTATCAAGTTCAAGATCCTGCTTGAGCGGGCCCGGAGGCTGGGCGCCGGCCGGCTGGCCACAGGGCATCACGCCAGGGTGAAAGGGGATGCGGAGTCGGGGCGATTCCTCCTTAAGAAGGGAAAGGATAGGGCCAAGGACCAGTCCTACTTTCTTTATCGCTTGACCCAAGCCCAGCTTAGCCGGGTCCTGATGCCGGTCGGGGATTTCACCAAGGCCGAGGTGAGAAAGATGGCCAGACGCTGGGGGCTTCCCGTGGCCGAGAAAGAGGAGAGCCAGGAGACCTGTTTTGCTCCCCTCGGGGACTACCCGGATTTCCTGGCCGGACGGTTGCCGGAGGCTTTGCGGCCCGGCCCGATCGAAGACACGGCCGGTCATCTTCTCGGAAAGCACAAGGGAATCGGGCGTTACACGATCGGGCAGCGCCGCGGTCTGGGGATCGCCGCTTCCCGGCCGCTCTATGTGGTCGCCATCGATGCGCGGCGAAACACTATCGTAGTCGGGCCGGAGAAGGATCTCTCCAGGAGAAGCCTGGAGGCCTCAAGCCTGCGCCTGATCGCCGTGAAGAAAATCGACGGACCGCTCACCCTCAAGGCCAAGATCCGGTATAAACACCGGGAGGCGAAGGCTTTGGTGAGGCCTCTTTCACCACGGCGCGTGGTGGTGGAGTTCGACCGGCCGCAGCGGGCCATCACCCCCGGCCAGTCAGTGGTTTTTTATCGGCGGGACATCGTCCTGGGCGGGGGGATAATCGACAAATCTCTCGATTGATGAGCTCCATATTCCTGAGAGCGCAGTCCATCAAATCGGTCGAGTAACGTTTTTCAGCCAGGCGGCTTCGGCCCTGTCCAGACGGGGAGTCAATTCCTTACGCACCCTGCGGTGGTAGCTGTTGAGCCAACGGATCTCCTCTGCCGTTAAAAGCTCCCTCTTTACCAGCCGGAGGTCGATTGGGCAGAGGGTCAGCGTTTCGAACGAATAAAAGGGCGACTCAGCCGTCGTCCGGATGGTATCCTTGATAACAAGGATCAGGTTCTCTATCCGGATGCCGTATTCCCCCTCTTTATAATAGGCGGGCTCGTTCGACAGGATCATTCCGGGCTCGAGGCCGACCCCAAACCCGCGGGCCGGGGAGATGCCCTGAGGCCCTTCATGGACGTTGAGATAGGAGCCTATACCGTGGCCAGTGCCGTGGCCGTAGTTCAGGCCCTTTTCCCAGAGCGCCCGTCTGGCCAGGACGTCGAGCTGAGGACCCGTCGTGCCCCGGGGGAAAGAGATGGCGCTCAGGGCGATCATCCCCTTGAGGACCCGGGTGAAACGGTCGCGCTGTTCGGCCGTCGGCCGGCCCAGAGCGACCGTGCGCGTGATGTCGGTCGTCGCGTCCAGGTATTGTCCACCCGAGTCGACCAGGTAGATTCCCGCCCGCTTCAAGGGAATGTCCGTCTCCGGGCTGACCGAATAATGGACGATAGCCCCGTGGCTCCTGTAAGCGGAAATGGTCGAAAAACTCGGTCCCCGGAAGCGAGACTGGCGGCTCCGGAAGGCCTCGAGTCTCTGGGCCGCCGAGAGCTCGGTGACACCGCCCTTGGGGACAGACTTTTCCAGCCAGTAGAGAAACTTGACCATGGCGGCGCCGTCGCGGCGGTGGGCCTGCTTTGCGCCTCTGATCTCGGTGGCGTTCTTGACGGCCTTGTGAAGTGCCACCGGGCTCGGCTTGAAGATCAACTTCGCACCTTGCAGGCTGTTGACGATCCAACGGCTCACGCTCGCCTCGTCCAGCCAGATCCGTCGCTTGGCCGAGGCAAGGCGCCGGAGTTCCCCTGGGAATTCGTTGTAGTCCCGGAATCTCACCTTCTTTTTCAGAGCGGCCTTGACCTTTTCACCGACCTTTTCCCGCGCAATAAAAAGCAGGGCGTCCTTCGCCGTGATGACGGCGTAGGCGATGGCCACAGGATTGTACTGGACATCCGAGCCACGGATATTGAAGAGCCAGGCGACGGCGTCGAACTGGCTGAGAATGTGGGCAGCGGCGCCTTCCGCCGCTATTTTCCGGCGCAGGCGGTCGAGTTTACTGCGGACGCTCTCCCCGGAGTACTTCTCAGCGAGGATGGTGATCGGTTCTGATGGAGGGGCCGGCTTTTCTTTCCAGATCTTGTCGACGAGGTTAACCGTAACAGGTTTGAGCCGGATCCCCCCCTCGCCAAGCGCTTTTTCGAGATTGGTATATTCTTTATGGGTGATGAGCTGGGGGTCAAAGCCTAGGATTTCGCCGCGCCTGAGGTTCCGGGCGGCCCAGTCCTGCCAGGATGGCACATCGGCCGAGCCCCACTTGAAAAGCGTGAACCCGGAGCCCCGAAGCTCCCTTTCCGCCTGGAGATAATAGCGCGAATCAGTCCACAGGCCGGCCGTCTTCAGGGTGACCAGGGCATCGCCCGTCGAACCCGTGAATCCGGTCAGGAAGGCGCGCCTTCTCCAGCATTCCGGAACGTACTCGCTCTGATGAGGGTCGGAGCTGGGGATGAGGTAGGCATGAATCCTGTGGTGTTTCATAAGTGTGCGCAGTGCGGTCAGTTTTCTATTCATGGTCGTTCCTTTGCGGAGAAAATTCAGGGGACACGATCCCGATTTCAGAAAATCGGGTCATGTCCCCGAATTTTCTTCTCCGTCCATTCCCCCTCCCCTCTTATCCCCTCCCACGAGGGGAGGGGAGATGAATCAAGTCCATGTCCCTGAATTGCCACCCGAATATTTTCACCGACTTCTATGGTTTACCCCACAGGTCCTGCAGGCAGACCAGCGAGGGCGCGGCCTTTCTCCTCATCTCTATGGCCTTGACGGCGGCGCTGGCCGAAGGAACGGTCGTGTAGCAGGGGACCCGATAGCTGAAGGCTACCCGCCGGATCTTCTGGGCGTCGCGCACCTCCTGGGTCCCGGCCGGGGTGTTGAAGATCATCCGCACCTTTCCTCGGCTGAGGTCGTCCAGGATGTTCTTCCGTTCCGTGGAGACCTTGCCGATCGTCTCGACCTCGAACCCGTGGCGGCGCATGTACTGGGCCGTCCCTTCCGTCGCCAGGAAACTGAAACCGAGGAGGTCGAGCTTCTCGAGCAGGGGGAGGATCCTCGGCTTGTCCTCGTCGGTCACGCTGATGAAGATCCGGCCGCGCTGGGGCAGGAAGAATCCGGCGCCCTCCTGGGACTTTAAGAAGGCCAGAGGGAACTCCGGGTCGATGCCGATGGACTCGCCGGTGGAGCGCATCTCCGGACCCAGGATCGGGTCGACTTCGAGGAACTTGTCGAAGGAGAA
Organism: Candidatus Desulfaltia sp.; assembly: GCA_035528895.1. GTDB lineage: Bacteria > Acidobacteriota > Aminicenantia > Aminicenantales > UBA8522 > UBA8522. The sequence goes on from DATKXS010000067.1 coordinate 8,302, forward strand.
CACGGCCTCCTTGACCGCGTAGAGGTTAAGCGTCCTCCGGGGGAGGTCGAGGTCCTTGAGCTTCGCGCCCATGATCAGCCGGGTGGCCACCTTGGCCAGCGGGACGCCCGTCGCCTTGGAGACGAAGGGAACGGTGCGCGACGCCCGGGGGTTGACCTCGAGGACATAGATCTTCGTCCCCTTTACGGCCATTTGGGCGTTCATCAGGCCGATGACTCCGAGCGCCTTGGCCATGACCTCCACCTGCCGTCCCACTTCTTCGATCACCCGGTCGGCCAGGAAGAAGGGCGGGATGACCATGGTGGCGTCTCCCGAGTGGATCCCGGCTTCCTGGATGTGCTCGAGGATACCGCCGATGTAGACGTCTTCACCGTCGCAGAGGAGGTCGACGTCGAGCTCGACGGCGTTCTCGACGAACTCGTCGATGAGCAGCGGATGGTCCCTGAAATACTCGCGGTTGGAGGCGATGTATCTGACCATTTCCAGCTCGTCGCGGACGACCTTCATGGCCCGCCCGCCGAGCACGTAGGACGGCCGGACGAGCACCGGGTAGCCGATCCGGTCGGCGATGCGCAGCGCCTGGGCCGGCCTCTTGGCCAGGCCGTTTCGAGGCCGCAGCAGGTCGAGTCGCTCCAGGAAGCGCTCGAACTTCTCCCGGTCCTCGGTCTCGTCGATCGCCTCCGAGCTCGTCCCCAGGATGCGGGCTCGATTGCGGTCTAGCCCGACCGAGATCCTGAGCGGCGTCTGGCCGCCGAACTGGACGATCACTCCCTCGGGATTCTCTTTCCGGTAGATGGCCAGGACATCCTCGAGCGTCAGCGGGTCGAAATAGAGCCGGTCGGAGATGTCATAGTCGGTCGAGACAGTCTCCGGGTTGGAATTGATCATGATGGTCTTGTATCCCAAGTCGCGCAGGGCGAAGACGCCGTGGACGCAGCAGTAGTCGAACTCGATGCCCTGGCCGATCCGGTTCGGGCCCGAGCCGAGGATGATGACCTTCTTTTCCGGAAGCGGCGGTGCCTCGTCTTCCTCTTCGTAGGTCGAGTAGAAATAGGGCGTCTCCGATTCGAACTCGCCGGCGCAGGTGTCGACGACCTTCCAGACAGGCCGGATGGCCTCCTTCTCGCGCTGGGCCCTGACCTCGTCCTCCTTGAGGCCGGCGAGCTGGCCGATCCTCCGGTCCGAGAAGCCGAGCTCCTTGGCCAGCCGGAGAAGGGAAGGCGGCAGGCCTTTTTTGCGGGCGGCGCGGAGCTCCTCCTCGAAAGCGACGATCTCCTCGATGTTTCGCAGGAAGAAGGGATCGATGCGCGTCAGCTCGGCCACCTCTTCGACGGACAGACCGTGCCGGAAAGCGTCGGCGATCATCCACAGCCGGTCGGAGTTGGGCTGCTTGAGGTTGGCCCGGAGGAGATCGCCATCCCCCTTCCGGACGGCCGGCTCCAGGCCCCAGCGGTCGAACTCGAGCGAGCGGATGGCCTTCTGCAGCGACTCCTTGAATGTCCGGCCGATGGCCATGGTCTCGCCGACCGACTTCATCTGGGTGGTCAGGTGGCGGACCTCTTCCGGGAACTTCTCGAAGGCGAAGCGCGGGATCTTGACGACGACGTAATCGATGGCCGGCTCGAAGCAGGCCGGCGTTTTTTTGGTGATATCGTTGAGGATCTCGTCGAGCGTATAGCCGACGGCCAGCTTGGCCGCCATCTTGGCGATGGGGAAGCCGGTCGCCTTGGAAGCCAGGGCCGATGAACGGGAAACCCGGGGATTCATCTCGATGACCATCATCCGGCCATCCTCGGGGTTGACGGCGAACTGGATGTTCGACCCTCCGGTCTCCACCCCGATCTCGCGCATGATGGCGATCGAGGCGTCCCTCAGGATTTCGTATTCCTTGTCGGTCAGGGTTTGGGCCGGGGCCACGGTGATGGAGTCCCCGGTGTGCACACCCATCGGGTCGAAGTTCTCGATCGGGCAGACGATGACGACGTTGTCCTTCCTGTCCCGCATGACTTCGAGTTCGAACTCCTTCCAGCCGATGATGGATTTTTCGATGAGGACGCGGGAGACGGGGCTGATGGCCAGCCCCAGAGGGACAAACCGGTAGAAGTCGTCCCAGTCATGGACGATGTTGCCGCCCGTCCCGCCGAGGGTGAAGGAAGGCCTCAGGACGACGGGAAACTCCATCCGGTTGACGATGTCGACCGCCTCCTTGAGGTTCGAGGCGTACCCCGAGTCCGGGACCTCGAGGTGGATGCGCTCCATGGCCCGGCGGAAAAGCAGGCGGTCCTCGGCCTTGCGGATGGAGGCGGCGGTGACACCGATGAGCTGGACGCCGTGTTTCTCGAGGATGCCCCGGTCGTCGAGCTCGAGGGCCAGGTTCAGGGCCTTCTGGCCGCCGAGCGTGGCCAGCAAAGCATCGGGCTTTTCTCTCTCGATGATTCTCTCCAGATATTCGGCCGTCAGGGGTTCCAGATAGGTGCGGTCGGAGAATTCCGGGTCGGTCATGATCGTGGCCGGGTTGGAGTTGACCAGGATGAGCCGGAAGTTCTCTTCCTTGAGGGCCTTGAGCGCCTGGGTGCCCGAGTAGTCGAATTCCGATGCCTGGCCGATAATGATCGGACCCGAGCCGATGATCAGAATGGAGTGGATGTCGTCTCGCCGCGGCACGTCATTTCCCCTTGAAGTCATCGATCAGCCGGGCGAAATCGCGGAAGAGGTAGCGGGAATCGTGGGGCCCGGGCGAGCTCTCCGGGTGATACTGAACGGTAAAGAGGAACTTGTCCTTGAGGGAGAATCCTTCGGAGGTCATATCGTTGAGGTTGATGTGGGTCAGCCGGCCCAGGCCTCTGAGCGAATCGATATCGACGGCGAACCCGTGGTTCTGGGAGGTGATCTCGATAGTCCCCGTCTCCAGGTTCTTGACCGGATGGTTGGCCCCGTGGTGGCCGAACTTGAGCTTGTAGGTCCGGCCTCCGAGGGCCAGGGCCACGAGCTGATGGCCGAGGCAGATGCCGAAGATCGGGACACGGCCGACCAGGCACTTGATGTTCGCAACGGCGTAGCTCACCGGCGCCGGATCGCCGGGCCCGTTGGAGAGAAAAACGCCGTCGGGCTTGAGTTTAAGCACTTCTTCGGCCGGTGTCGCGGCCGGGACGACGATGACATCCATCTTCTCGGCGACCAGGCTGCGGAGGATGTTCCGCTTGATCCCGTAATCATAGGCGACTACAAAATATTTGAACTGCCTCCTGGCTCGGTAGCCGCGCGGCCAGCCGTATATCCCCTCGCGCCAGCGATAGGGTGCGGCGCAGGTCACCTCCTTGACGAGGTCCCGGCCGACGATCGAAGGCACCTCTTTGACCCGTTCCCGGAGAGTAGGGTGTTCGCTTTCCGAGGTCGTGAGCAGGCCGCGCTGGGCGCCGGTCCGGCGGATGATCTTGGTTAGCTTCCTTGTGTCTATCCCCTGGATGGCCGGGATCTTGTGCCGTCCCAGATAATCGACCAGGCTCTCCCGGTTCCGCCAGTTCGATGGGGCTGCGGCCATCTCCTTGAGGACGAAACCCTCCACCCAGGGCTTGCTGGACTCGACGTCCTCGGGATTGCAGCCGGTGTTGCCGATGAGCGGGTAGGTCATGGTGACGATCTGGCCCCGGTAGGAAGGGTCGGTCAGGATCTCCTGGTAGCCGGTCATGGCGGTATTGAAGACGACCTCCCCCCGGGCTTCGCCTTCGTATCCGCAGGACCAACCCTCGAAGACGGACCCGTCTTCGAGAGCCAGATAGGCCTTCCGGGAATGGCTCAGGGCGCGGTTTGTCCCTTGAGCCGGCGCGCGCATTTGTGCTATTTTACATATTCTCCGGAATAAATAAAAGAGTCGACGGTTCAGCAGAAGCTTAAGAACGTCGTCCAGAATCTTTGAGCGGTTAGGGCTCCGGGCTGGAGGATGATCTTATTTCAGCCCAGAGGAGGGACCCTGGAGCGATCCCGTCTCTTTCGCTTGCCGCGCAGCGAGGCCCAGAAGGTCCGCAGCAGCAGCCCGACGTTCCTGGTGTCCTGCCAGGTCTTTTTGTATGTTTCCTGGCCGGAGACGATGTTGAACATGGCCTTCTGAAGAGCGGGCTCATTCCTGGCCGCATCCAGGACGCCGTCCAGCAGGCCGTATTTGGAGAAACGAATGGCCACCGCCCTCAGCATCCGGCCATAGGGGATATCATCCCTCAATTCACAACAGCCCTTAAGGTAGTGCTCGTAAGCTTCCTTCGAAAGCCCGCGCCCGGCAATGGCCTCGGCCGCCCGAATGCCGGTGATGACGGCCGAGTTGATCCCCTTCCCCTTGAACGGGCGATTAAAACCCGAGGCGTCGCCGACCATGATGTAGCGCTCACCGACGGGCGATTTGGCCGGCAGGGTGGGAAACTTGCCCTTAAAGTAGGTGAGCTCGGGAAGGGCACGTCGGTAAGCCTCCGGCAGCGCCGCCCGGACCGCCGGCAGGCCGAGAAAACGGTCCATGGTCGGCGCATCGACTTTCTCCCCGGCGATGTTGATGCTCAGGTGGTTTCCCTTGGGGGTGATGGCGCCGAACTCCAGCGGAAGCGCCGCCGTGAGGAAGGCATGGATGCGGTTGCCGAAGCGGGCCATGGCTTCCTCGCCGGGATGGATCTTGGTGACCACCGACGAGAGGAAGGCGGGCGCCCGGTAGCGACTGGTCCGCTCGAAGACCCGGGCCAGGCCGTCATCCAGGCCGAAGGCGCCGATGACGATATCGGCCCGAACGTTGCAGCTTTCGCTGTAGACCATGACGCCGTCCGGGGAAAAATCGATGTCGGTGACCCGGGCCGGGATGATCTCCACTCCGGCCTCCTTGACCTTCTGAAAGAGATAGTTGTCGAATTCAACCCGGCGGCAGGCATAAGACGGGGCATGTTCTCCGGCCAGGGTCAACGTGGCCCTGTCGGAATGGATGACGTAGCCCTCGATTTTCCGCTGGATGATCGGCCAGGGAAAAGGAATCTCCAGCTCCCGCTCCATGATCTGCTCGAGAGGAGGGGAAAGCACACCCAGGCACTGGTTGAAATAGCTTTTCCTTTCCAGGGGCTTGCTTTCATAGATGATGATGCGGAGGGGAGGAGACAGAGCGGCGCTGAGTTTCTTGAGCTTCAAGGCGCAACTGGCGCCGGACGGACCGCAGCCGATGATGACGACGGTATGTATCTCTCGGAGCGACTGCTTCGGACAGGACACGGGCATCTCTCTCAGTGTCTGGCGAGGGCCTTTTTCATCTGCCGGAAAAGAAGGGCTATTGTATTCAGAAAGAGAGCACTTTGCAACCGGAGGTCGAGCAGGCCGGCGAAGATTCTCCGGTAGGGAATTTCGCCGGTGAACATGTTCCAAAGCAGGAAGCGGATCCCCCGGGGGACCGACCCGGCGCCTTTTTTCTTGGCCAGGTCAAAGTGGGACCGGGCCAGGATGGGAATGGAAGAAATGCCGTCGTTGAGCCGGAAAAGAGCCCGTCCATAAAGATTGTCACGAATGATCTGCTTCCTGGCGGGTTTCAGGTAGCCGGAGAAGAAAGAGGCTGCATCTACTCCCCGGTTGAAGGCCGCCTCCGCCGCCAGCCTGGCGGTCATAAAGGCCGACTCGATCCCGTTCTTGTAGTGACGGGAGAAAGCGGCGTCGCCGATGAGGACCAGCCGGTGGCTGAACGGCCGGCGGGCGGCCGAAACGGCGATCCTGGGATAACAAAAGCAGTTGGGTTTGGCCGGGGGCAGGACCTTCCGGATCTCCTCCAGGCCGAAGAATTCCCCGGCCAGCTCGGGTGTGGCATCCGCCTTCCCGATGAGAGTGACGGTGACGTAGTCGCCCTTGGGGATGATCGTGACGAAGCGGACCGTCCGCGAGCGCGGCATGTAGACGTGGATATCATTCTGGAAGAGGCTCTTCACCTTCTCTTCGCCGAGCCTGATTTCCGCCTGATAAGTGGTCAGCGTCCGGGGCGGCCGGTAGCCGAAGCCCAGGTTCCGGACCTTGGCCGCCAAAGGCGTGTTCACACCGAAGGCCCCGACCACCAGGTCCGCCTTGAAACGTTGCGGCGAACGCCTGTCACCGAAGAGAAGGCCGATCGGGTCGGCCGGCCGGCTGGGCATCTCCAGCCCCCAGACGGGTTCGGAGACGACGGCCGCTTCCCGGTCGCGGGCATAGCTGAGGAGAAAGTCGTCGAAGCTGATGACCTCGGGGAAGCAGGAGAACCGGGGCCCGTTTCCCCGGAAGACCGTGGCGATGTCCCTGGTGGAATTTTCCCGGGAGGTCAAGCGCAGGGTCTCGTCCTCGATGTGAAGGGAGTAGCCCTCCAGCCGGCTGATGATCCGTTTTTCGGGGAGACGGATCCCTTCCTTTTCGAGCTGTTTCTCCAGGCTGACGGCGATCACACCCGCGCAGAGGTTGCAGCCCCGCGGGCCGCGTTCGAGAAAGTCCTTGCCGTCGAAGATGGTGATGGAAACGCCGAGGCCTTTTCTCTCGGCGAGTTTGCCGGCGAAATGGGCGAAGAACGAGCCGGCCGGTCCGCCGCCGATGACGGCGATCCTGGACCCGTCTTTGAGGCGGAAATCCGCATCCATCCGGCTATTATACTACTAATATTATAGAATCTATAGAATTAATAGATATTAGGGGGAGAATCTCCCGCGGAACGGCGGTCAGAACGCCTCGGAGCTGAGGGTTTTGCGGCGCTCCTCGAGGACCTTCTCGTACTCCAGCGGGTGGAGGAGACGCAACTCCTTCCCGCTGATCCTGCCGTTGAGCCAGATCTTGCTCATCGGGAAGACCTCGGGATTGAGGTGGACGTTGTACATGTGCCAGACGATGATCGCCAGGAAGGCCAGGATGGCCTCGTAGCCGTGGATAATGATGAAGATGTCGTGGACCCAGAGCGGGAAGAAGCGGAGGGACAACTCCACGTTCCACATGAAGAATCCGCTGACGATCATGATCACCGAGCCCCAGCCCAGCGACCAGTACTCGAATTTCTCGACGAAATTGTAGCGGCCGTAGCGGGGCGGTTTGGGAAAGAGCCAGTCGGGATGTTTCTCGAAAAGCTTCTTGCCAAGGCCTCTCTTGTAGAGGAAGCGGGTGAGGCCGAGGTTATAGCCGAACTGCTCCACCGCGTCCTTGAGGTCTTTCCAGCGGGGCAGCATTTCCTTGAAGTTGTTTCGTCCCCGCTCGGTCAAGGCCGCATAAAAGAAATGCCAGATGAGGTTGGCGATCATGACCACGGCGGCGATCCGGTGGACGATGCCCCGGATGAAAAAGACCCGGCCGTTGGGAATGGCCCACTGGAAGAAGTTGAACTCGTTAAAGAACAGCGGCAGTCCGGTGACGACGAGAAGAAAAAAGGTCAGGATAAGGAGCCAGTGCTGGATGCGTTCGGGCAGATTCATCCGCAAGAAGATTTCATCGTCCCGAATGAGCGGCGGGCTATCCATGTTTTTCCTTTCCGAGGAGGCGGCGGACGAAATCTACGCCGATGAAGATGATCATGACCCCGATGATGATCGCAATGATGATGATATAGACGTTCTTGACGATATGAGAGGACCTGTACTTGGCGGCGGCGGCCCCCTCGCGCATGGCGTGGATCTGGCCCTCGGCGAAGCGGCGGCTGGCGCCGGGATGGCACTTTCCACAGGTCCGGGGGAGATTGTCCGGGTAGATCGACGATTCGGGGTCGGAGGAGGGCCGGATGCCGTGAAAGCCGTGGCAGGAGGCGCAGTTGGCCACCCGGCTCTCGCCGAACTTGGCGGCCGTCCCGTGGAACGTTTCGTTATAGGTCTTGAGCCTCGAGGTGAGGAATCCGTACTGGCGGCTCAGGGCCACATCGTCGTGGCAGCGCACGCAGACCTCGGCTACCTTGGTCGCGTAGACCGTCGAGTTGATGTCTTCGGGTGAGATGATATCATGCTCGCTGTGGCAGTCGGTGCAGACCGGGACATCCTTGCTCCCCTTGATGTAGTCCTTGCCGTGCACCCCCTCCAGATATTCTTTCTGGATCCCGACATGACAGCTGCCGCAGGTCTTGATGATGTTCTTGCGGGAGACGAAAGATGCGGGGTCATCCACCCTCTTGATCTTGTGGGAGTCGTGACAGTTGCTGCAGTTGGCCGACATGGTCAGGCCGGATTTCTCTAGCGCCTTGAAATGGGCGCTGTCGTTGTAGCCGCGGATGAAGTCAACCCCCTTTTTCGAGGGGACCTTCTCGAGGTGGCATTTTTCGCAGGTGGCGGGCAGGTTGAGGGAAAAGGTCGGGGAATCGAAATCGTCCCGACTCCGGATCTCGTGCGTCCCATGGCAGTCCTTGCAGCCGACCTGGATAGCGGAGGTTCCCTTATCGTTCGCCGACTGGTGGACGCTTTCCTGGAATTCCCGGGCGGCCGTTTCGTGACAGCGGCTGCAGTCGACCGTCTCGAGCGGCGACCCGTGCGGAAATTCCTCGACCTTCCTGAGGTCGGCGTGGCAGTCGATGCAGCTCGTCCCGGCCTGGCCGTGAATCGATGACTGGAACTTCTCGTTGTCCACGAACATGGATTTCCCGGCCTCAGAGGTCAGCTCCTTATCTTCATGGCAGACCAGGCAGTCCCCGTCCGCCTGGGAAAAGAGCGCCGGAGAGAGAAGGGAAAACAGGGTCATCCCCAGGATTCCGGACACCAGGCGCCTGTTCCGCATTTCCCTCACTTCTTCTTAAGCAGACGGGTCTTCCTGATGAAGCCGGGGATGAACCAGACGACGGTGATGGCCAGAAGGACGACGACCAGGATCAGGAGAATCCTTTGGATGTAGAAGAGGGCCGCCGGTCTCTTCTGTTCGGGTCCGATATGGACCTTGGACCGGGCGATCTTTTCCGGCATGTTCGGATGGCAGTTCGCCTGTCCGCAGGTGGAACGCAGGTTGGCGGGATGGACCTTGGAGAGGGGGTCGGAAGCGGGCCGGATGTCGTGGACACCGTGGCAGCTCGAGCAGTTGGCCGCGGCCTTTGAGCCGAACCCGACGGCGATGCCGTGAAGGCTGTCGATGAAGGTAGCGATCTTGTCCTCGGAGATGCCGTATTTCTTCATGATCTCGGGCCGGGCGTGGCAGGCGGAGCAGGTGTCGGGGATGTTCTTGCCGAAAACGGGAGAGTCCCGGTCTGCGGGCGAGACGATCCCGTGCTCGCCGTGGCAATCCACACAGAGCGGGGAGTCCACATTTCCGGCGAGGGCCTCGCGGCCGTGGATGCTTGTCTCGTACTCGCTGAAGACGAGCTCGTGGCAGGCGCCGCAGGTCTGGGGTTGCTTGGCCATGAGGTGCGGTTCGCCCACCCCCTTGATGTCGTGGACACCGTGGCAGTCCGTGCAGACGGCGGCGTAGCGGAGGAGCCCTTTCTCGAACAGGGCTTTCCCGTGGACGCTCTTCATATACTCCTGATAGGGCGCTTCGCTGTGGATATGGTATTTGACCACGACCGCCATGTCCTCATGGCAGGTGGAGCAGGTGAGCGGAATGTTCTTGCGATAGACCGAGGATTCCGGGTCTGTGGCCGCACGGATGTTGTGCTTGCCGTGGCAGTCCCAGCACTTGGCCACTTCCTTGGCCCCGCGCTCGAGGTAGGCGCGGCCGTGGACGCTGTCGGCGTAGAGGAGCGGGTCGAGGCCGGGGCGCGGCTTTTTGTCTTCGCGATGGCAGGAGGCGGTGCAGTCGGGGGGCGGGATATTCTTTTGATGAGGGGCCTCTCCCTGCGACTCGCTGTCCTTGACGACGTGGCAGTCGGAGCACCGGAGAGAGCTGTGGACCGAGGAGGGGAGATTCTCTTCGTTGATCTTGAGCTTCACCTCGAGCGTCCCGGATTGTCCATGGCAGGCCAGGCAGCCGGCGTTCTGGTTGGAAGCGGTCTCTTGGCCGTATAGAAAAGACCATCCCAGAAGCACACCCACAAAAATATAGATCGGCGCTTTTTGCCTCACCAAAGCATTCTCCTTCCAACCGGCCGGGGAACTGACCGGCCCGACCTATTCATGAATCAACGATTGGTTTCGTTCAGAATAATCCAGGCAAGATCCCTCAGGACTGGTATCCGGTCACTCGACCGGCCTGTTGTGCTTGATCTTTTCGACGGCCGTCGCGAAATCGAAGCTCTTGCCGTGGGCGTTGGCATGGCAGGTCAGGCACTGCTTCTTAACGGCCTCCGGGCTGTCATAGACGATGAGGCCGTTCTGCTTGGCCAGGGCCGGGTCTTTCATGATGTTCAGCTTCTTGTATTCGCTTCCCGGGCCGTGGCAGACCTCGCAGGTCACACCCTCGGCTTTGAGCTCGACGGCCTTCTCGTACAGGGGAGCGTGGCATTTGAGGCAGTCGGGGCTTTCCACGGGGTTCTGGACATTGGCCTGCTGGGCGACTTCGGCCGCCTGGGGGCAGCTGAGCGCAGCGATCGACTGGGAGTGCTTGCTCTCCTGCCAGATGGGGTGCTGGCGGCCCTGCTTTTCGGTCTTGTGGCAGATGGCGCACTTGGCGGCGCCGACATAGGTGAATGTCTGGCTGAGCAGGCCGACCGTGGCCGCCGCCGTGATGACGAGGAGTAGAAGGGTTTTTTTCATCTGTCCTCCCTGGGATTGACGAGAACGGGGGAGTCTATCCACGATCCCGTAACGGTTAAACTTTATTTTATGAGACTGGCCGGCGAAAGTCAATATTATTCCTATAAATTCTATTGTATTTATAGGAAAAATAGAGAAAAGCGCTGCTTTACGACCTCTTGAGGTCGCGGATCTTGAGGTAAAGAGCGACCGCCAGGAGAAGGATGAAGACCGTGGCGATGACCAGGCCGGAGCGGCGGAAGCTGGCTTCCCGGAGCGCTTCCTCACCCCGGACCCTGACCTCGGAAAGGGCTTTAATTCCTTCGTCCAGGTTGACCTCGATCTCAGCGGGCGACAGACCGTGAGTGAGGTTGCGGGCGAGGACGAGGGCGGTGGTGGCGTCCCCAAGCTTGAAGAGGGCTTCGCTCACCTCGACCCCCCTCTTCTCGGCCTCGGCCAGGAGCGCCCTGGCCGTTTCCGAAGAGGCGACGAAATCATCTATCTGCTTTTTGATCTTCAGGCCGGTTTCGTGCGGCCCGGTTCCGGGATCGTGGCACTGCAAACAGATGTCGTCCTTTCCCCCGGCCAGCATCTCGTCGGAGGGAGGTGTAATCTTGTGGTCGCCGTGACAGGCCTCGCATTCCGACATCCCCAGTGCGTCGAAGGCCTCCTTGTGGGGGCTCTGAGAGAACAGGTCGCCGGCGGAGGGGTGGCACTGCCGGCAGACGAAGGCGATCGAGGTCACCTCGGGCGGCACCGCGCCGTGGTTGCCGTGGCAGTCGTTGCAGACCGGCGCCGATAGGTCCTTTTTTTCGTACAGGGCATTGGCGTGGACGCTCTGCTTGTACTCCTCGACTTGGCCGGTCGGGATCGTGTAGGCCTTCATATAGTCGCTATCGTCATGACAGCGGCCGCAGGTCTGGGGGATGTTCCAGGGGAAGGTCTGCGATTTGGGGAAGTTCGCAGACTGGATGCCGTGGACGCCGTGACAGTCCGTACAGACGGCGACTTTGGCGTCGCCTTTCTTGAGCAGTTGGCCGTGCCGGCTGGACCAGTAGAGCGTGAGCTGGTCGATTCGCAGGTTAGGGTTGAACTTCCGCATATAAGCGGAATCGGAATGACAGGAGCCGCAGAACTCCGGGACCCTGGCCCTATCCGGGGCGCCTTTGAAAGACCGGTCCTTGGCCAGTTCGATGTCTTCCTGGGCCGGGTTTCCGCCGTGGCAGTCCTGGCAGCTCAGTCCGTACTGCTTGTGGACGTCGGCAGCGAAGTTCTCGGCCGGTGCCTTGAGGGCGTCTTCCATCTGCAGGTGGCAGTCGACGCAGGAATTTTTTTGGGCCGAAAGAGAAATGGGCAGAAACATCAACGAGGACACGAATACTACGAGATGGCTTCGGCGCTTCGCTTCTCGGAATGACAACTTCAGCGGCATGTTCATTTTCCTAGGTTGGGGGCCAGGTAAGTCAGGGCCGTCAGGATGGCGATGTAGGCCAGGATCGCCAGCCCGATGACCGTGAAGAGCGGGCTTCTCTTTTCCTGCGCCGCCCGGCGGTCCAGGAAAGGCACGAGCATGAAGAGGAGGCCGCCGATCATGAACCCAAGGATGGCCAACACCTCGCCTTCGATCTTGAAGATGTGCGCGGGGACGATCTTCAGGGTGGTGAACATGAAGGTGAAATACCACTCCGGCTTGATGCCCAGAGGTGTCGAGGTGAAGGGGTCTGCTTTGGGGCCGATCTCCCAGGGGAGGAAGACGCAGACCACGCCGACGACCACCAGGATGAGGAGCCAGCCAAGGGAGTCCTTGAGGATGAAATCGGGGAAGAAGGAGATCTCCTTGGATACGTGGACGCCAATTGGCTTGCTCATCCCCAGGGTCTGCACCAGGACGACATGGATTCCCATGATCAGCAGGGCGACCGCCGGCAAGACGGCCACGTGGAGCCAGAAGAAGCGGGTCAGGGTGGCGCCGGAGACTTCCGGCCCTCCCAGGATGAATGTCTTTAGGGCTTTCCCGACGAAGGGGATGACACCTGCAATATCGCTGCCCACGCGCGTCGCGAAGAATGACAGCTCGTTCCAGGGCAGGAGATAGCCGGAGAACCCGAAGGCCATGAAGAGGACGAGGAGGAGGAAGCCGGTCATCCAGGTCAGCTCGCGCGGAGGGCGATAGCCTTTAAGGAAGAAAGTGCTGAACATGTGGACGAAGATGACGCCGATCAGGATGTTGGCCGTCCAGCTGTGGACCGAACGGATCAGCCAGCCGAACTGAACCTGGCTCATGATGAACTGGATGCTCTCGTGGGCGGCGTCCACGGACGGGGTATAGTAAAGGAGAAGCAGTATCCCCGTCAGGACCTGAATGATGAAGAGGAACAGGCAGATGCCTCCGAAAAAATACCAGAAGGAGTGTCTGTGTTCGGGGACCTTTTTTTTCTTAGCGAACTCCCACAATGCGGAAAGCTGGAAGCGCGGCTCGAGGTAGGCCAGCGCTTTTTCCCGCCACCTGCTCATGTCAGTCTTTCCTGGAGACATAGATATCCCCACCTGAAACCTCGACCTCGTAGGCGTCCAGGGGACGGGGAGGCGGGCCGGAGAGAACATTTCCGGCGAGGTCGAAGCGGCCGTTGTGGCAGGGGCAGTAAATCGTCCCCGTGTCGCCTTCGTAGTTGACGGTGCAGGTGAGGTGAGTGCAGATGGCGGAGAAGGCGCGGAGCTCGCCGTCGGCCGTATTGATGAGGAGCGCCGGAGAGCTTCCGAAGCGGAATAGCTTGGCGGAATTTGGAGCCAATTCGCCGGCCTTGGCGGCGAGGACTTTCTTGGCCGCCGCTTCGGCCTGGCGGGGCGGAATAAGGTAGCGGATGAGAGGGTAGAGGAACGAGACTGTGGTCCCAAGTAGAGACCCGCCCAGGAACAGATTAACAAACCTTCGTCTGTTCATGGCCGTAATCTTATGCGATAGATTGTATTTCCTTGCTGAGTTTTGTCAAGACGTTCTGGATAAACTGGGAGTTGTGGATCCCCGAGCTTCCGTCCTGGTCGAGCTTCCGGACGGATTTCTCGATCTCGACCAGGCGGGCCTTGCCTTCCCGGCTCAGGCCCTGCTTTTTCTTCTCGGCGAGCGCGGCCTCGAGCCTATCCCGGAGTTCATGATAGGTCGTCTGCCACTCCACGAAAGTTTCTTTGTAGCTTTCTTCGTGACAGTTGATGCAGCCGGCAGCGTCGGAACGGCTGATCCCGCCGTCTTTGCGCTCATGGCAGGCATCACACTCCGCTCCGGCCTCGGCCATGATGTCCTTGGGCACTATCCAGCCGCTGAAATCTCCTCCTCCATAGAGCGCTTTCTGGATGACATGGCAGCTGCCGCAATCTTTCCCGGCGTCCTGGTGATGGCAGGCGGCGCAGCTTTTCTTGGAGCCGATGAACTCGCCGTGGCGCCGGGAATTGGAGTGGCAGATACCGCACTCCATCTTGCGGCCGACGACGTGCGTTTTGTGGGGGAAGGACATCCCGAAGACCTCTCTGTTGATCTCTTCGATCCCGGCGTGGCACTGCGAGCACTGTCCGGGAGCGGCCGCCGTCTCGACCAGGAGTTTTTCCGGCCGGAAGGACGAGCCGATGAGTGCCAACGCCTCTTCGATCTGTCCGAAAGCGGCCAGCAACAGCTCCTGGGAATAGGTGATATTGTGGACGGCCTTACCTTTCTCTACGATATCGATGTTGAAGGCGGCCTCCTGGATGATCCCCCTGGCCTTGGCCTTATCAGTGCTTCGGGAGGCGGCGATTTCGGCGGTCGCTTTGGCATAGACACCCTTGATCTCTCCGAGCTTTTTCTCGGTCGAGACCTGCCAGTTCCGGAGAAGACGCCCGAATCCCTGTCCGTGGCAGGATTCGCAGGCTTTTCCCCGGGAGACCAGGGTGTCGCTCTTGACCAGCTTTCCTCCGGCCTCCTCGTGGAACATGTGGCAGCCCTTGCAGCTCAGACCCTTTTCCAGCATGACGTTGGGTGTCGCGTGAGGCACGCCCTTTCCGCCTTCGCCGGTGTAGAGGATCTTCTGGGCCTGGTGAAACCCGGTGTGGCAGGTCCGGCAGTCGGCGATCGTCTCGATGTCCTTGACGATCTTGTGCTGGACCTCCATATGACACTGGTTGCACTCGATCTTGTGGGAAGTGATATGCGTCGAGTGCATCAGGTCGGTGTCATCATATTTATCCATGCGGTCTCTTTCGTAATGGCACTTGTAGCAGTTCTCACGGGGCACGGCTCCGTCGCCGAGGATGATCTGGCTGTGGCACTTGTCGCAGCTGAAATTGTTCTCATAGGCCACGGTGTGGTTGAAACGCACCTTGTCGGAACTCAGGTCCTCCCGGACATGACAGTGCGAGCAGCTGGCGATATCCGGGTAGTGCTCGCTGGCCTTGAAATGACAGATGAAGCACGAGCTCTCTGTGACGGTGATGTGGTCTCCCTGGACGATCTGGGAGTGGCAGCTGGTGCAGCGGAGGGTTTTGCCTCTCATCAGGTCTCCCAGGTGGACCTTGTGGTCGAAGACGACCCTCTTGAACTGGACGCGGCCTTCGAGGAGCCTTTTGTCGTGGCAGCCCTGACGGAGACAGCTTTCGTCCGGGATCTCCGCCCAGGGCTTGGACTTGACGTAAAGCTTGGTCCAGTAGCGGAGGACCTGGTTGAGTCCTTCCAGCTTGACACGAAAGAAAGACCGGATCCCCGGGGGGTAATGACAGGCGCTGCACTCGATGTCCGCGTGCCGGGATTCCTTCCAGCTCTGGTAGAAGGGTTTCATGTAGTGGCAGCTGGAGCAGAACTTGGAGTGGGAGGTGTACTCGGCCGCGCCGGCGAAAAAAAGGAGGACGAGGACGAACGCGCTCAGGACAATGAGTAGCCTTTTCTTCCGGCTCTTCTTCACGGGCTTCTCTTTCTGGGGAGGGCTCGTTGCCGTCCCTTCATCATCAGGCATGTCTCAATTCCTCAGGTCGGATTTTCACGATCCCCCGGCTCAGGCGTAGGAATGAAGCCCGGCCAGGAGGTAGTTGACGCCGAAGTAGGTGAACAAGGCGGCCAGGAAACCGATGATGGCGATGGCCGCCGAGCGCCGTCCCTTCCAGCCCATGACGATCCGGGTATGGAGGTAGAGGGCGAAGACGAACCAGGTGATCAGGCTCCAGACTTCCTTCGGATCCCAGCTCCAGTAGGTTCCCCAGGCTTTGTAGGCCCAGACCATTCCGAAGACGAGCCCGCCCAGGGTGAAGAGCGGGAACCCGACGGCGATGGTCTGGTAGCTGATCGAGTCCAGCCGCTCGGCGGTGAGCCCCGATTTCGGCGCCAGGCCTTTCTTTTCCCGGGCATCGGCCCGGAGGTACATGATGCTGGTGATGAAGGCGATGGCGAAGAAGGCCTCGCCGAGCAGCGTCACCGAGACATGAAGCCAGAGCCAGTAGCTCTGGAGCGCCGGCACGAGCGGGCTGGCTTCCTTGGGCATGAGGGGAGACGAGGCCAGGGCCATCAGGGCGACGACGATGAGCAGCAGGTAGGCGCCGGGTTTTTGGACCTTGTACTTCCACTCGATGATGAGGTAAGCGAAGACGGTCGCCCAGGCCAGGAAGGAAAGGCTCTCGTACATGTTGGTGAAGGGGGCGTGGCCGCTCTCGATGGTCCTGAGGATGAGGGCGATGGTGTGCAGGGTCAGGCCGAAGAGGGCGATTACAGAGCCGGTCCTGGCCAGGCTCTCCCGCTTGGAATAAAGAAAGGCCAGGTAGAAAAAGGCTGCACTAATATACAGAACAAAAGTCAGGGTGAAAATGGTGGTTTCGCTCATTTTGTCTTCCTCAATATTTTCATGATGCCGTCGAATTCCGATTGGAAAGCCTCCCGGCTCTTGGCCGCGACACCGCCCGCCGAGAGCTCCGTCCTGCCCTGGCTCTCTTCGAGGACGAGGCGGATCTCCCGCGCCGGCCAGTAAAAGGCCAGGAAGAGGCCGAGCATCAGGGCCGCACAGCCCACCCAGATGAGCGAGACCCCGGGATCCTTGGCCGTCTGGAGGACGGAATACTGGGGAGCCTGGACATCCTTGAGTTCGGGCTTGAACTCGGTCTCCTCGGCCTGGTGCATCTGGGCGAAATCGGGGAACTTGGCGAAGATCCAGCCGGAGAAGACCTCCGTACCGTTGCGCTCGCCCCGGATGAGGGCGGACGGATTCCTGGGCTCGAGGGAGCGGGTCGAGGGCTGGTTCTTTTCGTCGAGGACAAAATCGGGCAGGAAGCGGGCGGCCGTGAGGGTAATCTCCTCGCCTGCGATGGCGGCCGTCTGGCCCACCTTCAGCCATATCTTTTTTAAATAGTCCGGGTCGCTCTTCTTTTTGAGCCAGACTTCGAGGGTGGGGTTTTCCCAGTCCCAGCCGTAGCCACTCTGGTAGAAGACGAACCCGCGGTGGTTCAAGGGATGGTTGACCTCGATCGTTTTCTGGTAGAGTTCCTGGTTTCCCTCGATCACGGTGAGCCGGCTCTTCCAGTCCTTGACGTTGCCGTCAGGGTAGAGTTCGGTGATGAACTTGTCAAGGCGAACAGAAAAACCGGCGCCGGGCACGGAGGCGGTCTGGTTCTCGGAGAGGGAGAGGCTGCCGCGCTGCCCGGCCAGCCCGCTGATGATGCCTCCGGCGAGGATGATCAGCAGGCCGACATGGACGACGTCGGACCCGAATAGGCCAAGCACCCTTTTTCGGGCGAGAAGGCAGTGTTTATCCGGAGAGGTGTGTTCGCGGACACGGTAGTGGTGACGGCCGAGCTCGGCCTTGACGGCCTGTGCGGCGGCCGCCGGAGCCAGGGCCATCTTGATCCTGTCCTTGACCTTGAGGAGCTGGATGCTCCTGGGGTCGAGGTCGCATCTGGGCTGGAAGACCCGGCGGAGCTTCGGTCCGAGGCGGACGAGGGTGCAGATGATGATGTTAAGGCCGAAAAGGGCCAGCACGGCGATGAACCAGAAGGACTGGTAAAGCCGAGTGAACTGGAGCTTCTGGAGGAGGCTCGCCAGCTGGCCGTAGCGGACGAGATACTCCTGGGCACTCCGGCCCTGGGGGATCAGTGTCCCCAGGATGGAGGCCCCGATCAGGATGATCAGGAGGACGATGGCCACCTTGATCGAGATGAAGAAATTCTTGACGGCTTTGAGCATGCCTTTCCGTCTCTAAAAAGCTATTAATTATATAGGAATACTAATATATTTTCAATAAGAACGGGGACGTTCCAATAAAAAGGGGGACGTTCCCCAAAGGGACACCTCCGGGTGCAAGGGTGTCCCCTTTGAGGACGTCCCTTTTAGGGATGTCCCCTCTCTTCTCCGTCCCTTTTAGGGATGTCCCCTCTCTTCTCCAATGGAGAGGCTGTTTCATAACGTCATGCGAGCGACCCTTGAGAGCGAAGCAATCTCCTTTTTTTAAATGCATTTTGAGATTGCTTCAGTCGCCATGCTCCTTCGCATTATAACACCTCCTCCAATGGGAGAGGATCGAGGAGAGGGTGAAAACAAAATCACCCTCCCTTTTATGCTCTCCCACGCAAAGGAGGGGATTGGAAGCTATTTGTGGGCGGCCCGCATCTCGGCGGCCATCGTTTCGACCTTTTTCAGCGACCGCCGGATCTCGCTCCAGCCGTACCAGAGCGCATAGTCCGGGTTGGCGTGGAAGGCCCCCTGGAAGGAGCGCATCCGGTGCTCGAGGAACATGACGAAGAGCTCCTGCTCGACCTCGGTGGCCGCGTCGTGGAAGGTCAGGAGGTCGGGGAAGGGGTAGGCGTAGTTGGCCGGCTTGGGGATGATTCCGTCTGTGTAGAGCCCGGCGACGAGGCGGATGGCCTCGGCCATCAGGTGGTCGACTTCTCTGATCATGTCGTCGCCCTTGGCGAGCTCCGCCTTGGCGAAGTTGACGCTGTGGCACAGGTTGCAGGTCTTGATCATTTTATCGCGCTCGGCCTGCCAGGCTTCCTGGGTCAGCCGGGCGAGGTCTACGGCCTTGACTACCTCGAGCCGTCCGGTCGGATTCCCGGCCGGGTCGAGGACGCCGAGGCCTTGGAGGATCGTGGCCCGGTCGGCGGTCCATTGCTTGTCTTCTGGCATCGGGAGCCGCACGGCCAGGAAACCCCAGGCGGTCCGGACCTCGTGGTTGCCCTCCTGCATGTGACATGCTTGGCAGGCGGGCGCGGCCACGCTCTCGGGCAAGGTCTTGTTTTGCTTCAGGAGGTAGCGAACGCCGTGCTTCGAGGCCGAGTACATCTCCCACTGCGGATGGTCGAATCCCATGTGGCAGGTCTGGCAGGCCTGGGGCTGTCTGGCCTCAGTGACCGAGAAGATGTGCCGGGTGTGGCAGGCGTCGCAGGAAGCGCGGCCGAACCCGGACCCGGCCTTCTGGAGGTCCCGCATCTCGGCTTCGGTCTTGAGGCCGATCTTGTGGCAGGCCCCGCAGCCTTTCATCCCCTCCATCATGGCGACGGGCTGGGCGTGGGCGGTGGGCATGGCCTTCATGGCCGCCCAAGCGAGGGCATGCTTGCCTTTCTTGAACTGGGTCAATTTTTTTTCATGGCACTGGGCGCAGGTTTCGGGAGTGGGGATGCGGGCGACGGCATAGTCGTTGGCCGCCTTGTGGTCCTCACCGTGGCAGACCGAGCAGTCGACGTCGTTCTGACTGTGCTTGCTCAACTGCCAATCGCTGACGATGTTGGGGGTTGTCTTCTTATGGCACTCGATGCATGGCTGGCCGAAGAGCGGCGAAACCAGGAATGCGCATAGGAAGAATCCGAGACTGAAGACGAAAATTCTTTGCTTCACCCTATCCTCCTCTCTTGTTGTTTTGCCCTCTTCCGGCAATGTGCGGCCTATTCTATAGCACAAAAAAAAGGGGGCAGACAACATCAAATTTAGGGACAGTATATTATTTTCCGAATTACGCCACTAAAAATTCGGAATAGGATGTACTGTCCCCATAAAAAAAGGAGGCATTCGAAGATGCCGCCTTGGGGGGATCGGAAGGGACGGGTCCTAAAAGAGGACCATCCCCATTTTTCTATTTTTCTTAGCGCCAGGTGTACTTGGTCACTTTTCCGCCGACGTGTTCGATGGAATCGACGAGGAGCTGGGCGATGTACAGCGGGTTGTGGATATAACCGCAGGGCTCCTTGATGCTCAACTGGTAGTTGTAGCCCGCCCGCAGCATCGGTGCATTGAATGCATAGCCGTTCGAGCGGTCCGCTTCGTCGGGGTCGACAACACCATTCCCGTTCAGGTCATTAAAGAAGTAGGGATAATTCACCGGGTCATAAGCGATCGGAGTGCCGAGGCTGTTTCCATAGACCTGGATCTGGGCCAGCAGAGCGGCTTCTAGACCCTCGATTTCACTCTCCAAGGATTCTCTCGTATTGCCGTCGGCATCGTAATCGGGAGTCTGGGCCGGACGGATGCCTTCGAACTCAAACAGGTCGGGATCGCTGCCGGGATGCGGCTGGGCGATGTCCTGGCCGTGGCAGAGGACGCAATCTTCCTTGCTCGGCGAGGTGTTATGGAACATGTCGTCCGAGTCGTCCTGCCGGCGGTTAAAGCTCTTGGTGCCGAAGTGGCACTCGACGCAGTTGGTGAAAACGCCACCGTGATTGGTGAAAATGTTCCGTCCGTTGTAGCTCTTGCCGGCGAACTCATAGCCGCCCTGGACTTCATGGCCGAAATAGGAAGCAGCCGCGGCATAATAATGGATGTTGGTGAAACTATAGGGGGGGGCACCCCGGGAGATCGTGCTGTCGACCGAGCTCTTAGCCGCCCGTCCTTGGTGGCAGTTCAGACACAGGTTGGAGCTGTCACCCAGGTCGACCGTCGCTCCCGAGGGGAACTTAACAGATCCGATAAAGCGAGTATGCGGGGGGGAGGTGTGACAGGTCGAGCAGAGGAGGCCGTTGGAGATGTGTGCGGCGACGTCATTCTTGCCGTTTTCTATGAAGTAAGGCAGGCCTTCGGCGCTGTGGCACTTGGCGCAGGTCGATGGAACTTCACCTTCTCCATCCCAGTGCCGCCAGGCTTCGGCAGAGCCGTCGAAGTGCCCTTCGTCGGTCCGGCGGAGGCTGCCGTGGCCGGCCGAGGCGCTCTTACGGGAACTATCGAAAGCTTCGGAAGGCAGCGCTGTGGCGGCTTCAAAACCCTTGCGCGGCAGCGGCCGGTTTGTCCTTCCCGTCTGGGCCCGAATGGAGCCCTGCGCCCGCGAAAAAGCCACCGATGCTGTCCCGCCCCCGAGCTTCGAATTCAGGTCTTCGATCGAATCGTAGATGAGCTCGATCATGTATTTGCCGTTGTGAGCGAAGGAGTTGGGGTCTTTCATGGCCACCTGGAGGTTGTAGGCGGCCCGGAGCAGACGCGCCGAGAAACTGCCGTAGCCGTTGGCCGAGTCGGCTTCGTCGGAATCGACCACACCGTTGTCGTTCTTGTCGTTGAAGAAATAAGGATAAGCGAGCTCGTCATAGGCGATCGGTTTGCCGATCACATCCCTGGCGTAGGAGCGAATGGTTTCGTAAAGAATCTCTTTGAGCGTCTCGATCTCGTAATAAACGCCCTCGGTGATGTTCCCATCGCCGTCATAGTCTTCCAGGGAACCGAGGTAGCGGATGTCTTTGGGATCCTTGATTCCCGTATGACAGGTGTGGCAGGCTTCGAGCTCGACCTCGAGGGAGTGGGGGTTGTGGCAGACCTGGCAGGCGTTGTACCCGGGGATGTGGGCGAAGCGGGCATCATACAACTTGCCCGCATACTGATAGCCGCCCTTGACCACGGTCCCGAACTGGGTGGCGGCGGAAGCGTAATAGTGAACATTTCTAAACCGGATCTTGGAGCTCGGAGTATCGTCGTCAGGGACACTGGCGGAGGCGATAGAGCTATCAACGGACACCGTCGACTCGCGGCCTTGATGGCACTCCATACAGAGGGCCTCGGGGCCGAGGTCCTTGACCTCCACCCCCGAGGGAAAGACGACTGCCGTATGGTCGTGGACAATACCTCTTTCGGGGTCGGCATGGCAAGCCTCGCACTCGACGGTCGTCCCGAGAGGAGCGGGGCTGTCGACGACGTTGAAGGCCGACCCGTCGGCGCCGATATAATCTTTATATCCCGGAGTGCTGTGGCACTTGGCGCAGCTCGTCGGGACGGAGCCGTCCTCGTCCCAATGCTTGAAGGCTTCGGCCTGTTTGTCGGCGTGGGCCGAGGTCGACCAGAGCCGCTCGGCGTGGTCGGCTTTGGACTGTATTTTGAGTTGCTTGTCTCCGTTCGCCCCCGCCAGGAAGACGGCCAGGGCAAAGACGACAACCAGGATGGCGAGAAGATGTGGTCGTTTCAAGTTGCGTCCTCCTTGATCGGATCTATTTCCAGCGATAACCGAAGGAAAGCTCGAGGATGTTGGCTTTGTAATTGTTGTAGCCGCCGAGCTCTTCTTTGAAATTGACATAGCGGTAACCGGCCTGGGCGACATAACCGGCGGGGAAGTTATATTCCAGGTAGGCTTTGAGAGTGGTCCGCCCGACTTCGTAGGAGCCGGAGTTGGAGTAAAGAAGGGCATAGCCGCCCAGCTTCACCCGCTCGCTCAGGTCGTAGCTGAGGTTGGCGTCGAAGATGCTGCCTTTTCCTTCGTACAGGATTTCCCAGAGGAACGTTCCTCCGGGTCCGGCGAAAGAGGGCGGGTATTCGACGCTGCGTTCGCCTTCACGCTTGGACTGGAGGTAGGTGTATCCCGCAAAGGCCTTGATCTTTTCGGCGTGATACCCGGCGCGCAGGCTGAACTGGTTCCGGCTGGTCTTGAAGGGGACGAGGTCGTCGTAGCCAAGATCGCTCTTGGTGCCGTTCCAGAGGTAGGAGGCACTGAGGTTGAAGGCGCCGGCCTGGTATTTGGCGGTCATCCTCAGGCGGTCGTAGGAGGTCGGTGAGATCAGGGTGTAGGGATTCTCATAGCCGCTATGTTCGTAGTCGAGGGTGAGCTTCAGCTTCCGCATGGGATCCCAGCGGACGTTCCCGAAAAAGCCGTTCTTGGTCGTGTCGAGCTCGTAGTCCACGGTCTCCAGGTTGTCGAGCGAGCGGTCCTCGTAGCGGTAGCCGAGGGTCAGGATGAGGGTGGGGGAGAACTCGTACTGGCCGCCGATGTCGGCGCCCCAGGTCTTGTAACCGATGTCCTGGGACTCCGATTCGCCGTCGACGGTGAATGTGCCGGTTTGGTCGAAGTTGTGGAAACGGACGGCGCCGATGAGGGAGAACCTTCGGAACAGCAGATAGTGGGCGTCCAGCTCGGCCAGCTGAATGTTGCGGTCGAAACGGCCCTTGCCGCTGTAGTCATAGTTGAACTTGCGGTTGAGGTAGTTGAGTCCGGAGGCGGACTCAGAATAGGACAGGTCCTGGTTGAGGTTGAAGATCTGGCCAGAGCCGCTGAGGAGAAGCCGGTTAAAGGGGCCGGCGCTGAAGCGCAGCGAATGGAGGTTGCCGCTCAAGTCGTAGGGCTGGTTCATGAAAAAGGAATTGAGCGAGGAGGGATAATCGGCTTCCTGTCCACCGTCGGCATAGCCGGCCAGGAAGTAGCTGTTCTCGTTCTTGTAATCCAGGAACTTCTCTTCCAGGACCAGGGAGGTGCGGCCGAACCGGGCATCGACCCCGAAGGCGACCTCGCGGGAGTCTTCCTGGACGGGACTGTCGAACTCGAACTCGATGCGGTTAGCGTCCAGCGTCGTCGTGGAGACGCCCTTCTTGGTGTAGCGGTTGAAGTCAAAATAAAGATCGATCCCCTTGGTCAGCCGGACCTTGGCCGTGCCGCTGTCCTGGACGCGGTCGAAATCGAAGATATGGAGGTCATACAGGCCAGCGGACTCCGTCCGGGTCAGGTCCTGATAGAAATAGTTGGATTTCCGGCGGTCGTACCGCATCTGGTAGCGGCCGTGCTTCTGGAGGCCGACCGAGATCGACTCGTAGGGATCGCCCCCCAGGTTGAGCACCCGGACATCGAGGCGGTCGAACAAGTTCTTCAGGCCGTTGTCGGGCTGGTAGGAAAGGTTGAAGTTGGAGAGCCGGGCGCCGCGCCGGAGGTTGATGTCTTCCTTGTATTTGTAATCGGCTCCCGGGCCGGAAGTGTCGACCAGGCGGAAGCCGAACAGGAAATCGCCGCTGAATTGGCCTTGGGCTCGGAGCGAAGCGGCCGAAGAGAGCGCCAGGACGACTCCCAGGGAAAAGCACAGGATGGTCTTTTTCTTCATCGCGGTCCTCTTATTTCAGGAATCTCTTGTCCAGGTTCGAGCCGTGAATAGTGGCATGACAAGTGACACAGTTGGTGTCCTGAGAGGAGAAAAAACCGTGCCAGGAGGGGGCTGCGGCGTGACAGCTGAAGCACAGGTCTGCGGTACTCTGATGGGTCAGCATGTGCCGGTTGGTGGAGCCGTGGACCTCATGGCAGGACGTACAACCTTCGACGCGGGAAGTTTGGTGTTCGTAGAGGAACGGGCCGCCCTTGTCGGTGTGGCAGCGGATGCACTGCTCCTGTTTGAACCCGGCCAGCCGCGAGCGGGTGGCCGGCTCGTGAGGATCATGGCAGGTCGTGCAGGTCATAATACCTTCCTGGAGCCGGTGCCGTTCGTTGGTCTGAAACTGGGCAAAAACGTCCTGGTGACAGATCGAGCAGTTCTTATTGACGCCAGTCTTGAGCAGGGCCGGGGCCGTGTCCCCGTGGACGCTGTGGCAGGTCGTGCAGTCGAGCGCGGCTTTGGCATGCGGGCTCGCGCCGTACTGCGGGTTGTCCTTGGCGTGGCAGGTCAGGCATTTCGCCGACTTGTCCTTGGGCAAGTCGGATGAGCGGAAGGCGAAAACGCCGCCCTTGCCCTCTTCTTCCAGGTGCTTCTCGGCGCTGCCGTGGCAGGACGTGCAGCTCTTCTCCCCAATAACGGCGTGGGCCTTCTGAGCCGATGACTTGACCAGGTCCTCGTGGCAGACACCGCAAGTCTCGGCGTCCTTCTGCTGGCCGGCGGGCCGGGCCGCCGTCAGCAGGCCGACGGCCGCAATGACGAGAATAAGGAAACCCAGCCACTGGAGCGAGAACGGGAGCGAAGATCTTCGGGTTGTCGCGGACAAACTCACACCTCCTCGAGTGGTCTATCTGTTGATCCCGCAGGGCGGGATGACATTCAACCGGGAGTAGATTCTATAAAATCCATAGAACCTATAGAAAAGATAATATTTATATAATATGTAGTATTTAATGTCAAGGGAAGGGCAAAAAAACTCGCTGGACGACGCGCTCCGGCGGACCAAAGCGCGGACGGCCGAGTTGAGGCGGAGAAACGGCCAGCTAGCGGCGGGTCTTGGGCTTGGCCTTCTGTTTCTTCTCGTGGATGTCGAGGACGTGCTGGAGAGTCACCCTCTCGAAGTAGTCCTTCAGGATCCGGCTGGCCTCTTTCCAGATCTCGTAGGAGGCGCAGGAGGGACGGCGCTCGCAAAAATCCTCATCCTCGACACAGTCGACCAGGCCGCAGGAACCCTCCAGGGCCTCCAGGATCTGGCAGACAGTAATTTCGGACGGTTTGCGGGCCAGGGTGTAGCCGCCGCCGGCGCCACGGATGCTCTTGACCAATTTGTAGATCTTGAGCGGGATGATGATCTGTTCGAGATAGCGGATGGAGATCTCTTCCTCGGCGGCCACGCTCTTGAGGATGACGGCTTTGTTGCCGCTGTTAGAATGGCGGGCCAGATTGACCATCAGACGCGTTCCGTAACGACCCTTGGTGGAAACTCTGATCACTCCGACCTCCTTACTTTGGACGACTAACTATAATTCCAAACGCTATTGTAAGAATTATTCCAGATAAAATCAACATATATTTATAGGAATGATAAGAATTGTAGACTTTCGGTTTCGATGGGAAAACCGTAACCTTTGAGAGCAAAGTCGTCAATGCGCGCTGCGGCGATGGCGGCGGCGGCATTCCGGTTCAGATCAGCATGTGATCCGCTCGGATCTGGGTTCGTCGGCCGCGCTTGACACTCCCCGGCCGGGATTGTATTCTTGGTTTTCCTCGCTTGGAAAAACATTCGCGGACTCAGCGCTCGGTTTCTGATTGAGATGGACTCACAATATAACAAGGAATCACGATGAAGACGGAAATCCTGCTCGGTGACGAGGCCGTTGCCCTGGGGGCGATTCATGCCGGCCTGACCGCCGCTTACTCCTACCCCGGAACCCCGGCCTCGGAGATCATGGAATATCTGATCAAGGCCGCGGCCAGGACGAAATCTTTCGTCGCTTCCTGGTCGGTCAATGAAAAAGTGGCCTATGAGGAAGCGCTGGGCGTTTCCTTCGCCGGCAAGCGGGCGCTGGTCTCGATGAAGCATGTCGGTCTGAACGTCGCCGCCGACCCCTTCATGAACTCGGCCCTGACCGGCGCGAACGGCGGGCTGGTCGTGGTCGTAGCCGATGACCCGAGCATGCACAGCTCCCAGAACGAACAGGACAGCCGCTACTATGCCCAGTTTGCCCAGGTCATCTGCTTCGAGCCTTCGAACCACCAGGAAGCTTACAACATGACCCGCCTGGCCTTTGACCTGTCCGAGGCGCTCGGCCTCCCGGTGATGATCCGGCTCGTCACCCGGCTCTCCCACAGCCGGTCGAGCGTCCAACCTTCAGAGCCGCGCGGCCAGAATGAGCTCCGCCATGGTCTCAGCCGGGACTGGACGCTCTTGCCGGTCAACGCCCGGCGGCGCTTCCGGGTCCTCCTCGACAAACAGGCTCAGATGGCCGAGCTCTCCGAGGGTTCCGTGTTCAACGCCCTCGAGCTCAACCTGAAGAATCGCGCCTTCGGCGTCATCGCTTCGGGGATCGCCTATAACTACGTTAAAGAAAACACCCGGGAGATGAAGAACCCTCCCTCGACTCTCAAGATTTCGACCTATCCCATCCCGGAGAAGATGGTCGGCCGGCTCTTCGACCACGTCAAGACCGTCCTCGTCGCCGAGGAAGGCTATCCTTTCATAGAGAGAACCGTGCGGGGTCTTTTTGGCGTGTCCGGCAAAACGCTCAGCGGAAAGTTGAGCGGCCACCTTCCCCTCAGCGGCGAGTTGTCGCCGGACATTGTCCGGTCCGCCCTGGGGTTAAAACCTCTGGAGAAGTTCGACCTCGGCGGATTCAAGCCGGCTGCCCGCCCTCCTCAGCTCTGCGCCGGTTGTCCCCACGCCGACACCTTCAACGCCTTGAATAAGGCCCTCAAGGACTTTCCCGAGCGCAATGTTTTCAGCGACATCGGCTGCTATACGCTCGGCGCTTACCCTCCCTACAATGCCGTCCAAACTTGCGTCTGCATGGGTGCGAGCGTCAGCATGGCCAAGGGCGGTGCGGAAGCCGGCATCCATCCCTCCATCGCCGTGATCGGCGATTCGACCTTCGGCCACTCCGGCCTGACCCCGCTTCTTGAAGCGGCGGCGGCCGACACCGCCATGACCGTCTTCATCCTCGACAACAGCACCGTGGCCATGACCGGCGGCCAGCCGAGCTACGCCTCGGGCGAGCGCCTGTTGCGCATGATCGAGGGACTCGGTGTGGCCAAAGAGCACATCCGGGTCATCGGGCCGCTGCCCAAGAACCTGGAGAAGAATGCCCGGATCATCAAGGAGGAGATCGAGCACAGAGGCCTTTCGGTGATCGTCGCCGCCCGCGAGTGCCTCGAGGAAGCCAAGAAGAAACGAAGGAGAGGGTAGATGAAGCAGGACATCATCCTGGCCGGCGTCGGGGGGCAGGGGATCATTTCCATCGCCTTCGTCATCGCCAGCGCGGCGCTGGAAGAGGGGCTTGAGGTCAAACAGGCCGAGGTCCACGGCATGTCGCAGCGCGGCGGGGCCGTCCAATCCCATCTCCGGCTTTCCCGGGAGCGCATCTGGAGCGACCTCATCCCGCGCGGCGAGGCGGACCTCGTCCTCAGCGTCGAGCCGCTCGAAGCCCTCCGCTACCTCGACTTCCTGCGGTCGGACGGGATAATCATCGCCAGCCGTACCCCGTTCGTCAACATCCCAGACTATCCGGAGACGGAGTCGGTCCTGGCCGGGATCGAAGCGATCCCGCGCCATCTCGTTATCGACTCGGAGAAGCTGGCCAAGGAGGCCGGGTTTTCCCGGACCCAGAACATGGTCATGTTGGGAGCCGCGTCCGGATATCTCCAGGTCAGTGAAGAGAACCTCACCAAGTTCGTCCAGGTCCTCTTCGCCCGGCACGGGGAGAATGTCGTCACTTCCAACCTCAAGGCCTTCGCCCTGGGCAAGGCCGCTGCCGCGGCCCGATCTGTCCCTGCTACCGGTGGGGAAAACAGGGGAGGGGGATAGTTTTTCCTGGCGATTTCTCTTTTGAGGCATTGAGGTCTTCGGCCTGAAACGGAGAGAAAAAGAATGATGGCGGGAGCCGGAGAGATAGAAAAGATCTTTGAACGCGCGGAGAAAGATCACAGGAATTTTCTCCTGGAGCATGAAGTCTATGCCCTGTTGAAACGTCTTGGCATCGCCACGCCCCGCTTTGTGTTCATAAAAAAGGGGCAGAAAGCGAGCGCCGCGCAGCTGACCGGGCTGAAGAGCCCCCGGGTCGTCCTCAAGGTCGTTTCTCCCCAGATCGTTCACAAGAGCGATGTCGGGGGAGTAGCCTTTGTCGAGAACAAACCTGGCCCGGTCAACCGGGCGATCATCCGGATGCGGACCGATGTCCCGAAGAAGTTTGA
This sequence comes from Candidatus Desulfaltia sp., assembly GCA_035528895.1. GTDB lineage: Bacteria > Acidobacteriota > Aminicenantia > Aminicenantales > UBA8522 > UBA8522. Next base: position 36,654 of record DATKXS010000067.1, read on the forward strand.
GGCGGCGGGCAAGACGGCGGCGGATATACGAGGAGTCTTGGTCCTCGAAAAAGTCGCCTACGCCGATCTCGGTTTCGGCTCCGAGCTTCTTGTCGGGATCCGCCATTCCCGCGAGTTCGGCCCGGTCGTGACCATAGGCCTGGGCGGGCTCGACGTCGAGTACCTGCACGAGAGGCTGAAGGAGAGGGGAGCCCTGGCCATCGTCTCGGCCCACCTTCTGCGCCGGCGGGAGATCATTCCTCTCCTCGAGCCGCTGGCCGCCTACGACAAACTCGTCAAGGGTTTCCGGGGCAAAGCGGCGCCTGTCTCGGGGGAGACGCTGGCGGCGACCTGCGAGCGGTTCATCGATCTGGCGGTTCATTTTTCCCCTTATTCGCGGAGGTCGGCCTTCGTCATCGAGGAAGCCGAGGTCAACCCGTTCGTCATCCGGGACGGCCGCCTCGTCCCCCTTGATGGGATGTGCCGTTTCTCGCGGGCCCACGCCCTCTCCAGGCCGCGCCTTCATGAGGATATCGAGTCTCTCCTCCACCCTCGGTCGATCGGTATTATCGGCGTCTCCGAGCGGCTGAATCTCGGTCATCTCATCCTCAACAACATCCTCCGGGAAGGCTTCCCTAAAGACAAAGTTTACGTGGTCAAGCCTGGCCAGGCGGAGATCGAAGGCTGCCGCTGTGTTCCGGCGGTCGCTGAGCTTCCGGAGGCAGTGGACCTTTTTGTCCTGACCCTGGCCGCGGAGCAGAGCGCCGGTGTGATGGCCGAAATCGTGGCCGGGAACAAGGCTCGCTCGGTCATCATCATCGCCGGCGGCCTGGGCGAGAAGAAGGGCACGGAAGGGATCGAGGAGGAGATCAGAAGACTGCTGCGCCGGAGCCGCCGGGAAAAACGGTCCACTCCCGTCGTCAACGGTGGGAACTGCATGGGGATCTACTCCGGGCCGGGAAGATACGACACCACATTCATCCCGGTCTATAAGCTGGCGAGCCCGGGGAAAAAGGACGCCCGGCTCGTCTACATCAGCCAGAGCGGCGCCTTCATGGCCTCGCGGATGAGCAAGATCCCCCGGGTCGAAGCGGCCTACGGCATCTCTCTCGGCAACCAGATCGACCTGACGGCCTCCGATTACCTGAATTATTTTAAGGCGCGCGACTCTGCCTCTCTCTACGCCCTCTACCTCGAAGGTTTCCAGCCCGGGGACGGCCTGGCTCTGGCCGAAGCAGCCCGGGAGATCGTCAGGCGCGGGAAGCAGGTCCTCGTTTACAAGAGCGGCCGGTCGCCGGAAGGCCGGCGGGCGACCTCGAGTCACACGGCTTCGGTGGCCGGGGATTACGCGGTTTGCCGGGCCGTCCTGGAGAACGCCGGGGCGTTCGTCGCCGAAACGCTGGCCGAATTCGAGAGCGCTGTCCGGGTTCTTCCGGCCCTGGCAGGGAAGCCCGCCCTCGGCCGGCGCGTCGGTTTGATCAGCAATGCCGGTTTCGAGTGCGTCATCCTGGCCGACAGTCTTAAGGACGGCTTCGAACTGGAACTCGCAACCCTGTCGGAGCGGTCCCGGGCGCGGATCGGCGAGATCCTCAAGCCGCTGGGCATCGACCGGCTGCAGGACATCCGCAACCCCCTGGACCTCACACCGGTGGCCGATGACGCCGCCTTTGCCGGCTGCGTCGAAGCGTTGCTCGAAGATCCCGGCGTGGATTGCGCGGTCGTCTCGCCCGTGCCCATGACGGCGGCGCTCCAAACCCTGGCGCCCTCGGAAGCGCACAGCGAAGATATTTTCAGCCCCCGGAGCATCGGTCGGCGCCTGGTGGAAGTCTTCCGCCGGACCAGGAAACCTGTGGTCGTCAACATCGATGCCGGAGCGCTCTATGACCCGCTGGCGAATATGCTCGAGGAAGCGGGCTTGCCCGTCTTCCGGCGGTCCGACGAAGCGCTGCGCTTTTTAGCCAAGTCCATCCAGGTGAG
>DATKXS010000068.1:0-9372 GCA_035528895.1 Candidatus Desulfaltia sp.
CGACTCCGGCCAGGCCGTCGAGGAGGCGCTTTTTGTCGTTCTCGGTCTGCAGGCGCCCGATGAACCAGGTCCCCGTATTGGCCAGACCCTTGTAATCCAGGTCCACAGGGTTCTGAGTGGTGAGCACCAGTCCCAGGCCGAAGGCCCTGGCCTGCTTGAGCAGCGTCAACAGGGGACGTTTGGAGGGAGGTTCGGCGACCGGCGGGAAAAAGCCGAAGATCTCATCCATGTAGAAAAGGGCGCGCAAGCTGGAGGTGCCCGGCTGCCGCCTCATCCAGCCGAGTAGCTGGTTGAGAAGCAGGGTGACGAAGAACATCCTCTCCGCGTCCGAAAGATGCGCTATGGACAGGATGCTCAGACGGGGCTTCCCGGACGGAGTGTAAAGCAGGCTGTCAATCTCCAAAGGATAACCCTCCAGCCAGGAGGCGAACCCCGGAGCGGCCAGGATGTTGTTGAGCATTACGGCCAGCTTGTTCCGTTCCGAGGCGGGATAGAAAGCGTCCAGCTCGAAAACACCCAGCCGCTTGAGCGGAGGCGACTGGACCCTCTGGATGAGAACGGGGAGGTCGAGGCTCTCGCCGGTTCTCCAGGCCGCCTCAAGGAGGTTGGAGACCAGGATGTGCTCGCGGCTCTGGAGCGGGTCGGCCTGGATGCCCAGGAGACCGAGGAGGCCGGAGACGGTCGTTGAGATGCGCTGGCTGAAAAGGTCCGAGTCCTCCACGAGCTCGGGCGGGGGAGCGGCAAAGGATTTGAGGGCAGACAACAGCAGACCGGCATTGCTCCCCGGAGTGTAGATAGAAATGTCAGCCGCCTCTACAAGCGAGCGGATGCGGTTTTCATCCTGACCCCACTCGGCCAGGCCCCGTCGCCACAGATCGGCCTGCTCGCGGGCATAATCATCCGGCGAAAGACCCTTCTGCGCGGCCTCGTCCTCGTTGATCCAGGGCCGGAAATCCTCGGGGCGGAGCTCAGGAAAGAGGAGTGCCAGGTTGCCTAAGTCACCCTTGGGGTCAACGATCAGGGCCGGGATGTTGTCGATGGCCGCCTCCTCCAGGAGGCCGATGCAAAGGCCCGTCTTGCCGCTTCCCGTCATGCCCACGCAGACGGCATGGGTCACCAGGTCCTTTGAGTCATACAAAAGGTAATCCGGAGTGACCGCCTGGGTTTTTGGGTCAACCGTCTTGCCAAGATAAAAAAGCCCGAGCTTCTCGAAAATCTCCGCCATTGTGAACCTCGTCCTCGAATGAACATGGCCTGGCCGTCTCCACGCCTTGGCGAAAACAGCAAGGATTTCTGCAGCGCGGAATTATTACTACAGCAAAGAACGAAGTGTCAAGACAGAGGGGACGTTCCCCAAGGGGACGTTCCCCGAAGTGACACCCTACGTTAGGTTAGAAGGACATTTGCAGAGATGATCCGATGATTGAGAAGGGGGAAGGGTGGCACCTTGGGGAACGTCCGCTATTTCTTGAACGTCCCCTATTTCTTCGATGTTTTACTTCCGGCCGCCCCTGAGGACCCGGGCCGGAAGCGTGATGATGGTCTTGAGCAGGTCGAAAACGGCGCTGACCGTGATGCCGAGGAGCCGAAACGGCAACACCAGGATCCAGACGATGGGATACAGGAGAAGCGCCAGCAAAGCCAACGGCCAGCAGACGACCAAGAGGATGAGCCACAAAAAGAATTTGATCATGAGCGACCCTCCCAGGAATTCGTTTATTCCGCGTGCTCGGGCGGCACTCTCCATTTTCTCTCTCCATTATACATACGAAAAAAGAGAGCGAAAAGTATGCTTCTATCTGGCCCCCGGCGCGCGGCCGGATTATCTCCGGAAGAGGCAGGAGGTGATCTTGAGGAGACTGCGGAAGGGGGTTGTCGAACTGACCGCTCCCATATGCGGCAGCAGAGTCAAGAGCGCTTTGATCTTCTCACCCCGGCGCCGGTGATGCATCAGGGCCAACGACTTCTCCATGATGGGGAGCTTCGAGGGCGTATAGGGATACCACCACTGTTTCGAGTGTTTCTTCGAAAAATCGGCGCAGACGAACTTGACGTTGCTGAGCTCGAGAAGCCCATAGGGGCCATGCGTCCTGCCCTGGCCGGTCTGCTTGACGCCGCCCCAGATGGCCTTGGGCTCGTTGAAGGTCATCATGTGATCGTTGACGGTGACTCCGCCGGTCTCTAGGCGTTCGGCCAGCCGGGAGGCCAGCTTCCTGTTCCTCGTCCAGACGGAAGCGGTCAGCCCATAACGGCTGTCGTTGGCCAGGGCGACGGCCTCTTCGATATCGGAGAAAGCCATGATGGGGAGCACCGGCCCGAACGTTTCCTCGGTCATGACCTTCATCGTATGGTCGACCCGAGCCAGGACGGTCGGCGCGTAAAAAAAGCCGGGGAGAGGGGCAAGCCTTTCTCCGCCACAGAGGACTTCGGCGCCCTTTTCGCAGGCCTCCCGGACATGATCCTCGACGACCTTGAGCTGGCCCATGTTCTCCATCGGCCCGATATCGACTTCGGGATCCATAGGATTCCCCACTCGGAGCGACGCGGTGAGATCGACGACCCGCTTCTTGAATTCCTCGGCGATCCGGCTGTCTACATAAACTCTTTCGACCGAGGCGCAGCTTTGTCCGCTGTTCATAAAGGCTTCCCAGACGGCTCCCCTGGCGGCCAGCTCAAGATCGGCATCCCGGAGGACGATCATCGGGTCCTTACCGCCCAGCTCCAGGACGATTTTAGTCAGGTTCCGGCTGGCCAGCTCCATGATACGCTTTCCGGTAGAAACGCTGCCGGTAAAATTGACGGACTGAACGGCCGGATCGACGATTATTTCCTCGGCCTGCGGAACCCGGCAGGGAACGGTGTTCAGGACGCCGGCCGGAAGACCGGCCTCCATCATGATCTCCCCGACCGCAAGCCCGGTGAAAGGAGTCGAGGTGGACGGCCTGAAGATGACCGTGTTGCCCACGATCAGCTCGCTGATGATGTCCAGGAAGGGAATCATGAACGGGAAATTCCAGGGCGAGATGACCAGCGAGGGCCCGAGAGGCTGGAAGAGGTAGCGACACTTCTTGTGAGCGAAGAGCGGCACATAAGGTCTGACCTTCCGGGACGCCAACGGCCTCTTTTGGTTGCGGCCGTAGTAGTCCAGCACCTCGAGGATGCTGAATATTTCGACAGTCAGGGACTCGATCAGGGGGGTCCCCTTTTCCCGGGTGATGAGTTCGGCGATTTCTGCCGATCGGCGGAGCAGGATATCCTTGGCCTTTAAGAAGATACTCTGCTTCTCCCGGGGCGAGATATCTCGCCACATCGGGAACGCCTCCCGGGCCGCTTCGAGGGCCCGGCGGCAGTCATCCGTCGAAGCCATGAACGCTTCGCCCAGAGGCTCCAGCGTAGCCGGGTTCTCAACCACGACCTTGTCGTTGGAATCGCCGCGCTTGTTATCGATGATGAAACGGCCGTCCAAAGCGTTCATCTCTTCAGAACCTTCCTTTGACGAACCTTTTGAACCAGGTCCAGAACAGGAACGGGTAAGCGTCGATGATCAGGTCGAGGCGGAAGAGCGGGTTGAGGATCCCGGCCTTGAGGAGAAGGAGAAGGACCAGGGTCTTATGTTTGGGTGGACATCCCCTGATGCGGCGCTTTTTCCCGGCCGAAACACGGCCATCGATCTTGGTGCAGGAACCGATCAGAAGCAGCCTTTCGGCCGTGATGTCGCCCTTGTATTTCCCGATCACGGCCGTCCAGGCAGGGAGTTTGGTCCAAAGTGCGGGCTTCCGGTCTTTGATCATGTAGAGCCAATCGAGAAAAACACCCTGGCAGCCGCCGGTGCAGTAGGGTTCGCCGCTCACGATCTTGATGTTGCAGTCGACCTCTTCGGCTCGGATAAAACCCGTCTTCCAGGTCTTGGTCCTCTCCCTGACCTCCTCGAGTGAAATGTGGCCGCCGATCTCGATAGCGCTGAGGTCGAGAGAACCGTAGCCACGCGCCCGGGCGCAAGCGAGGTGACCGACCTTTTCCGGGTCTAGGTGGAAGATATGGGCGCAGACCACATCTGGCGCCAGGGGATTCGTCGCCATAACGATGACGCCGAGGTGATGGCCGTGCTGGGTCAAGTGATTCCCCCCGCAGGAAGCCTCGATGGCGTCCGTGGCGATGAAATCCGGATACCCGACCTCGAGCAGGTCAACGATCTTCTCATCAAGGTTGTAATTGTGATTCCACATCCTCTCGCCGTCGCAGAGGATGCCGATGTTGAGCTTGAGGGCGGCGGTCAGGCCGTGGGAGAGAGCGTTGGTCTTGAGCTTGGGCGCATAGACGAGGAACTCGCTCCGCGTGTAAGCGGAGGGATTGACCCTGTGATGGGCCATGACCACGTTGGGCTTGATGGTGACTTTTCCCCGGACCCGGGGACCCAGGCCGAATTCGTCCAGGCCTTCCTCGATGATCCCGGCAATGGCACTCGGGTCATAGCTGTCCGCCCGGCGCAGGATGACCTTTGCTTTCCCGGCCATGAGCGGAGCTATATCACAAGCCAAAAAGAGAAGTCAAAATTGGGGAGGTTCGCCGCTTAGAACTTGGATCTAAGCTCGGAAGGCCGCAGTCTGCTATTTTCCCGAATGGTCAGCACGACTGAAACCGACTGCGGTGAATTGGCCGCTCCCGGGCAATGGATCAGCATCCGTCCGGTATGTTGTCCGGGCTCCAAGCCGGCCGGGTTTGCCTTGACGGCCACCGTTCCGTCCCCCGACCCCGAGGACGGCACGCAGTCCAGCCAGGGGGTATCCGTCTCCACCCGCCAAGAGAGTGGATCGGCACCGGAAACGGAGATGTTCAAGGGTTTCTCCATCATCCTAGACACGGAAGCGGGGGCGGCAAACAGGAGCCCGGACTCCGAGACGCTCAACCGGATATTGCTCAAGAACTCGCCGGCGTTGGAGGTGTGGACCGCCATCTCCTGCTCTTTCCTGGTCACCGGGCCGACACGGATCCCCTTTTCGGGGTCGAGGAGCCCGCCCCTGTCGTTGATGGTCTCCCCGGCTTGCGTCAGCCAGCGGCTGATGCCCGAAAAATCCGGGTGGTGCCGGAAATTGCCGTCGACCGGATAGAGGATGTATTTGGCCGCCCAGTAATCGGCGGCCACGGGGTCTTGGCTGGCCAGCAGCTGGTTCGCCCGGAAGGTCGTTCCGGCCGGGTAGCCGCCCAGGGTGGAGTGGGAGACCCAGATGGCGTCGACGATATTCAGGACGGGAGTGGTGACCGAGGCCATCATCTTGCCGCAGGTCTCGCCGAGGCCGCTGTAATGGCGGAAGCCGCTCTGGCCGTCGGACATGGAGACCAGACCGTAGACGTGCTTGAGGCTGGCGGTTATCTCCGACCCGCCGGAGTCGTGGTGCTTGAGCACGGGCACGTTGATAAGCTTGAGGTTCCCGTGATGAGCGCCAGCCTGCCAGACCCCCTCCTTGAGCTCCACCCGGCGGCCGCCGGCGGTCGTGAAGCAGGGATAGGAGACGTTCCCGTATTTCCGGTAGCCGTTCCGGGTATGGTCGTCGTCGCCGATGAACGTTCCCCGGATGGGGTCGAGGAGATAGGCGGAAACGCGCGGGTCATCAAAGACCGTGTTGACCAGGTGGAGGAAATGATGGCTTTCGTCGTTGGCGTTGGCGTGGACGGTCCGGTCTCCTCCGTAGGCGGAAGAGGTATCGCACTTGAGGCTTCCCCGGCCCTGGCCGTTCTCGATGATGACCACCTCCCCGCGAAACCCGTCCGGATGGTCGAGAATCCTCTGGATGAGACCGCGGATGAGGTCGGAGTTGGTGCAGCCGCGATATTTCCACTGGGCGTTGACCTTGATGAGCACGACATCGCCGGCCGCGATGAGACCGGACAGTCCGGCGAAGGGATGGCCGCTGGAGGAGCGATAAAAGCTGAGCCCTTTGTCGGCCATGAGGTAGAGAAGCGAATCCAGCCCGAGATGGAAGTTCTCCTGCCCGGGGTCATAGAACGGGTGGTTGGGGATGCGCTTGACCCAGAAAAGGTCGTTGCGGACCGCGGACGTCTGAAAGCGGGGCAGTTTGCTCAGGTAGGGAATCGCAATCCCAGCTCCCAGGCTCCTGAAGAAATCGCGCCGCGATATTCCGCCCTTGTTCACCAGGGTGCTCATTTCCGCTTCCTTAACCCTCTATTCTAGCGTTTTTATCTTACTATTTCAATAAAATTTATAGATTATGTCGGAAAGAACAGGGGGGACGTTCCCCAAAGGGACACCCTTCAAAGGGTGGCACCTTGGGGAACGTCCCCACTTGCCGGGAGCGGCTGGATGGCTTATAACAAGAGAGAAGTCAGGTGCGTCAAGCGCACCTCCGGAGGCCATCGAATGAAAAGAAAGAACCGGATCGCCATCCTGACCGGCGGAGGGGATTGTCCCGGGATCAACGCGGTAATCCGCGCCGTGGCCAAGAAAGCCATACTGGAACACGGGATGGAAGTGATCGGCGTCGAGGACGGCTACGAAGGCCTCATCCACCGCCGCCACCGCCCCCTCCACTATGACGACGTCTCGGGGATCCTCACCCTCGGAGGGACGATTCTCGGCGCCTCCAAAAATTCCAATCCCTATCGGTATGGCGTCCAGGAGGGAAAGACCATTATCCTCAAGGACGTCTCCAGGAAGGCCATCCGGACCGCCAAGGAGCTGGACATCGACGCCCTCGTCTGCATCGGTGGGGACGGAACGCAGGGGATCGCCTTTCGACTGTACCAAGATGGCCTCCCCGTCGTCGGCGTTCCCAAGACGATCGACAACGACCTCCGGGGAACGGACATCACCTTCGGGTTCGACACTGCAGTGTCCATCGCCGCGGAGGCCGTTGACCGGGTCCATTCGACGGCCGACGCCCACCGCCGCATCATGATCGTCGAGGTCATGGGCCACTATGCCGGCTGGATCGCCCTCTACGCCGGGGTGGCCGGCGGGGGCGACATCATCCTCATCCCGGAGATCCCCTATACGGTCGGAGCTGTCGCCGCCAAGGTCCGGGAAAGGCACCGCCAGGGCCGGCGCTTCAGCATCGTGGTCGTCGCCGAAGGCGCCAAGCCCAAGGGCGGGGACGTCGTCATCAGGAAAATCGACAAGAAAAGCGCCGACCCCGTCCGGCTGGGCGGGATCGGGTTCGTCCTCCAGGAGGCGCTCGAGCGGACGACCGCTATTGAATCGCGGACCGTCGTCCTTGGCCACCTCCAGCGGGGCGGCTCACCGACAGCCTCCGACCGCATCCTGGCCACGCAGCTCGGCGCTAAGGCGGTCGACCTGATCATTCTTGGAGAGTTCGGCCGGATGACGGCCGTTCAAGGCGGGGAGATTACCTCAGTACCCTTGCAGGTCGCCTCCGGCGGGCCGAGGACGGTTCCCCTCGATCATCCTCTTATCGCCGCCGCACGTTCGATCGGGACGAGCTTCGGGGACTAAAAAATGGGGGACGATCAGCGCAGGTTCATCTTCTCGAGCCAGTCATCGAACCGGGGGTCGTCGCGGAGCTGGTCGAGCAGCGGATCTAATTTCAGAAAGACCTGCTCGGCTTCCCTGGCCGCATAGGACATCTCCAGGTATTCGAAAGCTCTCTCCTTATCGCCTAAGGCGGCGCTGGTCACGGACATGTAATAATAGGGCACATATGTCTGTTTCGACCGCTGGACCAGGGCTTCGAGCTCGGCCTCGGCCTTTGACGGCTTCCCGGTGGCCGCGTAAACGCAGGCCTTCCCGACGGAACCGAGGTTGATCCCGCCGGGGAGTTTCTCCGCGTCTTCGAATTCCTTGAGCGCTTTCTTGGGCGAGCCCGTCTGTAGGTAGGCCATTCCGAGATAATAATAAACCCAGCTCACGCTCCTGTCCGCTTTTTTGATCTCGCGCCAAATTTTGATCGCCTGGTCGTACCGCCGGGTATAATAATAAAGCGAGGCGATCGACGCCTGGATGGGAAGGGACTTGGGGTCAAGCTCCTGCGCTTTTTCGAACTTGGCCAGGGCATCGTCGAAACGTCCGAGATTGGTCAGGAGGGAGCCGTAGTACTGATAGGCCGTGGCGTAGTTGGGATTGAGGCCGATGGCCCAGTTGAAATCGATCTCCGCGTCCATCCAGTTCCAATCGTAGCTGTATTTGACGAAAGCCAGGGCGATATATCCCTCGGCCAGAGCATCGTCCATCTCGAGCGCCTTCTCCGCCGCCTCCTTGGCCTTGGGAAAAACATCCTTGGGAGGGGCGAATCCCAGACGTCCCATAAAACCGTAGGCATCGGCGATGCCGGCGTAGGCCAGGGCAAAATTCGGGTCCCTGGCGATGGCCTCCTCGTAGAGCTCGATCGATCGTCTGAGGGCCGCTTCCGTCCGCTTGTTCCATTCGATACGGCCCTGCAGGTAAAAGTTATAGGCGTCGGGATCCTGGGTGTACCGTTTGACGAGCATATAATCCTGGCCGGCGACAAGTTCGATGCGCAGGGCATTGACCACCGCCCGGGAGATTTCGTCCTGGACGGAGAAGATGCTCTCCACCTTGCGGTCGAATGTCTCCCCCCAGAGGTTCGAGCCGTCCGCCACCCGCGTCAACTTGACGTTGACCCGGAGATTTTCCTTCTCCCTCTGGATGCTCCCTTCCAAAATATTCTCGACGCCCAGGTCCTTCCCGATCTCCCGGATATCCTTGTTGGCCCCCCGGAAGCGCATCACCGACTGGCGGGAGATCACCTTGAGCTGCCCCAAGGAGGAGAGCTTGGTGATCAGGTCGTCGGTGATCCCGATCGAAAGGACCGCCTGGTCCTGGAGCGGGCTCAGGTCCTCGAACGGCAGGACAGCCAGCGAGTTCTTGTAAGCCGAGGCCGTGAGGCCGCCGGGGCTCGCCGGTGTTTTGTTTTTTCCCCGGCCCTCCATCAGGAGGTAACCGATTGCGGCCAGCGCCAGGATAGTAGCAACAGCGATGACCGGCCTCCAGGATTTCCTTAATCCGGTCCGATAGGTTTTCGTGGGCTCAGCCGTCGCACCGCGCGTTTTTGGTAATTCTCGTTCAATTGCCGTGAGGCCGCCGGCAACCTCTTCAGCTGACTGATATCTCGCTTCCTTGTCTTTCTCCAGGCACCGGAGGATGAGCCGGCTCAGGCCTTCCGGCACCTGGGGATTGGCCTCCCGCGGATCGCGCGGCTTTTCCGTCTTGTGCTTGGCGGCCACGACTAGAGGAGTTTCCCCCTCGAAGGGCGGCTCACCGGTGACCATCTCGAATAAGACCGCTCCCAGGGCGTAAATGTCCGAGCGCTGGTCCGCTTCCTTGCCTTCGAGCTGCTCCGGCGACATGTAGTCGGGCGTACCCAGGATGACGCCGGCCTC
>DATKXS010000069.1:0-3514 GCA_035528895.1 Candidatus Desulfaltia sp.
CAGGAAATCCAGGGCGTCGCCCCGGCTCACCGGGCCGGCGAACCCGCCTTCGAGGAAAGCGGGCAGCACCTGGAAAAAGGCATAGACGAAGCCGTAAATAAAGAGCCAGCGACAGATGTCCATCGTGTCTGCTTTCACCGCTGAAATTTATAACCCGACCAGGGCACCGTCAGAAGATGCCGGGGATGGGCGGGATCGTCCTCGATCTTTTTCCGCAAATTATGGATGAAGGTGTCGACCGTCCTGGTCGTAGGAAATTTATCATATCCCCAGACCTCGTTGAGAATGACGTTCCTGTTGATCACTTCCCCTTCGTGGGAGACGAGCAGTCGAAGCAACCCGAACTCCTTGGCCGTGAGGCGCAGCGGCCTCTTCCCCTTCACGGCCGTCTGCGTCTTGAAATTGATCGAGACATCCCCGAAGGAAACCTCTTCGGGCGCGGCGGAGTCGGGACGGCTGCGGCGCAGGATGGCCTTGACTCTGGCCAGGAATTCCCGCGGTCCGAACGGCTTGAGAAGGTAGTCGTCGGCCCCCAGCTCCAGCCCCAAGACCTTGTCGATCTCCTCCTTCTTCTTCCCGGACAGCATGATGATCGGCGTCATGAACTTCTTTTCGCGGAGTTCCCGGCAGACCTCCAGGCCGCCGAGCGAAGGGAGCACCATATCGAGGGCGATCAGGTCCACCTTTTCTTTTTGAGCCAGGCCCAGGCCTTCCTGGCCGTCCCCGGTGGAAACAACCGCAAAACCTTCTCCTTCGAGGACGATGGTCAAGGTTTCGCGCAGAGCCTCATCATCTTCGATGAGCAGAATCTTTTTCATGTTCGTTTATCCTCCGGGAAAGATGAGCCGGAATACGATTCCTCCGCCGGGCCGGCCTTCGACGAGGACTTCGCCCCGGTGAGCGGTCATGATGTGTTTGACGATCTTCAGCCCAAGGCCGACCCCCTTGGGATTGATCCGCGCCGCCTCGGGACCGCGATGGAACTTCTCGAAGATCAATTCCTTCTGCTCGGCGGGGATGCCGATGCCCCGATCGCTGACTCGGATTTCGACCTCCGCCTGCCTGACCAGAACTTGAACTTCTATCTCTTTTCTCTGCGGCGAGTACTTGTAGGCATTGTCCAGGAGGTTGAGCAAAACCTGCTTGACGGCGTCCCGGTCGGCCATTAACCAGACGGGGTCGGAAGGCAATCGCAAGTGCAGCGCGAACCCGTCTTCATCCAGACAACGCCGGAACACTCGAACCGTCTCCTCGACGAGCGGCCTGACATCTATCCTCTCGAAATGATACGTTTTCGCCTGCTGCTCGATCTTTCCGAAATCGAGGATGTTGTGGATGAGCCTCGACAGCCGGCCGCTTTCCGAGGCCAGGATGTCCAGGGTCTCCTCCTTCTTGGCTTTAGCCCTTATTTTCCCCTCATGAAGAAGCTCGGCCAATCCCTGGATCGAGCTCAGCGGCGTCCGCAGTTCGTGGGAGACCGAAGCGATGAACTCCGTTTTGAGACGGTTGAGCTCATCCAGTTTTTCCCTGGAGGCCCGCTCGTAAATGACCTCCTCCTGAAGCCGGATCCTGTCCAGGCTCAGGGCGAGCTCGCCGGCCAGGGTCGCCAGGAGGTCGATGTCGTCGCGGCGGTATTTCTGGCCGGACCTTTTTTTCCCGAGGGCCAGAAATCCGTTGAGGCTCGGCGACTGAATGGGCAAGCGGAGGAGGATTTCCAGGCTATTCCGGTAAAGAACGTCATCCCGGGAAAAATCGATCCCCTCTTCCGTGGCGGTCGCGCCGCGGCGCGCCCAGAGACGGCCGGACGGTTGAGCCGGGAAAGCGGAAAGGTCCTCTCCCTCCTTCAAGCCCCTGGAGTGGACGGAGTGTGGTCCCTGCGGCCCTTGCTCGCCCACATACACGGCCAGCCGTTCCACTGGGATGACGGACTTGACGCACTCGGCGAATTCATCGATCAAGACCTTTGCTCTCAGCGGCTTCTGGCTGGTCTCGCTGAACTGGAGGATGGCTTTCCTGTAGTCATAGTTCTGGCGGAAAAATGACCGGTCGACGAGCTCCTGGATCTTCCTCCGGGCCGGGTGGAAGGCCACGGCGGCCAGCAGCGCGCTCCCCAGCGAGATGACCGTCCCGCGGACGACGAAGACCCTGGCAAAAAGGCCCTCCAGGACGCGAACAGAAAAGAGGTAGAGGCTGACCGTAAAGATCGTCAGCAGAGAATAGACCAAGCTGCGATTGATGACCAGGTCCACGTTCAAGAACTGAAAGCGAACGATGGAGAGAGCGAAAGCAAGGGGGATGAAAATGAAGAAAACCGAAGAAAATTCTTCGCTGATGAGAGGCTTGACCTTGAGGACGGTGGGGATCTGGTAGACGAAAATGAAGGGGCCAAGGCCGAGCAATAGCCCTAGGAAGATCCACTTGATCGGAGCCCTGTTCTCCTCCAGGACGGCACGGCGATAGACCAGGACGAAATGAAATACGGCCATGAGGAGGAGGAGGACCATATAGGACCGAAAGACCTGGAAGACCGAGATGTAAAGGCGAAAGACGGTGATCGAAGCTATGAGGGTGGCGATCAATACGGCCGAGACGAAAAAGACGGCGAAGAGAAGCGACAGGAGATAGACAAAATAGAACCCGGCCCGCCACCGCCGGGAGGCAAAGGAGATAGAAAAGTGGAAGAGCAGGGCGGGACAGAGGGGATACAAAAGGTAGAAGAGGACGACAGGGATGTAGGAGAACCACCCATGGCCCAGGCAGTACGTTCCGCCGCTGACGATCAGAGAATAGGCAAAGACAACGGCCAGCCAGTAGAGGGCTCGGGCTTTGGGGTCCTCCCGCTTCAGGAGGAAGATGGTAAACCCGATGAGATAGCAGAACAGGCCGATAAAAAGATAGATCAGGGGAAAAGGGACCTTGCTGTAGAAGGGGATGACCTGAGCGCGCAAGGATTCGATATCTCCGCCCCGGCGGAGTTCGAAGTCGGCCCAATCTCCGATGCGCTTCTGGGTCAGGACGAACTCGACGTCCTTCGGATTCTGGATTTCGATATCATCGATCCGAATAACTTCCTGAATCTTGATCCCGTCGGGAAGCCCGGGCCGGGAGCGAAGCAGGATGAACCCGTAGAGGCTGAGGGCCGCCAGCAAGAGACCGGCGAGAAGGGAAAGAATGAAAAATCTTGTTCTCTTGTCGGCCATGCCCCCGTTCCTGGCCAGAATATAACACCGCTGGAGAAATCAAGTCAACCGGCAAGGAGTTCTATAACCGGTCGAGGGGAGGGCAGCAGGCTTTGACACAGACGCCGCAGATGAACTGGCCGACCACGCCGGAGCTCCGGAATTCCTTGAGCTTCTCGAAACAGGCGAGGTGACCGAAATCCTCCGGTCTCGATTTGATCGCCGCGGCCGGACAGCTCGCCAGGCAGCCGAAACAGCTCCCGCAATCGCCGGCCGAAGCCTGATCCGGCTCGAGCGGCATGTCCGTAAGGACAGTGACCAGGCGGAATTGAGAG
>DATKXS010000070.1:0-12778 GCA_035528895.1 Candidatus Desulfaltia sp.
AATTCTCGATGATGCCTGGGGTGATGAAGTCATCGTAGCTCACCGGACCATCGACCCCCACATCGTCCATCTGAGGAAGAAAATCGAGGACGACCCGGCCCGTCCCGTTCACATCCTCAGCGTCAGGGGTGTCGGATACAGGTTCGAGGAATGAGGGCGCGGCCATGAAAGCTCACTGGAATCGCAACGCAAGCTTAACCACGGCGCTCAAGAAATGGCTTATATTATCCCTGTGACATCACCACAGGGAGGTATGGAAATGAATAGGAAAAAAGTTTTCATGGGAGTCATTGGGCTGGCCGTGGCATTCTTGGTCAGCGTGTTGGCCGCCAATAATGTTTCGCCCGGTCTCTCCCAGCAATCGGCCGAAGATCTCTACCAGGCCGCCCTCTTAAAGAAAGAGGCGGAGGGGGATCTGA
The DNA here is from genome assembly GCA_035528895.1 of Candidatus Desulfaltia sp. Taxonomy (GTDB): domain Bacteria; phylum Acidobacteriota; class Aminicenantia; order Aminicenantales; family UBA8522; genus UBA8522. The sequence continues at coordinate 420 of DATKXS010000070.1, forward strand.
ACGGAGCCATCAAGCTCTTCCAGGGCATCATCGTGAAGTTTCCCGACAGAAGGGACATCGCGGCCAAGGCCCAGCTTCAGATCGGCGTCTGCCACGAAAAATTGGGCACAAAAGAGGCGGAAAAGGCCTTTCAGAAAGTAATCGACAATTATCCGGAGCAATCGGAAGCGGTCAAGGAAGCCAAAGAAAAACTCTCCCTTCTCCTTAAAGCCCAGGCTCTTGTTAAAACGGGAGATTCTGAATTCAAACTCCGCCAGGTCTGGACCGGGCCCCTAGTGGATACCTGTGGAGCTGTCTCTCTTGACGGCCGGTATCTCTCTTTTGTAGATTGGGAGACGGGTGACTTGGCTATCAGGGAGCTTGCCACTGGGACAAACCGCCGATTGACCGACAAGGGGTCCTGGATACAATCCCAAGAGTTTGCCCTTTTTTCAAAATGGTCTCGTGACGGTAAATACATCCTTTATCAGTGGGTCAATGAGAAGTTGTTCTATGATTTAAGAATAGTGAGCATTGATATCCCAAAGCCGCGGATTCTGTACTCAAATTTCGATGATTACGTTCATCCTTTTGACTGGTCTCCTGACGGCAAAAATGTACTCGTTGGCATCAGTTCAAAAGAAACACCCTGGCGAATAGGATTGTTATCCATTGAAGATGGGTCCTTCCGCATCCTAAAGAGCGGTGACAAGGATTTTACGGCTGGTTCTCCGCCCGTCTTTACCTTCTCTCCAGATGGAAAATATATTGCCTTTAGCTTTCCGCAAGACGAAGATACACGAAATCGCGATATTTACCTTATGTCGGTTGATAATAAGGAAGAGACTTCTTTAATTATTCACCCCATGAATGATTCGCTGCTCGGTTGGACTCCTGATGGGAAATGGATTCTATTTGCGAGTGACCGGACAGGGTCTACGGATGCTTGGATTGTCCGCGTGGATAAAGGAAAGGCCGTCCACGCTCCGGAAATCGTCAAGAAAGATCTGGGCCAGGTCGAACCGCTGGGTTTTGCCCTCGATGGTTCTTTCTACTACGGTGTTTCAAACCAAATGAAAGATATTTACTCAATGGATATAGATCCAGGTTCAGGGAAAATCCTGTCCCCACCGAAAAAGGCGACTCTGCGGTATGAAGGGTCTAACCAGTCTCCTGCCTACTCAGAAGATGGCAAATATCTGGCCTATATTTCCACAAGAGGTTATGGGCCCCTGCGCCGCAATGTCCTATGTATCCATGATGTCCAAACGGGCGAGGAAAGAGAGCTCAATCCAGAACAAATAACCTTCAACTATCCCCGTTGGTCACCAGATGGCCGATTTATTTCCGTGGAAGGATATGCTAAAGACCGCCGCGAGAGTATTTACAAGGTCGATGTCCAAACAGGAGCCGTTGATCCTATCGTCCAAGCTGAACCCGGAATAGTGATCTACTCGCACAGATGGTCGAAAGATGGAAAATCCATTTTCTATACACGCAGCGCGCCGGATGATAAACGTGTGAATAGATACAGAAGTTCGCAAATTTTTATCCGCGACATCGCCAGCGGTCAAGAAAAAATTCTATCCGGATCTCCTTCTGATGCAAAAGATATCGACATTTCTCCGGACGGACGGTGGCTGGTCCTTCTGAATCGAGATGATCAAAGAGAGCTGAGGGTTATCCCCACCTCGGGCGGAGACCCACGGGCTCTTTATTCCTTTGAGAACCGATTGAATGTGATCATTTCGCCGGCTTGGATCGCCGGGGGCAAATATATCCTTTTTTATCAGTTAAGACCTGATTCTATGGGAGCGGATACAACGTGCGAGCTGATGCGGATTTCCGCAGAGGGGGGTGAGCCACAGAGGTTAGGACTGGAGATGAAAGATTTTCGCCATTTCAGCGTCCATCCAGACGGACAGAATATCGTCTTCCATTCAACGGGATCAGAAATAAAATGGGGTGCAATCTGGGTCATGGAGAATTTCCTGCCCGCGGACAAGGCGAAAAAGTAGGCGCTGCCGCCGGTAAATGAAGACTTGACAATTTTAAAGTGTTAGTTTAATATTGTCATGTGCGTTACATCCCCCGCTCCCTGACAAAGCCACTCCGGGAGGCGGCAGACGCTTTCCCCGCCCTCATATTGACCGGCCCGAGGCGCTCCGGCAAAACGACCCTCCTCTGTCGCTGTTTCGCTGAAGCCTCATACCATCTGCTGGAGGATCCGGATACTATTGCCCGGATTCGAAGCGACCCTCGCTCTTTCCTTGACTCGGTGCGGCTGCCCGCTATCCTTGACGAAATTCAACACACGCCCGAAATCCTGAACTATATCCGCGCCCGGATTGACCTGTCCGGAAAGAAAGGAAGGGGCTGGTATCTGACCGGATCCCAGGAATCTGTCCTGATGAAGGGCGTTACAGAATCCATGGCCGGCCGGGCTGCCGTTTTCCATCTCCTTCCCTTGTCGCTGACTGAATCTCCCCGGGTCTCCCTGGCTCGGGGTGGATTTCCTGAAGTCGTGGCGCGGCCAAAGGCGTCGGAGGTCTGGTTCCGCTCCTATATCCAAACGTATCTGGAGCGCGATGTCCGTTCCCTCACTGCGATTCGCGACCTGGCCACTTTCCGAAGGTTTCTTTCGCTGGTCGCCAGCCGAGTCGGCCAAGTCCTCAACCGGAGTGACCTGGCCGCCCCTCTCGGGGTTTCGGTCCCCACGATTTCCGAATGGCTCAACATCCTCGAGGCCACTCATCTGATCCTTCTCGTCCCGCCCTATTTCGAAAATTTCGGGAAGCGCCTGATCAAATCCCCCAAGCTTTACTTCGCCGACACCGGCTTGGCCGCTCATCTGCTCGGGCTTGAGACTGAAGCACGCCTGGCCAAGTCGACATTTCATGGGCCGCTGTTCGAAAGCTTCGTCGCGTCCGAGATCGTCAAGACCCAGGTCCACGCCGGGAAGAGACAGGAGATCTATTTTTTCCGGGACCGCCAAGGCCTCGAGGTCGATTTTCTTGTTCCGGCAGGCGGTCGCCGCTTGTTCCTCGTTGAGGCGAAAGCGACCCGGACCGTCCGTCCGCAAGCGGCCGAGGCGCTGGACCGCCTGAAAAAAGCTATTTCAGGCTATACTGTCGACGGCATTATGGTCCATCTGCCGATTCGATCCGGGGCCTCCTTCGCTGCCTTGCGTCCGGGGATCCGGGCGATGATCCTTCCGGACCTCTGCCGCCTGATCCGGGCGCAAAAATAGCCCCAGCCGGCGCAGCTAAAAAAAAGCTTCTTATCCTTCAGGAAGTGGGTCGATTTCTACAAGAAATACCGGGAGATCCTCGACTCCGACATCATTCACCTGCGCCGGCCGGATGGGACTGATATCGACGGCATCCTGCACGTCAACCCTAAGACGAGACCGAGGAGCCTGGCCGTTTTTTACAATCCCACAGACCGGATGGTCGAAAAGACGGTCGAATTGCCGCTTTACTATACCGGGCTGACAGATGTGGCCTTGGTCCGTGAACAGGAAGGTCAAGCCCTATCCTATCGGCTTGACCGAGGCTATGAGGTCGGCCTTCCCGTCCGGGTCGGCGCCCGCAGCCTGACCTGGTTCGTCATCGAATAAGCGATTCGCCGGTCTCCAGGGTGTTTCCCTTTTCCCGAAAAAAACATTAAAACATAATCATTGAGTTTGCCAACCTTGAGACCACCTGGTCCGTCTTAAGGGTGTGAAAGCGGAGAGACTTGTTGACGGAAGAGAAAGAGCTCATCGACCGGCTCTCCAGGGGCGACATAGCCGCCTTCCGGGAACTGGTCGAAACCTACAAGAAAAAGATGTACTACTTCGTTCTGGACATGGTGGGCGATCCGGCCGACGCCGAGGACGTCTCCCAGGTGGTTTTTTTGAAGGCGTTTCGCTCGTTCAAGACGTTCAAACGGGATGCCAAGCTCGGTTCCTGGCTTTACCGCATCGCCTACAACGCCTCGATCGACCATCTGCGCCGCCGCTCCCTCGCGCCACAAGCGGTCGAAGATACCATTCTCGACGCCTCGAGCGGAGGCTTCAGCGATTCTCCGTCTTCCCAGAACCCGGCCCAAGCGGCCGAAAACAGCCTCCTCCAGGCCCGCATCGAAAAAGCCCTCGAGAAGGTCTCCTCCCAGGAGAGGGCGGTTTTTCTTCTCCGCCACTACAACGAACTGATGCTCAACGAGATCGCCGAAACTATGCAGATATCGATCGGGTCGGTCAAAAGCTACCTTTTCCGTTGTATCCGCAAACTCCAGAAGGAACTGGATATTCCTCGAACACCGGCACCCCGAGAGGTTAACAATGAAAGCCTGTAAAAAGTGCCGTGGCCTTCTCGTCCAGGCTCACTACGGTGAGTTGGAATCCAAGGACAAGATATTCTTCGAAAACCACCTGGCATCCTGCCCTGCCTGTGCCGCCGAGTTCAAGGCCGTGACGGGGACGCTGAAAACTATGGACCGGAAGGCTCGTCCCGAGCCCGGTCAGGAATTCTGGGAAGGGTATTGGGACAGACTCAGCCGGCGCATGGAAAAAGAAGACGCCGCAATGGAGACCTCCCCCCCATCCGCGGGAAAGCGGCTTGGCCGCATTTTCGGCCTGTCACCGCGCTGGGTCTTCCAGGCGGCCGCGGCCCTCGTCCTGGTCGTCCTCGGGGTCTTCATCGGCCGGACGATTTCCCCTCCCCATCAGACTCCTGTTGACGTTGCGCAGCAAACCGCCCCCTTGGGACCCGGGGAGAGCGACCCCGTACTCCGCGCCCGGGATTACATCGACCGCTCCAAGCCCGTGCTGCTGGCTCTCGTCAACTATGATCCCGCTTCTGAGGACTCTTACGCCCTGGACCTGCCGCTTCAGAAGCGGATTTCTCAGGAGTTGGTCTCTCGGGCCGGCGCGCTCAAATCCGACTTGAAGGAACCCGCTCAGCGCCGCCTCCGCGAGCTCGTCACCGATCTCGAGACCGTTCTTCTCCAGATCGCCAACCTCGAGACCGAGAATGACCTCGAGGCCGTGGAGTTTGTCAAGCAGGGAGTGGAAAACGGCGGCCTCCTTCTCAAGATCAACCTGAGCGAGATGAGCGGCGATCTCTCCGGGACCGGCCGGGAGCAGGCTCCGGTAAAATCACCGTCTCAGAAAACGAAGATATGAACAAAGGAGAACAACTATGAATAAAATGAAACGCCTGACTTCCATTGGGATGGCCCTCTTTCTATTATTGGTAGTCGCGCCCCGGGCGGTCCCGGCGGACGAAACCCAGGAGAAGGACGCCGTCGCCTATAAGCAGGCCTATAACTTCATCCTGGAATCGAAATGGACCGAGGCGCTCAAAGCCATGGAGGGAGTCGTCAAGGACTTCCCTAAGAGCGCCTGGATGGACGATGCCCGCTTCTGGCAATGCTATTCCCGCGAGAAGCTCGGTCAAGCCCTCGAAAACGTCTTCAAATGCTATCAAGAGTTCATCAACGCCTACCCGGAAAGCGAGTGGGCGGACGATGCCCGGGCCAACATGGTCCGCTTGGGCGGTGAACTCAGCAAGCGGGGGAAACCGGAGTACGACGCCAAGATCCGGGCGCTGGAAGAAAATCAGGAATCCGACGTCAGGCTGGCCGCCCTCTATGCCCTCCAGGAAATAGGAGACCCGGACTCCCTCAAGACCATCATCGACCTCTATGACAAGACCAAGAACAGCCAGCTCAAAAGCCGCATCCTCTTCATGCTCCAGGATTTCAAATCCCAAGAAGCCATCGCCAAGCTCAAGGAGATCGCCCTCAATGACTCGGACGCCCAGGCCCGCAGGTACGCGCTCATCGCCATGGCTCAAAGCCGTGATCCGGAAGCCATCGCCCTGCTCATGGAGGTGGCCAAGTCCGGAAAAGACGAAGAGATGCGGAAAGCCGCTCTCGTATCCCTGATGGACTCGCAGGATCCGTCCGTTGCCTCTCTACTGATCGAGATAGCGCTCAGGGAGCCCAACGCCGAGATCGCCAGGATGGCGGTCCTGGGCCTTCAAAACGACGAAGGCCAGGAGGCCCGGTCGGCCCTCCTGCGTATCCTCAAAGAGTCCAAGAATCGGGAGATCAGGCAATCGGCCCTGATCAGCCTCAGTGACCGGGCCGAACCGGAAACCCTCCCCATTCTCCGCGAAGTCATCCTCAACGAACCGGACAAGGGCCTGGCCCGCCTGGCGCTCATCATGGCCGGCGACATCCAGGGACCGGAATCTCTAGCCCTGCTGAAGGCTGTCATGGAGACCAGCAAAGACGTCGACATCAAACAGCAGGCCCTTCTGGCGCTCGCCCAGCACGGCGGTGAGGGAGTGATGGACATCCTGCTCGATGCGGCCATCAACAACCCCGACGAAAGGCTGGCCGAGATGGCGGTCCTCGGGCTTCGCGAGTTTGAGGGCTCTCTTCCTACGGAAAAATTCCTCGAGCTGTTGAAGAAAACGAAATCGCGAAGAGTCAAGCAGGCCGTCCTGATCGCTTTAGCGGATGAAAAAGGCGCCGTTCCGTTGAGCGTATTGATCCAAATTTATAGGGAGGAGACGGACCCCGATATGAAAAGGATGATCCTCCACTCTCTCGGCGAGACAAAGAGCGATGAGGCCGTCCCCCTCCTCCTCGAAGCCGCCCTGGATAAGGACAACAGGACGGCCACCATGGCCGTGATGGTCCTCGGCCAGATCGGAACGCCCAAGGCCAAGGCCGCGCTCCTCGAGATCATCGAGAAAAAAGACGCTGAAAAGGTCAAGAAAGACCTGCCGGAGTGAACGATGAGCCGCCAGAGGTCTTTAGCCATGATCGCCGCCCTGGGATTGGCCGGGGCGGCGGCCCTCGGGATTTCCCAGGAGGTCGTCCGCCCTCCCCAGGACGGGAGGACCCTCGCGGCCCGGATGGATTGGGCGCATAAAGAAGCGTCCCGGCGCAGCTTTCTTGACGGGTACTGGACAGGCTACAGCATCCGCCGGTTGATGGGAAAAAAATCGACCATCGGATCATACGATTCGGAGGCGAGGTTCAAACCGACGCTCCGGCAGGTCATCGACGGTCAAAAATCCGTCGATCCGGCCAGCGCCAACCAAGGAACCGTCCAGGAAAAGGCGCGTCACATCCTGGATGACTTAGAAAAGGAAGGCCAGCCGGAAAAGAAGGTCTGGAAGGACGTGGCCATCCTCTTCCGCAATGGAAATCGGGCCGGGGACGGAGGGGAGCGGGTCCGCTTGGGCAATCTCGATCAGGCCATCGACCTCGAGGGCTTGCCTCTGATCTGGCTCGGGGAGGCCGAAGACGAAGAAAGCCTAAGCTGGCTGAAAGAAAAGTATCAGAAAGCCGAAACGGAAAAAATGAAGGAGCCCCTCCTCGTGGCGATCGGAATTCACCAGAGCCCTTCTCTCGTCATCCCGATCCTCGCCTCCATCCTGGAAAGCCGGGAACCCGACGCGCTTCGCAAGAGTGCCGCCTTCTGGCTCGGCCAGCAGAACGACGGGAAGGCTTACGACATCCTGATGCGAACGGCCGACAAGGACCCGTCCCGAGAAGTTAGGGAGAGTGCCGTCTTCGCGCTAAGCCAACTGGAGATCGAGGAATCGGTCGACGGCTTGATCGGCCTGGCCAGGCGCGCAACGCACGAAGACGTCCGCCACCAGGCTATTTTTTGGCTGGGCCAGAAAGCCTCGGCCAAGGCGACCGCTACCCTTGAGACCTTGGCTTATGAAAGCGGCGAAATGAAGATCCAGGAGCAGGCCGTCTTCGCTCTGTCCCAGCTTCCCGGAAACGAGGGAGTCGACGCGCTGATCAAAGTGGTCAAGACACACCCCGGCGCGGGGATCCGAAAGAAGGCCATCTTCTGGCTGGGCGAAACCGGCGATCCCCGCGCCCTCGAGGTGCTGGTCGAAATCGTCAAGGGAAAATAGCCGGCCGACGCCCCCCCCATACCGCGGTCAGAAAAAGCTATTTCAGGCTATACTGTCGACGCGGTTCTGGTCCATCTGCCGATTCGATCCGGGGCCTCCTTCGCTGCCTTGCGTCCGGGGATCCGGGCGATGATCCTTCCGGACCTCTGCCGCCTGATCCGGGCGCAAAAATAGCCCCAGCCGGCGCAGCTAAAAAAAGAGCTTCTTATCCTTCAGAAAAAGCTAAAAAATAGGTGATTGAGGAAGCTCCTGGGCTCTATCGCTTCCCGCCGACTGTCACCTCGGAAATTTTAAAGGACGGACTGTTCAAGCCCCACCGGAGTTCGAGGTCATTGGCCACAGCTTCAATGTTTTTCAACATCTCCAGGGTGTTTCCGCCGAGGGTGATCTTGTCCACCGGAAAAGCGATCTCCCCGCCTTTAATCCAGAATCCGGATGCGCCGCAGGAATAAGTTCCTGTTGTCGGGTCTGTTCCAATTCCTCTCAGGATCGTGACGTATAGGCCATTCTTGATCCCGGCGATGAGCTTTTCTCTGTCCATTTTGCCGTTCCGGACGATGAGATTCAGGAAATTCGCGGACGGTCGTGATTTGTAGCTGTATCTCTGGGCCATCGTGTTGACTTTCACTCCCGCTTTTCTGGCCGTAATCGAGTCGTAGATGAACATCTTCAAGATTCCCTTCTCGATAAGGATATTTTCTCGGGTGATGTTCCCTTCACCATCAAAAGCCAGAGAAGAGACGTGGCGAGGAATAGTGGGGTCGTCAACTAAGGTGATGAGCTCTGAAGCGATAGGCTTACCGAGATACTCGGTTAGAAAAGTTGTCTTCTTGAAAACGCTGTCCCCGTTTATGGCCCAGAAAATCCCGAACCAGAACGCCGGCGCCGCATCCCAGTCGAAGACAACAGGGACCTTTTGCGTCTCGACCGGCTTAGGGCCCAGCTTATCCACTGCTCTTTTTCCCGCCGTCTTGCCCACGTTCTCAACCGTATCCAGGTCCTTGGCATGCCTCTTTGGGCTACTCCAGTATCCGGGCTGCATGTTGCTGCCCTCGCCGGCAATAACCCCGACGCCGAAATTGATTTGCGAGCTTTTGGAGGCGTAGGAAATGCCCTTGGAATTGACGATGATCACATCTGTCTCCGAGTCGCCAAAGGTGCCGCCATCGGACTTGGTGATTCGTTTATCGTAAGACAGGGCGATCTTTTCCGTCTGCCTGGCGATGTCTATTTTCTTCTCATTCGGTATCTCGGCGATCGATGGGTCGAAGAGATCAAGCTCTTTGGGCTTTCCTTTCTCGAAATCAGGCAGGCCATTCCAGGGCTTAGGGTCGGCAACCAGGGAAAGTTGGATTGCCCTCTGGACGAACGCTCCAAGGCCCTCATCCGAAAAATCCGAGGTATAGGAGAAGCCGAGCTTTTTATCCTTGAAGACCGTCAGACCCATCCCTTTGGAAGTCGCCTGTTTGACGGTTTCCACATCTCCGTTCCGGACCGTCAGCCCGAACTCCCTTCCGCTCGTCAGGTAGGCCTCGGCCTCGTCAGCACCTGATTTCAAAGCCTTCTTGACGATGTTTTCAGCCAATGATTGGAAGTCCATCGATGCCTCCTTTCAGACTTTCGCTCCGCCTATCGTGATCTTTGAGACCTTCAAGGTCGGGTTCCCGTCGGAGCAGGGCGTTCCCTGCCCCGCTTTTCCGCACCCTCCCCCGCCCCAGATCTCCAGGTCGGAGCCGATCATGACGATGTTCTTCAAGGCTTCCGGGCCGCTGCCCATGAGCTGGATTCCCTTGAGCGGCTTGGTGATTTTGCCGTCCTCGATGAGGTAGCCTTCGTCGACGGAAAAAACAAATGTTCCGGTGACCCAGTCCACGTTTCCGCCGCCGATGTGCGAGATGTAAACCCCTTTCTTGACGGACCTGAGAATCTCCTCCGGGTCGTCCTGGCCGGCCATCAAGTAGGTGTTGGTCATCCTGGGAATGGGATAGTGCTGGTAGGACATCCTCCTTCCGTTTCCGGTCAGCTTCGCCTTCATCAACTTGGCGTTCAGCCTGTCGAACAGAAAATTGACACATTTCCCTTTTTCGATAAGGATGGTCTTCTGTCCGGGCGTCCCCTCATCATCGACATTCACCGAACCATGTGCTCCCTTGACGGTCCCGTCATCCGCCAAAGTCGTTATCTCTGAGGCAATCATCTCTCCTTGCTTATCCCAGAAACAGGATGTCTTTTTCCGGATGCCGTCGCTCTCCAGGCTGTGTCCGATGGCCTCATGGAAGAACGTGCCGCAGTATCCTTTGGCCATGACGATCGGGTACTCGCCCGCCGGCGCATCCTCGGCCGGGAGCATGGCGATAGCCATCCGGCCGGCTTCCTTCGCCAGCCCTTCAGCGAACTTGAGGTCAAAGTGCTCATAGCCCAAGGTCCCGTCTTTAAAGCCATAGCCGGAGCTTCTCTTTTGGCCTTCCATGGCATTGACAGCGACCAAAAAATTAGTGAGAGTCTGGAGGTCCTCCACCCATGTCCCCTCCGAATTGGCGATGATGATCTTCTTGTTTCTGTCACGAAATTCCACGGTGACCTGGTTAATCCTCTTGTCGTATTCCCGTCCGACAGAATTCGCCCTCCAGAGCAGCTTCGCCTTGTCCTCGGGGATGATCGTATCGGGAGAGACTTTGACCATATAATGGGAAGGAACCTCTGAGGGTTTCAGCCCCACAGGCTGCCTGACATTCTTTTCAGAGGCAATAAGACCCGCCACATCCGCAGTTTGCTTGAGCTTGCCAAAGCTCAGGTCATCGCTGTAGGCATATCCTGTCTTCTCGCCGTGAAGGACACGGATTCCGGCTCCCATGTCCACTCCCCGCAGGGCTCCCTGAATCTTGTCTTCATCAAGAGTAATGCTGTTGTTCACGGAGTACTCCACATAGACTTCGGCGAACTCACCTCCATGCTGAAGAGCGGCCTGGAGAAGCTTTTCCAGCGTCTCCTTGGAGAGGTTCACAGCCGGATTGACGGTGAAATCCTCAGGAGGATCGGAAAAGGAGAAAAGCTTCCAGAGCGGCACAGTGGCGATGATTGTCCCGCCGGCAAGCCCTGTTTTTAGGAATTTACGGCGGGTGATTGGTTTAAAACAGCTTTTCATCGCAGACCTCCTTTAAGCTCAATTCTTAAATGAAATTTGCACTCTTTTGCCTCCCCAGGGCGGTACCCTTATAGTGCTGCGCTCCTTTCTGAATGTCAATGCCGAAAGATGTTCCCTTTAAGAAGGGCGATTTTTTTAATCTGAAAAGACCACTAGGACAGGCGGGAACTAAGTAAAAGGCACCTCTGTATTTGAAGTTGGCCGAAAACTGAGAATACGCTTCATCTTTCCCGGGTTTCCCGGATGATGTTGACTATCTCATCGACGGAGAGGCCGAGGTCTATCCCCCGGACATCCAGCGGGAGCTCTTTTCTCGGCACGGGAAGGATCTCGAATATGGTTCCGTCCCTTCTGGTGATCAAAACACCCCCTTCAACCTTCGCCTTTTCGAGAACGGCGGCGAAATTCTGACGCGCTTCGGAAAAAGTATATGATGTCATGGCTTCACCTTCATGATGGATGCTCCCGACTCCTCCGCCGCGGAAAGAAGGGCGTCATCCAAGGAAAGCAATGGGGATTTGAGTCGGAGCGCGCAGGCGATGAAGTAGGCATCATAGGCATAGAGGTTCGCCTTCACGCAAAGGCTCAAAGCTTCCTTGAGGTTGACTTCGTAAAATCTAATGGCTATCCCGGCATAGGCGGCCAGCGCCCTGCAGGCCTGTTCGAGCGTAATCCTCTTTTTTTTCAGCATAGCGGAGAAAGCATTTCCGACTTCCCAATGCAATGAGGACGGGGCGATAAGATCAGCCTCCTTGGTCAGCTCAATGAGGCGTTGTTTGTGTTTTTCGTTGGTCAGGACAGCGACGATGACCGAAGTATCGACTATTATTTTCATCTTAATTGCACAATTGTACATCTATAATACCCCCGAGATAAAATAATGTCAACATGAAAGTCCTCAGGATAATAAACGATGCTTATTGAGCGCTTTTGTCAATTTGCTTATTTGGACCATACATTTAAGCTCGGGGGGTTGCTTTCTAAGTTCCGAACAGTATCTCCCTATTGAACCCGCCGCTGCCCGGATGATAAGTTTGTTTTGAAACGGCTATTTTGATATTTTTTTCACTTTTTTACATTTCGTTGACATTTATGAATCTTCGTTTCCTTATATTAATCATAGGAAAACATGATATAGAAATAAAAAAAGGAGGGATCATGAAAAATTTACTTGATTTGAAGCTTTTTGGATTGGTGGCCATCCTCACAGTTGCTCTGGTTTTTATTAGTGTTGGCTTTATTGAAGGCCAAGTAAAAATATTAGACAAGCCGGATAAATCGAAAACGGAGTGGATCGCCTTCGA
>DATKXS010000071.1:0-3085 GCA_035528895.1 Candidatus Desulfaltia sp.
ATGGACCTTCACAGGATATTGAGAAAGCTTTCATGGAGAGCGTCCCGCCCGAGAAAATCTTGAAGTTCGGGAAAGAGGAGCTCCTCGACGATATCATCGAGCACTTCAAGAACTATGTCTTCGCGGCCCTGACCTCGGCCAGGTGAGGCCGGTCCCCGGAGGAGCCGCTTCGCCCGCTATTTGCCGCTATTGACGATCTCCAGGACTTTCTCCATGTACTCCCAGCTCGGCCGGTCCCAGGTATTCTGGCCGATGTACTTGAACTGGACGATTCCCTGCTTGTCGAGGACGAAATAGCTGGGGATGAGCTGTTCGGCCTTGCTGCCGCTCCAATCCGTCGTGAACAAGCCCAGGCCCTTGGTCAGCTTCCGGTCCGCATCGATGAGGAGGGGGAAGGGGACAGAGACATTTCCTTTCTCGAAGCTGATGTCCTTGGGGAATCCCTTGCGAGCCCGCTCCGTCCAGTTCCTGCCCTTCTCGTCCAGCTTGTCTGGCTCCGACGGGTTTTTCCAGGTCTTGATCTTGTCCATCTGTTCCGGCAGGACATCCACCCATTGTTTCACGATGTCCTTGCCGTAGGGAAAGACATAGAGGATCTCGAGGTTATATTTTTCCAGGAGATGCTCGGTCTTTTCCAGGTCCAAAAGTTCGCCGTACTTGTAGTTGCAGATTGTGCACCAGCGCCCCTCCGCGGCAAACCCCCGCGGGAAGACGATCATGACGTTCTTTCCCTTGAGTTTGGAGAGCGTCACGTCTCCGCCCTGGAAGGCGGGGAGGGTGAAGTCCGGCATTTCCTCTCCCAGAAGAACCGGCCTGACTTCCGGCTCCTGTGCCCGGGCGGGCAGGCTCAGGAAGAGCCCCGCCGAGGCGACGAACAGCCAGATTCCGGCCGCAATAATGATCGATATTCTTTTTCTCATCCATGCCTCCATCGATAGGATTCTTTTATTCTAGCAGAAAGCAGGCTATTTTTGCGCGGCTTCCCTGATCAGCCGCTCGGCGGCCGCATAATCCGGTTCCCCGAGCACAAGGAACGCCCTGTCGCCCGCCGAGTTGAACAGGAACCAACGGCCGGCGGCGTTCTTGCCGCTGACCAACCCGTCCTTGACTGCGACCTCTTCGAGATATTCCAGAAAGAGATTGTGCGCTTCTTCAACCAGGCCGGGGACGGGGGCGTTCAAGACGACGATGAGTAGCTTCGATCGCGACGGCTGGTATTTGGCCGAGACGGCGACCGTGCCTTTCTCGAAGCCCCAGAACTCCCGGTCAAGGAGGAGCGATTCCCCCTCGGCCGCCAGCCCGCCCCGGATGAGCCGTTCGCTTCCCCGGATGAGCCCGGAAGAGGGGAGAAGAGAAAGCTCGGCCGGAAGCGAAGAGGCGGCTCCGATTTTTCTTGAGACGCTGGCGGCGAAGGCCTCCAGCTCCTCCTCGGTCGAATTTACTCCGTTGATGTTGATATAGAAGTTTCCTTTGGCCAGGCTCGCCTGGGAAGCGCTCAGCCAGTGGAGAGCTTCGATTCGCGGAGAGACCGGCTCGTCACCTTCTCTTTTCAGGGAGAAGATGCCGAAGGCGTCGGCGGGGGAGGACATCCGGTAGACCTCGAGAGTGATCTCTTTTTCAGCGGCGGGAGCGGAGCCGTCGACGTATCGGGTGATGGACAATTCCTCGAAGCCGTACTGGAGGAAGAGTTCCGCCCCCCCATCGATGTAGCCGTAAAGGCCGTCTTTCTTATAAACCTCGGGCGGCCCGGCCGTCTTCCAGGAGCCGATAGAAAGGCGGCTGAGATCGGGTGATGTCTCTTGTGCAGGAGAGAAGGCGATCAGGCAGAGGAAGACAAGAGGCAAAGGATAGCGCGGCGCTTCTTTTCTCAGGATCGTCCCCTTCGCTCCCTCAAGCGAGGCTGATATCTTTGACCTTGATCTTCTCGGGTTCGGCGACGCCCAGCCCGAACCCGGCAGCCATATCAAGGAAGGCGCGGCGCTTTTTGTCCTCGAGCTGCTGGACGCCCCGCTTCATCCTCTCCTTGACGATGAACTCGTGGCCGACAGCATCCACGGCCACCGGGTCGGTTCCGAAGAGCATCAGGTTGGCGTCCCAGATGTAGCGGGCGTCGGCGCCCGGGCCGCCCTCGTAGCAGGCCTGGAGGCCGTCGGCGATGTTGAGGACGACCTTGTCCCGCAGGACAGGGAAGGCGCAGGGCTCGGCCACGGACTTCATCCAGAGCCGGTGGAGCCGGGAGGTGTTGCTCAGCGAGCCGTAGGCGAGGTTCTTCAGGCAGAGGGTGACCGTGGGGCCGGCATTTTTGAGGATGGGGACGTTGATGACTTTGGTGCAGCGCCGGGTCAGTATATTGGTGAAATAAGATTCCTTGCCTTCGTTGACCATGTAGGGCAGAGTCTCTTTGTCGTATTTGCCCTCGACGTCGGCGAAATAGAACGGAGCCTCGCGGTCGATATTGTCCTTGCTCCAGAGCTCGCCCTTGTCGTCGTAGAATTCGCCGTTCGGCCCGCGCATCTCCGTGCCCAGGATCTCGATCCCGGGGAAGCGCTCGGCGGTGAAACCGGCCTCCTGGAGCTGGAAGAGGCGGCGGTCCCAGATGACGATGTTCTTCTTGCGAACCCCGGTCTGGAGGAGGCCGTCGATGATGACCTCGACCACCTCGGGCTTGGTCGAGAGGAGCTTCTCCCCGATGGGGTTGACCTTGATGCCGATGATATCCGACGGGGAGACGAACTGAAGCCAGGCGGCGCGCATGTCCTTCTCGCCGCTGAGCTCGAGAAGGCCTTTCTCGACGGCCGCCTTGATCTTGGGTGGATCGAGCTTGCCTTCAGAGGAGGCAGTTCCTGTGGAGATGCGGACGACCTGGCCGGGGTAGAGGCCTGGGAGCGAGGCCGTAGTACGGGGGATCTTCAGGGCTTCGGCGATATTGGTTTGGATATCAGGGGGAGTGGGGGTCGGTTTGGGCTTGTGCTCGTCGACCTTCTCCTGGCCTGGAAGATGAGGGTGAAGGGCCAATCCGGCCAGTGTCGCGGCAGAGACCGAAAAAAATTTCCGGCGGGTGAGAAAATGATCCCCCGGAAAGGCG
>DATKXS010000072.1:0-2999 GCA_035528895.1 Candidatus Desulfaltia sp.
CTCGACCCGCCGCGCGCCGGAATCAGCGCCAGGGCCCTGAAGCACATCATCAGCCTGAAGATCTCCCATATCCTCTATGTTTCCTGCAATCCCGCCGCTTTCGCCCGCGACATCGGCTTGCTCGAAGCCAACGGCTATCGCCTTCGGAAGCTCGGGTGCTTTGATTTCTTCCCCCACACTCCCCATCTCGAGGCGCTCGGCGTCCTGGAAAAGACTTAGAGGACGTTCCCCCTCATTGTTCAACCAGGAGTTCCCCCAATAATTAGGTCCGAAAATGGATTTGTCGGCAACAGGCCCTCGCCTTGGATTCAGTCTGGAGTTATGCTTTAATTGGCAAGGAAGAGAAAAGACATGAAGCCAAAAAAATGTTCGTTTGCGATAGCCCTGTCCTTGTTCAACTTTGTTGTCTTGGGCCTCTGTTCTTGGTGTGTGGATTTGAACACCTTGAGAAAGGCTCTCGAGGCCGAGATCGCGGGCTCCGGAGCCGAGGTCAGCCTGGCCTTCAAAGACCTCCAAACGGGAGAGACCCTTTTGATTAAGGAAAAGGATATGGTCCATGCAGCCAGCACGATGAAGGTGCCGGTGCTCATCGAAGTATTCAAGCAGGCCGAAGATGGGAAATTTCGGCTGGATGATTGGATCGTCATCAAGAACGAGTTTCACAGCATCGTCGACGGCAGCCCCTTTTCTTTGAACAAGGAAGATGACTCCGATACCGATATCTATGGACTCATCGGAACGTCCCTAACGATCCGGGAACTCGCCGAGAGGATGATCACCAGCAGTAGCAATCTGGCGACCAACATTTTGATCGAGCTCGTCCGGCCGGAAAACGTGATGTCCACTCTGGATCTCTTGGGCATCCGGCGGATGCGGGTTCTAAGGAGTGTTGAAGACGGCAAGGCCTTTGAGAGAGACTGGAACAACCAGACCGACGCCTCCGACCTCCTCCGTGTGATGGAGGCGATCGCGTCCGGCAAGGCCGGTTCCTTGTCCTCCTGCCGGGAGATGATCCTCATCCTGGAAAAACAAAAGTTCCGCGACGGCATCCCGGCGGGTGTGCCGGCCGGGATCCCGGTCGCCAATAAAACCGGCTCGATTACGGGTATGGAACATGATGCGGCCATAGTCTTCCCCCGGGGGCGCAAGCCGTATATTCTGGTGGTCCTGACCAGAGGGGCAAAAAGCCCGGAAGAGGGCGAAAGACTGATTGCCCGTCTCTCGGAGCTCATCTATGGTCAGGTCGTCCCCCGATAGAGCCCAGGAGTTCCCCCAATAATTCGGCCCGAAATGGGCTAACTTATTTTCCATCAGGGAGTTAGTCTCGTCACTTATCTGGAAACAAAAAATGGGGGAACTTCAGCTATTCGACCATTTGCATCGGCACGGCGTTTAATGTTATAGAAACCATTCATGATCTATTCAAGTGTGTCTGTGACCTCGCCGTGTCCCCCGAGATTGTCAATAAACAAACACCCTGGATAGAAGGAGCTGCCGATGGAAGGATTCCTGGACAACCTCGCCCAATGGGTCGACAAGACGGCCTACAATATCTGGTCTTTCCTGCTTTTCTTCCTGCTGGCCGCCGGAATCTGGCTGACCATCCGGACGCACTTCGTCCAGTTCCGGCACCTCCGCGACGGCTTCCAAATCATGTTCGCCGGCTTCCTCCATAAGGGGAAAAAGGAAAAGCGGGAGGGCGATGTTTCGGCGTTCCAGGCGGTCTCGACGGCCCTGGCCGCCACCGTCGGCAACGGGAATATCGGCGGCGTCGCCTTCGCCCTGACGACGGGCGGCCCGGGGGCCATCTTCTGGCTTTGGGTCTGCGGGTTCGTCGGCATGGCCACCAAGTATTCGGAAGCCCTCCTGGGGGTGATGTACCGGGAACATTACCCGGACGGCAAGATCGCCGGCGGCCCCATGTATTACATCAAGAACGGTATTTCGAACAAAAGATTCGCCGCCATCCTGGCCCCGGCCTTCGCCGTCTGCGGCGCCTTTGCCACCCTGTTCGGTACCGGGAACATGATGCAGGCCAACCAGATGACCCTGGTCTTCAACAGCCAGTTCGGAATTCCCAAGATCGTCAGTGCCATAGTCATTACCTTTCTCGTCGGCATCGTCATCATCGGCGGGATCAAGAGGATCGGCGCCGTGGCGGAGCGGATCGTCCCGGTGATGATCTTCCTCTATCTCGTCGTCGGCGCATTCGTCATCCTCTCCAACGTCGCCGTCATCCCGGACGTCTTGACCCTCATCTTCGAGCATGCCTTCACGCCCTACGCGATGGGCGGCGGGGCCATCGGCTACACGGTGAAGACGGCCATGCAGATGGGCTTCCGCCGCGGACTCCTGACCAACGAGGCTGGACTGGGGAGCGCTCCCATCGCCCATGCCGCCGCCCAGGCCAAGTCCCCGGTCCACCAGGGTCTCATGGGGATCGCCGAGGTCTTCGTGGACACGATCATCGTCTGCTCGTTCACGGCCATCATCAACCTCTCCAGCGGCCTCTGGGCAACGACCAAGGCCGCCGATACGATCCAGGGAACCGCGCTGACAGCCTCTTCTTTTGCGAGTAAGGCCGGTGTGATCGGAAGTATCACTGTGGCCCTGGGGTCGTTCCTGTTCGGGTACACGACTCTGATCGCCTGGTATTATTACGGCGAGCAGTGCATGAAATTCATTTTCGGTTATAAAGTGACCCGGGTCTACCGGGTCATCTACATTGGGCTGGGATTCATCGGCGCTCTCATCTCCATCCAGCTCGTCTTCTACATCGGCGACGTCGCCAACGCCTTCATGGCCTTTCCCAACCTCGTCGCCCTTTTTGCCCTAAGCGGGGTCGTGGCCAAGACGAGCCGGGACTTCTGGAAGAAATACAAAACGCTTGACGGCTTCGATAAAAAGCACTCCGCCTGATCTTAGGATTCAAGTCGCTAGACGAGTTCCCTTTTCTTCTCGAAAAACGAATAAACGACGGGGACGAGGACCAGGGTGAT
>DATKXS010000073.1:0-7646 GCA_035528895.1 Candidatus Desulfaltia sp.
CCGCCGGTGACCGTGACAGAACCCATGGTGTCGGTCAAAAAAGTGATCCCCTTGTTCGTGCCGTCGACATGGAAGAGCGGATGTCCGGCCTCGATGGCGCTTGGTGAAACCTCGGCGCGCCATCGGCCTTCAGTCCGCCTGATTTTTCCGATCAGTTTGAGGGCCCTCCCCTCTCTCTTAGCACCCTCGATGCGCCCGGGAGAAATCTCAGTGATGCCTTTGATCTTGATGTCGTCGAGGCTGAGATCAAGCCCCAACACAGAGTTGGCGATGAGCAGGAGTTTCGCGGCCGTGTCCCAACCTTCGACATCGAGCGCCGGGTTGTGCTCGGCGATCCCTCTGGCCTGGGCGTCCTTGAGGGCTTCCTCGAACGTCGCTCCCTCCCCCATTCTTGTCAGGATGAAGTTGGATGTCCCGTTCAGGATTCCCTCGATGGCCAGGATCTCGGCTCCGGCCAAGGAATAAAGCCCGACATCGAGCGTCGGCAGGGCGGCGGCCGTCGCCCCGCTGTATCCAAGGGACAGGCGGTTTTCTCGGGCCAGGTTTTGAAGCATTCTGAAAGCGACCACAAGAGGCCCCTTGTTGGCCGTCACCACATGCCAGCCGTTTTCGAGAGCCGCCTGGATGTGTCCAAGCCCGGGCTCCCCCGTTTGGATGTTGGAAGGGGTGCATTCGACCAGAACCCCTGGCTCGATCTTTTTCAGAACCGCTTCCACGGTAAGGCCGGCCTTCCAGAGAGCCTGGCCGCTGGTCTGTCCGGCCGACGTCTCCGCTAGGCCGTATTTAAGAATGTCCGCATCGGCCATGAAGCCGCCGTCGGATTTGAGGACGGCCCTGAGGCTGAGGTCAAGGCCGTACCGTTTCCGGAGGGACCCTCCCTTTTCCTGAAGAAGCGCGACGAACGCTTTTCCGACCTGGCCGAATCCCGCCAGGACGAGTGAAACCGGCTTCTTAGGTTCGCTGATGGCGCTTTACTCCGGGAGACTGAACTGGCGGAGAGGGTGGGATTCGAACCCACGATCCCGATTGCTCAGGATAACGG
Source organism: Candidatus Desulfaltia sp. (assembly GCA_035528895.1). Taxonomy (GTDB): domain Bacteria; phylum Acidobacteriota; class Aminicenantia; order Aminicenantales; family UBA8522; genus UBA8522. The sequence continues at coordinate 1,043 of DATKXS010000073.1, forward strand.
TTTTCGAGACCGTCGCCTTCAACCACTCGGCCACCTCTCCGCGATCGACGAAAATGGCCATTGCAGGGAGCGACACGCTGAGAAACGAAAAAGCCTTTCAGGGCCCGGCTGCATTCTTCCGCCAGCAGGCCGCCCTTGAGCTCCGGCCGGTGGTTCATCTTCCTGAACGGGAACCTCATGACCGACCGCACGGCGCCCGACTTCGGGTCCAGGGCTCCGAACACCACCCGTCTCAGACGAGCCTGGACGGCGGCACCTAGGCACATAGCACAGGGCTCGAGAGTGACATAAAGATCGCAGCCGACGAGCCGGTAATTCCCTCTTCTCCGGCCGGCCTTCCGGATGGCCACGACCTCGGCATGCGCCGTCGGGTCGTTCTGGCCGACCGGCCGGTTATAACCACGGCTCAAGACTTTTCCGCCGGAGACGACGACAGCGCCGACGGGCACCTCTCCCCTGTCTCCGGCCCTTTTGGCCTGGGTCAGCGCTTGTCTCATGTGCTTTTCATCGTCTGTCATTTGGCTCGGCTCACAGCGCTTCAACTCACTTTTCTGCGGATGATTTTACCACATCCTAGACGCATCTCCAATTGCATGTTGTTGTGTAAGTTTCTCCTCTTTTGTGATGAACAACTTGGGAATGGAGAAGCGACCTCGAAGGTTTAGCCTTCCTGTGGCGTTTTTCGAGTGCAGCCGCTCAGTTATGTTGACCGAGGCGCAGGGCTTGGGTAAGGAAGTCCATCGACGACTGCCCGCTCTTTTTTCCCCAAGGCGAGGGGCAGTGGCATTAGAAACCCGTATGAGGAGTGAGCGGAAGGCTCGGGATATATGCCTCGAAGTCACGCTGCGATTTCCCCAGCGAGGAAATCTTGCTCGATTCGTTCCTCGCTCTCCTCTTCGAGGAACCCTGCCCGCTCGTCGCTCATACGGACTTCTTAGCATACATCCCGAGCCTTGGTGAAAAGAAGAAAGTGGATCGAGCCCGTTTTGCTGATTTGCGGAGCAAAGCAGCGGGGGATCCAGGGAGGATGGCCCCCTTGGTCGCAGGACGCAGTCCGAGAAGGGGGGCAGTGAGCCCCGCGAACGTTGGAGGGGAAAAAGCGTTGCTTTTTCCCCCCAAAAAGGCGAAGGGAGAAAACGGGCGCGGTTTCGATGCCACTGCCCCGAGCCTCTGCGGAGTTCCGCAGCGCCGAGAAAAAAGCTGAGGGAACGGCGTTAAAAACCTGAGCGGGAGCGTCGACATTCCTAAGTTGTTTGATTTTGCATTACCGGAAAATTTGCTATAGACTTGGCGCAGATATCCACTGAGGAAAGTTTATGGATCGCCTGGAATGCCTCTTTTGCGGGAAGCGGTATCCCCTCGATGTTTTCCGTTCCTTCTGCCCCATCTGCCATGAGCCTATGGTGGTCTCGTCCACTCCCCGAAGAAGAGCTTTTTCGCTCGACCGGGCCCTCTCCATTGAGAAATATCAGGCTTTTCTTCCCTTGGCGAAGGTGGATAGAGGCTTGAGCCTGGGAGAGGGTGAAACCCCGCTCGTTCCGCTCGAAAGGATCCGCCGGAAGTATCGCCTCCCCCCGGTCTATGCCAAGAACGAAACCGTCAACCCGACTCAGAGCTTCAAGGACCGGGGGACGGCGGTGGCCGTTCAGAAAGCCGTTGCCCTCGGAATAAAGAGGATCGGCACGGTCTCGACAGGAAACATGGCCGGATCGACGGCGGCTTACGGCGCCAAAGCGGGCTTGTCGACGATCGTGCTGCTCAAGGAAGACACGCCGCGGGACAAGGCTTTGGCCGCTGGCATTTATGGCCCCGTCCTGGTGAAAGTCAGGGGAGATTATGGGAGCCTTTTTAGCGCCAGCCGCGAGATCGGTCGGAAACACGGTATCTATTTCATGAATTCCGTCGATCCGTTGCGGATAGAAGGCTACAAAGTCACAGGATATGAAATCTTCCAACAGCTCAGGCCTCGCGTTCCTCGGTATCTATTTGTGCCCGTGAGCTCGGGGGGGCATCTCATCGGGCTGATGAGGGCGTTCCTCGATCTGAAAGAGGAAGGTCTCGCTGCTGAGATGCCCGTGTTTGTGGGGGTACAGGCCAAGGGATGTTCCCCCCTGGCCAGGGCATTTGCTCAGGGCAGAGACCGGTATTCGAGGTTTTCCCGGCCGAAGACGATCGCCCATGCTATCTCCAATCCCTCGCCTCCTGGAGGGAACCTGGTCCTTAAGCTTGTCCGGGAGTATGCCGGGATGATTATGGCGGTCACGGAAAATGAGATCCTGGCCGCAGAGAGAGAGCTGGCCGAATTGGAGGGAATTTTTGCAGATCCGGCATCGGCGACCGTCCTGGCGGCTCTGATCAGACTCTCCAAGAAGAAAAAATTGAATTTGAGGGAAGAGGTCGTATTGGTCGTCACCGGGAGTGGATTGAAGACAATGGAAAGTCTGGGGCGCCAGGATATCCCGCTCCACCGGACTTCGCTTTCCCGCTTGGAAAAAACGCTGGAGTCCCTGTCGACCTGAGTTTTAAACGGACTCCCGGGAGCATTTCTAAAGGCATGATCTTTATGATAGGTGCAGGAGCTGTAAATCTTTCTCCGCTTTTTTCTTCCCGCTCCACGATTCCTATGTTATAGTGGGAAAAGACACAATCCAAGAAAGGAGGTTCGGATGAGACAAGACTTCCCTCAGATGGACTTCAAAATTCCGAAGATAAAGCCCGGATTGATCCGCATCATCGTCCTGGCGGTCTTCGGCATCATCCTGCTCTACGGATCGGTTTATCAGATCAGCCCCGAGGAGATCGGGGTCATCCTGCGCTTCGGCAAGTTCGTGCGCACGGCCGATCCCGGCCTGAATTTCAAGATGCCTCTGGGCATCGAAGCGTTGACCCGCGTCCCCGTCGAGCGCCAGCTCAAGCTCGAGTTCGGGTTCAGGACAAGGCGGCCGGGGATCCGGTCCGAGTTCACCGTGACGCCCGAAACGACCAAGGAATCGGTGATGCTGACGGGAGATCTCAATGTCGTCAATGTGGAATGGATCGTCCAGTACAAGATTAAAGATCCCTACAATTATCTGTTCAAGCTCCGGAACGTCGAAGGCACCTTCCGGTCCATGGGAGAGGCGGTGGTTCGCAAGGTCATCGGTGACAACTCCGTGGACGAAGTCATCACCGTCGGCCGGTCAAGGATCGCCGACGAGGCCAAGCTCGAACTGCAGACTCTCTGCGATATCTACGAGATCGGGATCGATGTCCTCCAGCTTATCTTCCAGGACGTCAACCCGCCCGACCCGGTCAAGCCGTCGTTCAACGAGGTCAACGAAGCGCTCCAGGAAAAAGAGACAAAGATCAACCAGGCCTGGGCGGAGTTCAACCAGGAGATCCCCAAGGCCGAGGGCGAAGCCGAGCAAACCATCCGGGCGGCGGAAGGGTATGCCACCGAACGGGTCAACCGTGCCCAGGGGGATGCCAGCCTGTTCACATCGGTCCTCCGAGAATATTCCAAGGCCCCCTCCGTAACCAGAAAGCGCCTCTTTCTCGAGACGATCAACGACGTCCTGACCAAGATCAAGAAAAAGATCGTGGTCGACGAGAAACTGCGGAGCGTCCTGCCGCTCCTCAACCTGGGAGAGGAGGTCAAGAAATGAGCGCCTCGACAAAAACCATCGTTTTCATCGTGGCTGCGGCCCTCCTCCTCCTCGTCCTGGTCGATGCCGTTTATATCGTCTCCGAGACGGACCAGGTCATCATCACCCAGTTCGGGGACCCCATCGGCGGAGCGATCACCAAGGCGGGGATTCATCTCAAGATGCCGTTTATCCAGAAGACCAACTATTTCGAGAAACGCTGGCTGGAATGGGACGGCTTTCCCAACCAGATTCCGACCAAGGACAAAAAATACATCTGGGTCGATACCTATGCCCGGTGGCGGATCAGCGATCCCCTGGTTTTCTACCAAAGGGTGAGAGACGAGCGGGGAGCCCAATCCCGTCTGGACGACGTCATCGACGGCGAGACGCGAAACGTCATCGCCAACTTCGACTTGATCGAGGTCGTCCGTTCGTCCAACCGGGAGTTCGAACGCAGCGAGGAGACGGCGATCATCCAGGCCGAAACCGCAATGGTCAAGATCGAGGTGGGCCGGGAGAAGCTCGCCCAGATCATCTTGGAACGAGCCTCCAAGATCACCCCGGAATTCGGCGTCGAGATCCGGGACGTCCGGATCAAAAGGATCAATTATGTCGATGAGGTCCAGCAGAAAGTCTTCGACCGGATGATCGCGGAACGAAAGAGGATCGCTTCCAAGTACAGGTCGGAGGGAGACGGCAAGAGCGCCGAGATCCGCGGCCAGAAAGAGAAGGAGCTGAAGAGAATCCAGTCGGAAGCTTACATGAAGGCTCAGGAGATCAAGGGAAAGGCCGATGCCGAGGCGACGCGGGTTTATGCCCAGGCTTACAACGCTGACCCTGAGTTCTACCAGTTCCTGAAGACCCTGGAGACCTACCGGACCAGCCTGGACAGCGAAACCTGGCTTCTGCTGTCGACGGACAGCGAATTCCTGAAGTACCTGAAAGGAACATCTAGATAGGACAGGCTCGGAATTTGGATTCGTCAGCCCGCTCTAGCGCTTGATCACGTTTCCAGAACGCTTTTTAATCGTTCCAGGGAGATATTAGAGCCGGAGAGGATCAGAGCGACCGTTTTGCCTTGGAGGCGGCCCTTGATCTTGAGCGCTCCCGCCAACGGGGAGGCTCCGGCTTCCTCGCTGAGGTTGCGGACGAGCTCCAGGTAGGTCAGGATCGCCCCGGACATCTCATCTTCCGAGACCAGGATGAAATCGGCCAGGTATTTCTGGAGGATCTCCTGGGTCAGCTCGTAGCCCATCCGTGTCTGGAGCCCCTCGGCCGCGGTCTCCATCTTGTCCTCGACGATCTTCTTGGCCTTCCAGGAACGATAGGCCGCGGGTGCCTTTTCCGCCTGGACGCCGATCACCTGGACGTCGGGTTTGAGCTCGGCCTTGGCCAGGCAGCAGCCGGCGGCGCCGCTTCCCCCTCCGACCGGCACGATGATCACGTCGAGAGTCGGGCATTCTTCCAGGATCTCGACGGCATAGGTGGCTACCCCGGCGATAAGATGGGGCTCGTTGGCCGGGTGGATGAACCGCCCTCCCCTTTCGCCGGCCAAGCGGCTCGCCTCGTCCTTGGATTCCTCGAAGATCCGGCCGTGAAAGATGATCTCAGCCCCCTGGCTGCGCACGGCCTTGACCTTGATCGGGTTCGCTCCTTCGGGCATGACAACCGTCACAGGGACGCCGAAGAGGCGGCCGGCGAAGGCGATCGAAAGGGCGTGGTTGCCAGTCGAGGCGGTCACCACTCCCCGTTTTCTCTCCTCGGGTCTGAGGTGATGGATGAGGTTGATTCCGCCCCTGACCTTGAAGGAGACCGTGGGGAGATGGTTCTCGTGCTTCACGTAGACCTTGGTCCCCAGGAGATCGTTGAGCGGGGGATAGCCGTAAAGAGGAGTTCGGGGAAGGTATGATTGAATGATCTCCCGGGCTTTCAGGATATCCTGATAGGTCGGCCACCTGTATTTCATTCCGTCCGTCCTCCTAGCTCAGAAATTCGACGAGCGGCTTCCGATACGGGAAAAGGGCGGGCGTCCCGCCGGTATGGAAAAAGACAACTCTATCCCCCTTTTGAAAATAGCCTTTTCTGACGAGATCCAGCAGCGCCGCCATGGCTTTCCCGGTGTAGACCGGGTCGAGGACGATCCCCTCGGTCACAAAGAGCAGACGGATGGTCTGGGCCGTATCCTTGTTGATGGTCCCGTAGCCTTCCTTGATATACTCGTCCATGATGATGATGTCGCTGTCTGCGAGATCGACATCGAGCTCCAGAGACTTCACCGTTTCCCGGCCGATTTTTCTAACGATTGGGACGAGGACCTCCCGGCTTTCGGAAACGCTGATACCGATAACCCGGACGTCTTCTTGCAAGCTCTTGGCCCCGACCGCTAATCCAGCTTGGGTGGACCCGGAGCCCGTGGCATGAATGATGTGAGTGAAGCCGGCTCCCGCCTCCCGGGTTTGTTCACATGTCTCGATAAACGCCTCTAGATAAGCGATCGCGCCCAGGGGCTTGGTCATCGACCAGCCCGTCATCGATCCACCGACCGAGACCACGTAGGGAGTATGTCCGCAGTCCCTGACCTCGTTGACGATTTCTTCGAGGACCTCGGCCACGTATTCCAGGCTCACGATCTTCCCTTTCTCCGCCTCGCGGATGCGGATGTCGGCGTCGAGGATGCGGTCGAGGAGCAGGTTGCCGTCATACTCCGGGGCGAGGTCGGACGTGTTGAACAGCAACAGGATCGGCCTCAGGCCATACCTCCGGGCTGCAGCCGCGGTTTGCAAACACCAGTTCGATTGCACGCTTGCCCAGGTGATGATGACGTCGGCGCCCCGGTTCAAGGCGTCCGCGAGGATGAACTCCAGCTTGCGCGACTTGTTTCCGCCGAAGGCCAGCCCGGTCAGGTCGTCCCGCTTGATCCAGATCTCCGGTCCCACCAGCTCCTTGGTCAGCCGGTCGAGACGGCGAAGCGGCGTCGG
>DATKXS010000074.1:0-16421 GCA_035528895.1 Candidatus Desulfaltia sp.
ACAAAAAGGTTGGCCTTAATGCACCTTCGCCCCCTGTCCAGTTTTTGGGGGGAAGCTCATAGATGCCTTGGATACGTGGCAAATAACGATATGGGAATTGAATGATAACACAGTTCGACAAAGACGAGATTTACCTCCTGAACTCCTTAAACTAGAAAGGAGTTTATGCAAAATTGCCGATATTAAGCGTAGCCCGTATGACCGGTTGTTATTGATAGAAACTTTGATGGCCAATTGTGATGCATTTATTACGACGGATTTTAGAACTATTCTCAGACATAAAAACCAGCTCCGGAAATTAGGAATCAGAGCGTTATTACCATCTGAATTTTGGGAGCTAATCAAACCTTTTGCAGGATTGTGGAGATAACAAAGAGGCGGGTGGAGGCCAAGAATTGACCCAGCCTCCCGAAAGTTTAATAGATGTTGGTTAGCGGATAATCGCCTCATTGACCTAGACGACAGCGGAAGTCGATTATTCTCAAATCAGCTTTATGCGTGCTTTATAGAATCTTCTAATCCATCAGATTTTAAGTTTCTTACCCATGATACGTGCACTCGTATATCGAGATGCGTGCACCTGATTGTAGCAGCTTGGTTTAGATGAATATACGATGGATTATATGTACAAAAACAACGAACGAGTGTGACGTTGTTTCGATATCAATAGGATATGATTTGATTTATAATATATTCGATGAAGAAAAAGAAAATACTATTTAAACTTCCTGACCCTGAACAAGACAGAAAAATCTTGATCGAAGAATATGAGAAGCATTATCTTCCCAGTCTTCTTGATAGTTTTGAAGGTGATGAAGCCATCCAGGAACTCGTGAAATTACTGAAGGCTTTAAAAGAACTCAAATGACTGGAGTGATCTGGGTCCGAGTTTCTACTGAAATGCAGACTCAAGGATACAGCCAGAATTTCCAACAACATGAGTGTGAGCGAGTCGCAAAAGAAAAGGGACTGGAAATCCTTAGAATATTTCGAGTGGATGAAACTGCAACCAGATGGTGGAAGAGACATGACTTCAGAGAAATGACTCAATATCTACAGATACATAAGGGATTCTATCTTTTAGTTTATACAATCGATCGATTGCTTAGAAATTTAGAAGACTATGTCAATGAGATTAAACCTCTTATCATCGACAATGATATATCACTTTTTTGGATAGAAATAAATCAAACTATCAATAAAAAATCACCTTCTCATATCTGGAAGCAACTTGAACAGAGTATTATTGATGCTACTTATGAAGGACGAAAAATATCTGAAAGAACCATTCACGGGATGGAGCAAAAAGCTCGTGAAGGTAAGTATCCAGCATGGGCACCCATCGGCTATCTCAATGTTCGAGATGAAAATGAGCAATCTAGAATTATCATTGATGAAGGACGTGCTCCTTTAGTTAAAAAAGTTTTTGAACTCTATGCAACTGGAAATTATTCGTTAGCTACGCTTCAAAGGGAAATGGTTCGTCGAGGATTGAGAACAAGAAAAACTAAGAAACGCCCTAGTAGAAAAGTCACAAAGCATGGCCTCCAGTCGATTCTAAGAAATCCGTTTTTTACTGGCAAATTCCGTTGGAGAGGGATTCTTTGGCCAGGGAAATACCAACCTTTAATTTCAGAACAGTTGTTTAATCAAGTCCAAGAAACGTTAAGGACAAAAAATCAGAACCCGAAAGGTGATACTAAAAAGTGGTATCCATTTAAGCAGTTTTTAAAATGCGGTTATTGTCATTCTTCTATTACAGCCGATGAAGGATGGAAGAACTACATATTTTATCGATGCACAAAGTCTAAGAATCCCAAATGTCCTCAAAAGAATATTCGGCAGGAAAAGATCGATCAAATGTTCTACGACGAGCTTGGGACGTTTGACTACTTGAACCCTAAGATTATTGATCGGATCAAGCAGGAACTGATTTCATCTTCATCGGAAAATGACATCGAGATTCGCAAGGAGCGGAAGTATCTTGAATCTCAGTTAACTCAGACTAAGAACAAACTGTCGATCCTCTACGACGACCGATTAGCTGAGCATATTTCACTACCGCTTTACCTTGAGAAGCAAAAGGAGCTAGACGAAAATATTTTGGATATCCAGAATCAGATCAAGAAGCTTGAGACTAGTAATCGGAAATACAAGGAACAGGGCATAACCGTCCTTGAGCTACTAAAAGATTTTAAAAATATATATGCCAGGCAGGACTGGGAAGGGAAGTCAAAGATCTTGTCAGTGGTCGTGGAGAAAGTTTATCTCAAGGGTGACAAAACTGTCTTGGCTTTTAGACCACCTTTTGATATAATATTCACGATGTCACAGTTGATGCGAAAAGAGACGGTTGTAAGAAAGCAAAAGTGGGGTGAGTGAGGGGTCTCGAACCCCCAACCTGCGGATCCACAGTCCGCTGCTCTAACCAGTTGAGCTACACTCACCGCCTGATGGGAAGTGAGGCAATTTTGCCATCTTCGGGGGAAACTGTCAATACAATCCCCCTCACCTCGATCTTCACCCACCAGGGGACTGTGTCGCAATGACGGGGTCTGACTTAGCAGGAAATTCAGGGGACACGATCCTCAATTCAGAAATTGAGGTCATGTCCCCAAATTTTACTTTTGGCCTTCGATGAGGTCGAGGACGTCGGCCGAATCGCGCCACTTCTTACGGACTTTGACCTTGAGATCGAGGTAGATCTTCGAGTCCAGGATGCCTTCGATCTCCCGCCTGGCCTCGATCCCGATTTCTTTGATGACCCGTCCTTGCCGCCCGATGACGATGCCCCGGTGGCTGTCTCGCTCGACGAAGATCGAAGCGCTGATGTAAGTCACCTTCGTTCGCTGCTTTTTCTCTTTCGGCTTTCCTGGCTCATGCTTCCGGCTGGGGGATAATGATTTCAGGGCAGGACGATTCTTGTCAACAACCAGAATTCCGGTCTCGGGACTTTTTTCTTCTTCTTTTTCACGGCTGCCTATGTCCTTCCGCTCCTCCATCGAATCGATGAGCACCGCGGTCACAAACGGCAGTTCCTCTTCGACGCGCCGGAGGAGCTTCTCGCGGATGATCTCGGCCAGCTGGAAGCGCAGCGTCTGGTCGGTGATCATCTCGTCCGCATAGGGCTTTTCTGCTTCCGGGAGAACCCCGTAGATCTGCTCCTCCAGTATGTCCAGGTTCGTCCCCTTGAGCGCCGAGATCGGGATGATCTCTCTGAACGGCAGCAGGTCCTTGTAGTGATCGATGATCAACAGGACCTTTTCTTTCTTGATGATATCGACCTTGTTGATGAGCAGGAAGAGGGGGGTCGCGACCTTGCGCAGCGTCTCGACGACGAACTCATCGCCGTGCCCGTACTTCTCGGTCGCGTCGATGAGCAGGCAGAGCAAGTCGGCTGTCTCCAGCGCCGAATAGACGAAGTTCATCATCCGCCTGTTCAGCGTGTGGAGCGGCTTGTGGATGCCGGGATTGTCAATGAAGATGATTTGTCCCGCCGGCGTCGTCTTGACTCCCAGGATGCTGACGCGCGTCGTCTGCGGTTTATCGGAGATGATGGCGACTTTCTGTCCCAGCAGGGTATTGAGGAGCGTCGATTTCCCGACGTTCGGGCGGCCGATGAGGGCCACATAGCCGGCCTTCATTTCTTACCGTCCTCTCCGATCCCCGCCCCCGCGGACGCCCGGACCTTTACCTTTTTGATCCTCTTCTGGCCGCCCTCCAGGATCTCGAAGGACAGGCCCTTGATCTCGAACGTTTCCCCGCGCTTGGGCAGGCGGCCGAGGTGGTGGGCGATGAGCCCGCTGACGGTGATGTAGTCGTCATTACTGATGTCTTTGTCGAACTTTTCCTCGATGTCGTCCACACTGGCGTCGCCCGAGACCACGTATTCCCCCGGTCCGGTCTCGGCTATTTGGGTCTCCTCGTCCTGGTCGTATTCGTCCTGGATCTCGCCGACGATCTCCTCGATGAGGTCCTCCAACGTCACCAGCCCCGAAACCCCGCCGTGTTCGTCCACCACGATGGCCAGTTTTTGCATCTGCCTCTGGAATTCCTTGAGAAGCCGGTTGACTTTCATGGATTCGGGCACGAAATGGACCGGACGGATGATCGGCACGATGGGCAGGTCCTTGTGCTCGTCCCCGGAATAGGGGAGGAGGTCCTTGGCAATGACCACTCCCTCGATATTGTCGACCCGGTCTTTGTAGACGGGGATACGCGAATATTTCTCCGTCTGGATGAGCTCGCGCAGCGCTCCGAAGGTGGCCTCCCGGCGGATGAGGACCATGTCCAGCCGCGGGGTCATGATCTCTTTGACCAGGGTATCGCCGAACTCGACCACACTCTTGAGGAGTTCGCCCTCGTGCTCCTCGATGATGCCCTCCTCCGTGGCCTCGTCGATGAAGGTCTCGATCTCTTCCTCCGAGGCCTCGTGGATCTCGTCTTCGATCTGCTTTTCCTCGAGCTTCCGCAGCAGCCGGGTCAGCGGAGCGGCGATCCTGTGAATGAACCCGAGGGAGGGGAGGAGGAACCGCAGGACGGCCTTCTTGTTCAGGGAATTCAACAGCCGCGGCAGGTAGTCGAAGAAGATGAAGAATACCAGCAGAGATGCCAGGAAGAACCAGATCGGCCAGTGCCGCAGGCGCGGGATGAGCCGCGAAATATCGATCAAGAAAGCGATGATGAAGACGACCCGCAGGCTGTCGACGGCGATCCGGGTTTCGTCGTAAAGGTCGAGAATTCTCTCTCTGTATTCCTTGGCCCTGTCTTCCAGGAACCGACTCAGCGATATCTTGGAGAACGTGTTCAGACAGGCATGGAAGAGAGAGAGGAAGAAGGCGAAGAGGAAAAGAAGGGCCAGGCCGGCCCACGTCCAGAAGTCCGCCGTCATGCGTCTATTCCTCCTCCGACCAGAGCCTCCCGGACCCGGACCTCCTCCTCCTCGATCCCCTTGCCGTGGTCGAAGTGGATGAGGTGCAGGAATCCGTGAACGGTCAGGTCCAGGAGTTCCGTTTCCAGGCCGTGAGCCTCGGCGAAGCTCTGTTTGAAGGCCTGGGGAACCGAGATGACGATGTCGCCGAGATAGGGTCTTCCCTCCCCGATCTTTTCCCCGCCGGGGAAGCTCAAAACGTCGGTCGGCCCATCTCTCTTCATGAACCTCCGGTTGAGTCGGGTGATCGTCCGCGTGTCCACGAAGGCCAGCGTGATCTCAGGATCACCGATCTCATATCTTTGGACCAGCCTGGCGAGCAGGCCGGCGAATTTCCTCCGGTCGACCCAGTATCTAGACTGGAGATTGAGGACCTCGATCATTGGCCTTCTTGCCGTTGGCCGGCTTTTTCTTCATTTTCATCTCGAAGTTGAAACCCGGATACTCGAGACGCGGCTGATAGATCGCGTAAAGCGCCGTGTGAAAAGAGGCCGCGATGGCCCGGAGCTCCCGGAGCGAGAAGTCACAGTCGTCGAGCTGGCCGTCCTGGAGATAGTTCTCGAAGATCTCGACGATCAGGCGCTTCAGGCTTTCGCGGGAAGGGTTTTTGACGCTCCGCGAGGCGGCCTCGATCGAGTCGGCCAGCATGATCAGGGCGGCCTCCTTGCTCTGGGGAGGGGGGCCGGGATAGCGGTAGCTCTCCTCCTCGATCGTTTGCATGTCCGGGTTGTAGACCTCTTTGGCCTTGTGGAAGAAATAGCGGACGAGCGTGCTGCCGTGGTGCTGCTCGATGATCTCCTTGATCTTCTTGGGGAGCTTCAGTTTTCGGGCGAGTTCCACTCCTTCCTTGACGTGGTTGATGATGACCAGCGAACTGAGGCTCGGCGCCATGTCCTTGTGGAGGTCGGGATTGCGGCTGATATTCTCGATGAAGTATTCGGGCCGCTTGACCTTACCGATGTCGTGGTAGAGCGACCCGGCCTTGACCAGCATCACGTCCAGGCCGATCTCCTCGGCCGCCTTTTCGGCCAACGCGGAGACGATCAGCGAATGGTGGTAGGAACCGGGCGCTTCCATGGCCATGCGCCGGAAGATGGGGAGGTCCGAGTTGGTGAGGTCGAGGAGCTTGGTCGGGGTGATGAACCCGAAGATGTTCTCGATGATGGGGAGGAGCACGAAGGCCAGGGCGGCGCTCAGGACTCCGCCCAGCAGGCCCAGGCCGATCTCGGAGGCGAAGACACCCGGGCTGTTGATCTTTTCCCGGATGAGCTCGAAGATGATGATCAAAAAGGCGTTGGTCGGGGCGACCACGAACAGACCGGCGCGCAGCGCCGACGTGCGCTTCTGCTTCTTGTAGTAACGGATACCGTAGACGGCGGCCAGTCCGCCGAGGAAGCTGAAAAGCATCAGCTGGAAATCGCCCTGGAAGACGTAGCCGACCAGAATGCTGTTGAGGACAGTGAAGATCAGGGTGATGGTATTATTGGTCAGAAAGGCGAAGATGATGACCCCGAACTGGAAGGGGAAAGCATAGCGATAGACCTCGACATTGGTCAGGACGGCGATGCGGGAGACCTGGCTGAACAAAGTCGCGACGAACACGGCCAATTTATAGGCCAGAAGACTGACCAGGAGGATGACGCCCATCATCCGGTAGATGTTGAGCGCGGCCCGGAACTTGAGCAACGACTTCAGGAAATACCAGAGGGCGACGAAGATCAAGGCGAAGAGGAGGAACGTCCCGGCGAAATGGATGATCCAGTCCCGCGCTTTCTGGAGGTTCTGATTGATGGTGGAGATCCGTTTGATATTCTCGGCGGTCGCTTCATCCCCTTTGCGGACGATGACCTTGCCTTTTTTTACGGTGTAAAAGACGGTCTCCTCCCGGTCCCTGGCCAGCTCTTTCCTGGACTCCGTTTCCAGGTTGTTGTAGGTGATATTGGGGGTGAGCAACACTTCCGCCAGGCCGACCAGGAGCCTCTGGTTGCGGGCTGAGATCTCCAGCTTTTCGGCCTCCGCGGCGAACTGGTTTCGGGCTTCCTTGATATCCAGGATCCCGTCCATCTGGGTCAGCTGTTCGTTCCCCGATCCCCGGATCAGGAGAAATCCCGTCTCGGGCTCCCGGCGGATGAAAAGGTTCTTGGAAACGATGATGCCCCGGGAGGAAACCTTCGCGATCAGGCTGACCAGCGTCTCCTCGATCTCGGAGGAGAAATTCGCTTTGATCAGGGATTCGAACTCGCTCACCGGAATGTCCAGGCCGAATCTATCGGCGACGGCCGTTTGGAGTTCGGCGGCTCTGGCCGGCGGACCGGCCGCCTTCAGCCTCTCCCGGCCGAACTCGAAGAACTGCCGGATCTTCTCCTCGGTGTTCAGGAAGGAGTTCTTGTCGAAGACGTAAACCGGCAGGACCGCTTCCGCGGCCGCGGCCTTTCGCTTGGCCGTCGTCTCGGTGTCCTCGATGGTCAGGTCGACGGGGGAGACGATGTCGACCGCGGCGATCTCGCCCTCCTCGATCTTGGGGAGGGAGCGGGAGGAAACATAGGAGAGGAAATAGGCGAGGACGAAGACGAAGATGATCAGGTAGAAAAAGGGATCCCGAATGATCCGCCGCCAGAAGTTCGTGGTCTTGTCCCCGGCTTCCGGCTCCTCTCCGTCATCCTTCGGACGCGGAGAGGGGCTCTTGAAGAGCTTCAGGCGCCGGAACGATATGAAATTCATTGGACCTTGGAGGCCTTGGAGTCGGCCCGGTCATAGGCCTTGATGATCTTCTGAACGAGGGGATGCCGAACCACGTCCTTCTCATTGAAACGGACGAAGGCGATCTCGGGGATGGACTCCAGGATCCTGATCGCCTCCAGAACGCCCGATTTTTTGGGCTGAGGCAGGTCGATCTGGGTGATGTCGGCTGTCACCACCACCTTGGAACCGAACCCGGCGCGCGTCAGCAGCATTTTCATCTGCTCCCGGGTGCTGTTCTGGGCTTCGTCGAGGATGATGAAAGAATCGTTGAGGGTCCGACCCCGCATAAAGGCCAGGGGGGCGATCTCGATAATGCCCCTCTCGATCAGACGGTTGGCCTGATCGGTCCGCGTGAGGTCGAAGAGGGCGTCGTAAAGCGGGCGGAGGTAGGGGTTGATCTTCTGGTATAAGTCGCCGGGCAGGAAGCCGAGTTTCTCGCCGGCTTCGACGGCCGGGCGGGTGAGGATGATGCGGTTGACCTGTTTCTCCTGGAGGAGTGTCAGGGCCATGGCCATGGCCAGGTACGTTTTCCCGGTTCCGGCCGGTCCGATCCCGAAGACCAGGTCAAATCCGCGGATAGCCTGGATATACTCCTGCTGGTTGAGACTCTTGGGATTCACCGATTTCCGGGAGAGACTCAGGGCCTCGGCAGGAAAGTAGGATTCCAGGGCCTGGCTGTTTCCCCCCTCGAGGAGGTCCAGGGCGATGTGGAAATCCTCTTCCCTGAGCTGACAACCCCGCTCCTCGAGATCGCTCATCTTCTCGAAGTAGAGCTTGGCGAACTCGACCTTCTTGGGCTGGCCGTCCACGATCAGGCTGTCTCCTCTGATAGAGAGGTTCACCCCGAGGCGGTTTTCGAGCTTGCGGAGGTTCCGGTCGAGGACTCCGGAGAAGACGCTTTTTCGGATATAGGGGTGAGTGACTTTTTCCATATCAGGAGGCAGGGGAAGGGTCTTCAGTCATTGAGTAGTCATAATAAACATCAAACGACGGGGATTGTCAAGCCGACCGGCCCTCCCGAGCTCAGCCCTTTTCTAGGCCGAAGACAGAGGAAAGTTGAAAAAAAAAGCCAGTTCATATATATATTTAGCCTGTATTTTAGGGCCATTGAGGCCGGATAGCCTGTCCAACACGTCTGGCCTGAAGAGGAAGACCATGGAAAAAGAGTCTCTGAGCGTATCCATCCCCGCATCCCTCCACAAGAAGATTGAGGAGCTCATCAAGGGGACGGATGTCCCGTCCGTTTCCAGCTACGTGGTCAAAGTCCTGCGGGAGAAACTCTCCCAGGAAGAGACACCGGGAGAGGCCTTCAGCAAGGAGGACGAGGAAAAAGTCAAAGAGAGATTGAAAGCTCTTGGCTATCTCGATTGACCGCCGGACTCCGCTCCATCCCCAGCCGAACAACCGGAGGATCACATGATACATCCCCACGGCGGAAGATTAGTCGATCGCGTTCTTTGGGGAGACCGCCGCAAAGAAGCCCTGGAAAGGGTCAAGACTCTCCCCGCCCTCAAAATCACCGATGAATCCGTTTCGGACGTCGAGAACATCGCCGGCGGCGTCTTCTCGCCGCTCGAAGGATTCATGGGAAAGGCCGATTTCCGCAACGTCCTGAACGAGATGCGCCTGCAGAACGACCTCCCCTGGACCATCCCCATCGTCCTCGACGCCTCCCTCGAGGAGGCGGCGAGGTTCCAGGAAGGAAAGGATGTCGTCTTGGAGAGCGAGAGCGGACGGCCGGTGGCCATCCTCCACCTGGAGGAGAAGTACGTATTCGACCGCGACGAGCTGGCCGAGAAGGTATTTTTATCCATGGACCGGGCCCATCCGGGAGTGGCCAAGGTCGCCGGGATGAAGGAGGTCCTGCTGGCCGGCGCCGTCGACCTCCTCGAGATCTCGCCGACGCCCTTCGACCGCTATAAGCTCAGCCCTAAAGAGACCCGGATCCTGTTCAAGGAGAAGGGCTGGAAGACGGTTGTGGCCTTCCAGACGCGGAACACGCCGCACATCGGCCACGAGTATGTGCAGAAGACGGCCCTGACCTTCACCGACGGCATCTTCGTCAATCCGGTGATCGGCCGCAAGAAAAAAGGGGATTTCAAGGACGAGGTCATCCTGGCCTCTTACGATGAGCTGATCAAGCACTATTACCTCAAGGAAAGGGCCGTCATGGCCATCCTGCAGATGGAGATGCGCTATGCCGGGCCCCGGGAAGCCATCCACCACGCCATCGTCCGGAAGAATTTCGGCTGCACCCATATCATCATCGGGCGGGATCATGCCGGCGTCGGCAGCTATTATCATCCCTATGCGGCCCAGGACATCTTCGAGGAATTTCCCGACCTGGGGATCGTGCCGCTCTTTTTCCGGGCGTTCTATTACTGCAAGAAATGCCAGTCCGTGGTGAACGAAAAGATCTGCCCCCATCCTCCGTCCGAACAGATCCAGTTCAGCGGGACGAAGATCAGGGACCTCCTGGTCAAGGGCCAGGTCCCTCCGCCCGAGCTGATGCGGCCCGAGGTGGCCAAGATCATCATGCAGTTCGAGAATCCGTTCATCGAGTAGGCAACAGAGACCGCAAGATCAGAGAGGAGACGAGAAGCGATGGTCGAGAAGAAGAATGACAACCGGAAAGGCTTTACCCTGTGGTTCACGGGGCTGCCCTGTTCGGGCAAGTCGGCCGTGGCCGACCGGGTCGCCGAGATCCTCCGCGAGAAAGGACTGCGGGTCGAGAGGCTGGACGGTGATATCGTCCGGCAGGACCTGACGCGCGATCTGGGTTTCTCCCGGGAAGACCGCAACGAGAACATCCGCCGGGTTACCTTTGTGGCCAAGCTCCTGACCCGGAACGGCGTAGCCGTGCTGACCTCGTTCATCTCTCCCTACCGCGAGGTCAGGGCCCGATCGCGGCAGGAGATCGGCGACTTCATCGAGGTCTATGCCAAGTGCTCGCTCGAAGAGTGCATGCGCCGCGACGTCAAGGGGATGTACCAGAAGGCGATGAGAGGAGAGATCAAGGAGTTCACAGGCATTTCCGACCCTTACGAGGAGCCCGAGAACCCCGAGATCCTCTTGCAGACGGATAGAGAGACGCTGGAGGAGAGCGTCGGTATCGTGCTTAAGAGATTGGAGGAGCTGGGATATCTTTAATCTCATTTAAAGGCAGGCCGATCATGAAGACATATCTCGTCACGGGTGGCGCCGGTTTCATCGGCTCTCACATCGCCGAAGAGCTGGTCCGGCGTGGAGAGAGAGTCAGGGTGCTTGACAACTTCATCACCGGGAAACGGGAGAACATAGCTCCGTTCCGGAATTTTATCGAGCTTATAGAGGGAGACATCCGCGACCTGGAGACCTGCCGGCGGGCTCTCCGCCGGGTCGATTATGTCCTCCACCAGGCCGCCCTGCCTTCCGTTCCCCGGTCGATTGAAGAGCCGCTCCTGGCCCACGATATCAACGTCAACGGCACCTTGAACCTGCTCGTGGCCGGCGTCGAAGCCAAGGTCAAGAAATTCGTTTTTGCCTCCTCGTCCTCGGTTTACGGAGATGATCCCGAGCTTCCCAAGAGAGAGGGGGCCGAGGGAAGACCCCTTTCGCCCTACGCCGTCCACAAGCTTATAGATGAAAAATATTGCCGGATCTTCCATGAGATCTACAGGTTAGAGACGATCTGTCTCCGTTATTTCAACGTCTTCGGCGCCCGCCAGGATCCTTCCAGCCAGTATGCGGCCGCCATCCCTTTGTTCATCACCCAGATGATGAGGGGCGAGAGGCCTCAGATATTCGGCGACGGCGAACAGTCCCGGGATTTCACCCCCGTCGCCAACGTGGTCGAAGCCAACCTGAGAGCTATCGAGGCGCCGGAGACGGCCGGGGGCGAGGTCTTCAACATCGCCTGCGGCGAGAGGACGACGGTCAACACCCTGGCCCGGGAGATCGGCGACCTGTTGGGTGTTTCCATCCCGCCTCTTTATACCGACCCCCGGCCGGGCGATATCCTTCATTCCTTCGCCGATATCGACAAAGCCAGGAAGGTCCTCGGCTTCGAGCCCCTGGTCGGTTTCAAACAGGGGCTGAAGAAAGCGGTGGCCTGGTACAGGAAAAGGAGATAGGATGAACCAAGCGCTCTCGACCCTCGAGACAAGAATCCGAACCAAGCAGGCACATATCGGCGTCATCGGGCTGGGTTACGTCGGCCTTCCCCTGGTCAAGCTGTTCTTAAACAAAGGCTTCCGGGTCACGGGATTCGACGTCGACCCCAAGAAAGTGGTATCCCTGAACCGGGGGAGGAGCTATATCCGCCATATCTCGGCCAGGGAACTGAAAGGATTCCTGGAGAAAAAAGCCTTTCGGCCGACCGCCGACTTCGCCCGGTTGCGCAACGTGGATGTCATTATCATCTGTGTCCCCACGCCTCTCGATGCCCACAAGAATCCGGACCTTTCCTTTGTCCTCCAGACCACCCGGGTCATCTCCAGGCATCTGAAAAAAGGACAGCTCGTCATCCTCGAGAGCACGACCTACCCCGGGACGACCGATGAAGAGATGCTGCCCATCTTGGCCGAGAGCGGGCTGCGTCCCGGCCGGGATTTCTTTCTGGCCTTTTCTCCGGAGCGCGAGGACCCCGGAAACCGTTCCTACTCCACCGAGACGATCCCCAAGGTCATCGGCGGACTCACCCCGACCTGCCGCCGGCTGGCCGACCTTCTCTACGGGCAGGTCGTCATCCGGACCGTGCCCGTCTCTTCGACGCGGGTCGCCGAAGCCGTAAAGCTTCAGGAGAACATTTTCCGGTCGGTGAACATCGCCCTGGTCAATGAATTGAAGATCATCTTTGAGCGGATGGGCATCGATGTCTGGGAGGTCATCCGGGCCGCCTCCTCCAAGCCCTTCGGCTATATGCCCTTTTACCCCGGACCGGGATACGGCGGGCACTGCATCCCCGTCGACCCGTTCTACCTGACCTGGAAAGCCAAGGAGGTCGATTATCCGACGAAATTCATCGAATTGGCCGGGGAGATCAACACCCGGATGCCCTATTATGTCGTCAACAAGACGATCGAGGCTTTGAACCGGCGGGGGAAATCGATTTGCGGCGCAAAGATCCTCGTCCTCGGGATCGCCTACAAGAAGGACATCGACGACCAGCGCGAATCACCCGCCCTCAAGATCATCAGCATCTTCAAGCAGAAAGGCGCCCGGATCGCCTACAACGATCCCTACGTCCCGCGCTCCGCCGGGCACAGGGAATATCCCGGTCTTAGCCTGCGTTCCGTTGCCCTGACGCCGAAGAGGCTCCGGGCCAGCGATGCCGTCATCATCGCCACCGATCATTCGGCCTATGACTTCGACGGCATCGTCCGGAACGCCCCGCTGGTCGTGGACACCCGGAACGCCGTCAAGAGAAAGCGCCGGAACGTCATCAAGGCATGAGAGGAGGGGGGAGATGAAGATCGCGGTCATCGGTACGGGCTACGTCGGCCTGGTGACGGCGGCCGGACTGGCCGAGCTCGGCAATCAGGTCATCGGCACGGACAAGGACGAGGCAAAGATCGACCGGATCTCCCGGGGAGTTATCCCTATCTACGAGCCCGGCCTGGATGAGCTCCTGTCCGAAAACATCCGGAAGGGCCGGCTGTCCTTCAGCGCCGACCTGAACGCGGTCATCCGGGAAGCCGAGGTCATCTTTGTCTGCGTCGGCACGCCCCAGCATTCCGACGGCAGCGCCGACATGTCCCAGATCGAGGAGGTCTCCCGCCTGATCGCCGACAACCTCAATCGCTACAAGCTCGTGGTGGAGAAGAGCACCGTCCCGGTCAAGACCTCGTTCTGGATCAAGCGGACGATCGGGCTTTATAAAAAGACGGACACCGATTTCGATATCGCCTCCAATCCTGAATTCCTGAGGGAGGGGTCCGCGGTCTCCGATTTTCTCCTTCCCGACCGCATCATCGTCGGCGTGGAGGCGGAGAGGGCCCGGGACCTTCTCTGCGGCATCTACGAAAAGCTCCGGGACCGGGTGGTCGTCACCAACATCGATACGGCCGAACTAATCAAGCACGCCTCCAACTCCTTCCTCGCCCTGAAGATCTCCTACATCAACCTGATCTCGAGCATCTGCGATAAGACTGACGCCAATGTCGAGCAGGTGGCCCAAGGCATGGGGCTCGACCCGCGCATCGGGAGCCGTTTCCTGAAAGCAGGGATCGGCTACGGCGGATCCTGTTTTCCCAAGGACATCAAGGCCCTGGTCAAGATCGGCGAGGATCTGGGCGTTGACATGAGCCTGCTCAAGGAAGCGGACAGGGTCAATTTTGACCGGATCCGGATCTTCGTCGAAAAGATCAAGCAGGCCCTTTGGATCCTCAAGGATAAGCGGATCGCCCTCCTCGGGCTGGCCTTCAAGCCGGAGACCGACGACATCCGGGAAGCGCCCAGCATCAACGTCGTCCGCGAGCTTCTCCGTGAAGAGGCCCGCTTGCGGCTGTATGATCCCCAGGCCATGGAGAACATGAAGGAGGTCTACCCCTCGGAACCGGACCGTCTGGAGTATTGCGACTCGGCCTATCAGGCGGCCGAAGGGACGAATGCCCTGATCATCCTGACCGAATGGGAAGAGTTCGCCGGGCTGGACCTCGAGCGGATCAAAGAGGCTATGGCCAACCCGATCATCCTCGATGGACGGAACGTTTTTGACCCGGCGGCGCTGCGCAAACTCGGTTTCGAGTATTATTCCATCGGCCGCAAATAATCGGCTATCCCGGCGATTCCTCCGGCTTCATTTCGAGAGTATGGCCCTTGAAATCCGTATCCACGACAACAAATTCATCTTGATACCGTTTTTCCAGGGAGAAGGGGACCTTGAGCCCGTCCCGCCGCACCTCGAGCTCTTTCCGGTCGCCTCGTTCGGAAACGCCGAAAAAAGTCCAGGGGATGAGCAACCGGACCTTGCCCTGACCGGCAAAATTGCTCTCGTACCGGAACAGGATCTTCCGCTCGCTCTTGACCGGACGATAATCGAGAGCCGCGAATAACCCGGATGAAGGGATGTGAACGCGAACACGGCCTTCATCCCCGCCGAGCTTGGGCTCCAGGTCAAGGCTTTTTTCGCCCAGCTTGAAACCAAAATAGCCTTCGCACAGGGCTCGAGCCAGGCTGCCGGCGCTCCCGGCATAATAATCGCTGCCGCGGCCGCTCCCATCTTTCGTGTCCCATTCGAACAGCCCGCCGTTCCGGGTATTCTTGGCCGCGATCTCGATGAGCTTTTCCCTGGCCGCTGCGCTGAAACCATTCTCGAACATGGCCAGGACCAGCCGGCCTCCGAACCAGTCCCACTGCCCGCCGTTCTGGTATTCATAGGGCTCGTCCATTGCCGGATGCTGGAAGAACCCGGCCGGGTAGGGGGGGAGGAGCGAACCCGACACGGAGGAGAGCCCGAACAACTCCTGCCGTTCGAGGGCGGTCTGGATGATCCGTTCCGCTTTCTCGGCGTCCGCCATTCCGGCGATGACCGCCTGGGTGTTCCCTCCCATGGCGAACATATCGTCTTCGTCGAAGTCGTGGGGAAAGGGGTCCAGGTGGATGTGAACCCTGTAGAACCCCTTTTTTTCCTGCCAGAGATAGCGGTCAGCGGCTTCCCGTAAGGAGGCTGCTTTTTTTAGCCAATAGTCCGCCTTGTTCCTCTTTTCGAGGGCCGCCAACATGGAGGCCAGTCGGCGGCAGGCCTCATAGCCCATGCTCTGATCGTAGATATCCGCCGTCCAGCGGGTCCTTTCGTCGACATAGATAGCTTTCTGGTCGGGATCCTCAGGGTCGACGTCCCCCCAGTCGGCGGTGTGGGCGCCGGTGATGAGTCCGTGCTCAGGGTTGAACCGGCTCTCGAAAATATAGGTGACGGCCTTTTCCAGGCGGCCGAGGATGGTCTCGCCGGCGACCCTTTTTTCGAGCCAGGCCGTTCCCTTGAGGAGAAAAACCTGATAGGCCGACTGGACGGCGCTCGCCTCCTGATCTGTCTCGACGGTGTTCTTGTCCGAGCGTCCCCGACCGTCGATCCAGTCCTCCAGGCCGCCGTCGGGCTTCTGGTAGGCCAGATGCTCCTCGAGCCAGGAGGTCAGGAAGGATTCCGGATAATAGTATCGGGAAGCGGAGATGATGGTGGCCGCGTCGCGGAGCCAGATCTGAGGATAGCCGGCGCCGGCCGTGAACCCGTCGATCCGGCCGGTCTTTCCCTGGAATTCGATCTCGTCGTTTTCAAGTGTCGTCCGAATGAGTTTCTGGAGGACGTTGAATTCGGGAACGCTCGACTCGAAACTCGTCTCACCCGGACGTTGTCTTTCTTCCACCAGAAGCGGTATGACCAGCGTCCGGCTGCCGGAGTCTTTGAACCAAGCCAAGCCTTCGCGGACGAGGTCGATCTCGACGAGGTAGTTCCCTTTGTCCAGAGGAGCCTTGGCCCGGATCGAGAGTTCGATCTCTTCTCCGGGGCGAACGGGACGGGGCAGGGAAGTCCTGGCGTTGTCGAACCTGAGAACCTTTCCTGCTTCGTCCAGGAGGTGGTATGAGAGAAGGCAAGGATTCCGGTCTCGGGACGACCATTCTTTTTTCCCCGCGTTCTTCAGGCGGAGGTCCACTTCGGCGGTCCCGCCTTCATAGACACGCAGTCGGTCCGCCCGAGTTGTTATCAGGGCCGAGTCATCGTCCTGAAGATTCGCCCCGCTTTTTTCTTGGCTGGAAGAGCATCCGCTCCACA
>DATKXS010000075.1:0-2986 GCA_035528895.1 Candidatus Desulfaltia sp.
GACGGCGCATACATGCATCCGGCGAAACGGGACTTGAGCCTTAAAGACGAAATAGCTATCCGGAAGGAGGAAGGCAAAGACATGAAGAAATCACCCATTTAGTCTCTTGACATCTGCAGCGCTTTCATACATGCGAGCGACCGCAGGGAGCGCGGCAATCTCCTGTCTTTTCAACACATTATGAGATTGCTTCGGTCGCTTCACTCCCTCGCATTATGACACAGTCTCCCAGGGGGGAGTAGACTTGAGGGAGCTTGATCGAAAATAGGGATGGCTCTTTTTTTAGCCGGGAAGCACTCCGAAAAAGGGCCCTCCCCGTTTTCTTTTTCTCGGACGAGCCCAATTATCCCCCTCTCCCTTGATGGGAGAGGGTTGAGGGAGAGGGTGAATAAAATAAAAACCTTCGCGTTCTTCCTTTTGGATGGTCAGCATTCCCCGGTCAGCCGAGGAGGGCGCCTTCTTTCCAGCCGGAAAGGTCGACCTTGATCTTGCTCCAATCGCTCGTCCCCAATCCGTATTCTTTGTCCGCGGCCTCGACGCAGAGAGGCGGGGGACTCAAGGGCCACGGCTCGCCCTTATAGGCTTTCCGTTTTTCCATGATGATGCGCAGGCAGACGGTTTCGACGGCCACGGGGTCGGTCCCGGCGATCAATCCGTTATAAGCCCATTTGTACCGGGGGTCCACCTGGGGGCCTTTGTCGAAGAGGGGATGAAGGGCGTCCACGAGCACGAGACGGGTCTTCCCCTTGACAAACGGCAGGTTCCAGAGCTCTCCCAGCTTGGCGTTGGCGGCGTCATGGTAGTTGCTCGGTCTTCCTGAATAGAGGATGTACAGCTTCATGACCGTCCCGAGACCCGTGAGCCAGTGGGCCTTCAACGCCGGAAGCCCGATGAGCGCTGTGCAAGCCTTTGGCTTTTCCGGGCCTCCCTGGGCATTCAGGATTCTTTCTCCGGGGAACCCGGCGGCGATGAGCGAACTCTTGACGGCGTTCACGACCTCCTTGTGGGTCGGGTTAAGGTGGGGCGTGTCGACAAGACCGACCGTGTCGTCCGGCTTGAGCAGGCTTTGCCAGGCATCCTTGGCAGTGCTTTTGCCGGTCACCCTGGTCAGGACATCGTCGAGCACGGTCTTCAGAACGTCGGTATTGACGACGTTCGCTGAATCCATCGCCTTCGCATCCCGGACCACGGCGACCAGGCTGGAGCCGGCGGCTTGCTGAGTCGGTTCGAGCCACTTCGTTCCAAGAACGGACGCGCCTACTGCCGCTCCGAGAGTCCCCTGGAGGAAATCCCGTCGCGTCAACGATTTTTTCTTATCGGCCATTCGGCACCTCCTCGTTTGTAAAGAGTTGATCCATGACGGCTGCGGCCGTCTCCCTGTCCGGACATTCGAAGACGAAAGCCGTCCGGCGGCCTGTCAGCTTGTAACCCAGCCAGCCGTCCTCGACGGAGAAGAAATTCGGCGTCTCCATCGACGATGGAGATTGTTCGGGTAAATAGACCCGCTGAAAATGGGTGATCGCCTTTCCGGCGGCTTGGGCATCCGGATACTGGACCGTAAGGACCCGGATGCGCTGAAGCCCGGCCGGCGACTCCTTCTCATACCGGGCGATCGCCGCTTCTGTCTCGTGGCCGAGGTCGAACATATTCTCCTGGCTGAGATAATAAAAAGAATTGAGGACCAGGTGGGAACGGAAATAGCTCGTCCCGTCGCGGCGCCGTTTCCAGTCGGGTCGGAGGATCTCCGGAAGCCGGCGGAGAAGCGTCGGGCTTGAGGCGGCGCGGCGACCCTCGACGACGGCCCCGCCGAGAGCCAGCACCGCCTCCTTCGATTGCGGCGTTTCCTGCTCGGCCAGGATCCGGGCGTAGATCGCATCCGACCGCAGGCGGAGCAGCCCCTCACCGTAGAGGGCGCTCGGCCAGGACGTTTGTTCTGCCTCTCTCTCCCGGGTTGTTCTCTCCAGATCGATAGGCTCGCCTCCCCAGTCGAGAGAGAGAAGGCCGAAGGCGTCGTCCGGGGTCATCATGAAATAGATCTCGACCAGAATATTTTTTTCTCCCGGTGCCATATATTCAGTGACCTCGAGCCGGTCGAAGCGGTACCCGATGTAGAGTTCCCCGGCGCCGTCCATGTACTCGAAGATGTTTTCGGCGGTGATCGTCCGGGGCGCCTCGCTCCGGATCCAGGGGCCGGCGGCCTGGGGGAGTTCTGGTTTGGCAGCCTGCATTTTTTTCCTCGCATGATCCGCGGTGGCGGCGAAGATCATAACCGGCAGGAGAAAAAAAATCGAGGCCGGCGGCCGATCCCTCTTCTTTTTCATGCTCTCCGCGATGCCGGATGAAATTATGTCATAGAATGACGGTGACAGACAACCAATTGCCGAAATTTAAAATGGGGACGGTTCTATTTTTGAGGTTTCGCGTTTATTTGCATTTTTCTTCAATTTTCCGGGCGGAATTCCGCCCGGGATGGATGCCTTTGGTTGTGTGTCAACATAATTAACCATAATTATAATAGTAGATCGCCGTCATCGGATCTTGTTTGATATTTTGCCGGATAGGCGCTATATTTAAATACTGATTCCTTTTTAGCTGTTTGTGACTTTTCAACGAGCTGAGAAAGTTCCCCCAATGAAAAAGAAGGCGCGACGGATTATCGTTTTCGCCGTTCTCTGTCTTGGGCTGCTGTCTCTGTTTCTTCATCTGCCGTTCGTACGGAAAGCGGTTCTTGACCGCGCGCTCGGGGCGGCGGAGCGCCGCTTTGGTTTCGCGATTGAGGCCTCTTCCCTGCGCTACAACCTGTTTCGGCTTGAGTTCACCCTGAATGGGATTTCCCTGCGCAGGCCCGGAGAGCCGGACCTGCCGCCGCTTCTAACAGCCGAGCGAATCCACGCCCGTGTCCCGGTTTTGCTATTGTTCGGAAAGAAGATCCATTTTAAAGAGCTGAATGTTCAGGGGCCCAAAATAACAATCTTCAGGGATGAAA
>DATKXS010000076.1:0-3354 GCA_035528895.1 Candidatus Desulfaltia sp.
TGGCCGAGGTCAGGGCCGCGAAGACATAGTTCTTGAAGTGCTCGATGATATCGTCGAGGAGCTCCTCTTTCCCGAACTTCAAGATTTTCTCGGGCGGGACGCTCTCCATGAAAGCTTTCTCAATATCCTGTGAAGGTCCATCGGGAGATGTCGGTCCTTTGACCCGGAGCCGCAATTTCATCTGGACGAAATTCTGTGGCAGGGAAATGATGTAGTGGAAGCTCGGCACCCGGGAGTTCGGGAAATCCAGCCTGATGCCGGCGGATTTTCCCGTCTCCGTCCAGAACTTGGCCTTGATCTTGTATTCCTTCATCTCTTCGGACAGCGCCTCGAAGGCCGGCTCGGCGATGAATTCGCAGAACTGCTTGAAGTTCTCCCTGGTTTCATGCTTGCACCGCTCTAGGACGCTGACACTCTCGATGAACATCCGCAGGCGGTCTTTCCAATCGTCGGCGCTCATTCTTTCCGGTCCTCTTGGCGCCATGATGATAACACAATCCTTGGAAATGTAAAACGGCCAAGATTTCCTCAGCGCGAGGAAACCTCTCACCCCCACTAACCTGAATATTTTGAGCAAGATAGAGCATCGTTTTAACAGGACTGTGCAAATCCTCCATAAACCCCTGTGATTATCTTTTCTAACTTGCTGAAAGCCTACGAGTTCTGGCTACTTGCACAAGAATTGGGCAGAATTCAGGCGAAAAAATCTTTTAAGTTTTCATCCGCGAGAAAATATTTTTCCGGACGGATTCCAGGCTGATTTCACTCGGAGAGGCCGCGCTGAGCAGCTGAACCCGGCCGAGCGGCCGCCAGGCGGACGCAAATTCGCTGCGGAAAAGAGCCACGACCTCGGCGCCGCAGGCGGCGGCGAGATGAGTCACTCCGGAATCATTCCCCAGGTAGAGAGCGGCGGCGCTCAAGAGCCTGGCGAGCGCCGGGATGGAAGGACATCGAATCCAGGTCCAGTTCAAGGGAAGAGCCGTTTCCTCGATCGAAGAAGTCATATTCTCTTCTGCTTTACCCGTGACCAACGCGCCCGCGATCTTTTTTTCCCCAAGTTCTTCGATGATCTTCAGGAAGTTCCGGAGCGGCCAGCGCTTGGCCTCGCTCCCGCTTCCCGGATGGATGACGATCTTTGGGCCGACGTCTCTCGATACCCCCGGCAGCGGCAGCCGCGACCATCTTTCGATGCGGAGAGAGGCACTTTCACCGAGTGATGCGGCCGTCTTCCGGAAGAAGACCCGGCTCAATGGCTCTGTCTTCCCAGGGTCGGCCTGGATGACGCAGGGCTGAACGCTGCCGGCCTGGATGCCCGGCGCTTTGAACAGGAAATCCTCCGGATTTCCCTGCGTCCAGGCCATGATGGAGTCGAACGATCCCAGCCAGCCGGCGAAATCGCTGTTCAACGATGCCTCCGTTTCAAAAAACGGCAGGAGCCGGCGGTTGTCTTCCGGTATGACCTCGTCTACGACCCTTGCCTCCAGAAATAGGTCGCCATATTGTTTCCGGGAGACCATGGTCAGGTGCGCATCCGGAAATTTCGCGCGGAGGAAACGGATGGAGGGTAGGGTGACGAGAAGATCTCCCAGGCCTCCGAAGCGGACGAGCAGGGCGTTCTTCATCTCTTTTTCTATAAGGCCGAAAACACTGTCAAGTCAATCTTGGGGCGGATGAGGAGCTGCCGGCTGTTTTCAGCAGAAAAGGGAAAAATGTTTATTTAGGTGGGCAGAAGTTTTCTCCAGCCGGCAAAAGAAAACTTGACTCTATTATAACAAAAAAAAGAATAAAATCAATAATGATCCGCGCTCAGCTTCCTGCTTTGATGGATTCGGCGAACTTTCGGCCGAACTCCTCCCCTTTCTTCAGATCTTCCGCTTTCGGGCTGCCGATGAACTCCAGGGTTTCTCCCAGGTCCCACTTGGCCGGTTCGATGATCTTCTTGACCTCTCTGAGCGCTCCTCCGCTCCAACCGTAGCTGCCGAAAAAGGCGGCCTTGCGGTTGAAGATCCTCTTGTTGACGGCCATGGTCAGGGCCTCGGCCATCGGGGGGAAGGCCTTGACCTCGTAGGTGGGCGCGCCGATCATGACGCCCGCATTTGTCCAGAGGGAAGGGAGGATGTAGCTCACATTCGTCCTGGCCACGTCGAAGACCTCGAAGGGCACTCCCGCCTGCGAGACGCCCATGGCCACGGCGTTCATCATCCTCTCCGTGTTCCCGTACATGGAGCCGTAGAGGAGGGTGACGGCCGGCTCCGTCTTTCCGGAGGCGTACTCGGCCCACTTGCGGTAGAGCTCGACGATCCGCTGCGGGTTGCGCCGCCAGACCAGTCCGTGAGAAGGAGCGACGATCTCCACGGGCAGGCTCGCCGCCTTGCCGATGGCATCCAGGACCCGGGAACTGTAGTTAGCGACAATGTTGGCATAGTAGCGCAGCGCCTCCCGTTCATAGAATTCGGGATGCGCGCATTCGTCGTCAAAAATGGCCCCCCGGATGGCGCCGTAGCCGCCGAAGCCGTCACAGGAGAACAGGATCTTCTGTGACTCCTCGAAGGTCATGATCGTCTCCGGCCAGTGAAGGAAAGGCGTGGACAGGAACCTCAGGGTGGGCCCTCCCAGGGACAAAGTTTCGCCGTCGGCGACTGCCCGGACGTTTTCCGTGATCGAGAAAAAACCCCGCAGCATATCCCTGGTCTTGGCGGACCCGAGGATGACAGCCTGGGGGGCAATTTTCCGGAAAAGCCGAAGGAGCCCGGTGTGGTCGGGCTCCATATGGTTGATGATGATGTAGTCGATCTTGGAGGTTTCCGTGACCTCCTCGACCTGGGCCAGGTATTCGTCAGCCTTGATGGACTTGGCCAGGTCGATGATAGCCGTCTTTTCGCCCCTGACCAGATAGGAGTTGTAGCTCACACCCTCCTGGGTGATCGGCCAAAGGCCTTCGAAGAGGTCCGTCGTCCGGTCGTTGACGCCGATCCAGAAGATGCCGGGTTTAAGCTCGCGTGCAGGCATAATCAATCACCTCCATGGGGATCGAGAGAGCGTTCGAACAGATAGTATACCATGAACTTCAATCTCCGGTCAGTGCTGTCCAATCATAAGTTGAACAAAGATAATTGGTTACGGGCATCGGCCATCGATTCATGATCATCGAAATCCGTAAGCAGTTGATTCAATGGGACTTTCTCGAACGCTGTTACGCTCAAAACCTGCAATAAAGTGTAGAGCGGAAGCTCCAGCGGCAGCCTCTTCTTAATGATCGCGACGAGCACGTAAACCGTGATGGCCACCCAGATCTGCGTCCGGACCGCGTTCTCCGACGTCCCATAGAACGACTTGATCCGCAGGTTCTGTTTG
>DATKXS010000077.1:0-28234 GCA_035528895.1 Candidatus Desulfaltia sp.
CTCAGATAAAGCTCTGGAGGGCTTTTTCCTCGGTGTCGAAGATCTCCAGGATGCGGGTCAATCCTGAATAGTTAAAAATGAGCCAGATCTTAGGCGAGAGACCGGCCAGTTTCAGCCTTCCTTTTTTCTCTTTGACCGCCAGGTAGGAAGCGACCACGTCGCCGATCCCGTAGCTGTCGATGAAATCCACTCTGGCGAAGTTGAGCAGGATGTCGGATTTCCCCTCGGCCAGTTGTTCGACGATCAGTCTGTGCAGGGAGGGAGTTTGATCGTCGGTGAGCCTGATCTCACCGGCCAGATCGGCGATGACGATGCCGGCTTTATCGCGCAGTTTTACGGACATCGTAGTTTTGTTTTTTCGGATACCGACATTATGTCGGATTCCGGTTCTTCTTGGCAAGCAATTTGTGGGGGCTATTTCTTGAGCGTGAAGACGGCGCAGGCCGACTCGGGCTGGAAATCCGAGAGGTCGTCTGTGTATTGTCGGGCGCAGACCTGGCTTTGTTGGCCATTCCCGTATTCGCTTCCCGTGACTTTGAACTTGATCTCGGCCAGGGTGCCCTGGCTGGCCGCGGGGATCGGAGTCCCCGCTCCGAAAAAGCCTCCGACCTTAAGGCTTCCCGGGCTGACCTCGTTCCCGTTGACCGCCGCCCAGCTTCCCGTGAGAGTCCCAATGTGGACTTCCTGGGACTGGAGCATTTTGGCGTCGAAGTTCACGTCCAGGCCGAAAACGCGCATTTCTTTTGTGTTTCCCGCGATCAAGATGCTGACAGTGATGGTCGTGTCGGCCGCTCCCGAACTGGGTTCGCAGACGACGTCGATTATTGGTTGCGTAACCTCGATCGAGGTGGTCGTTGGGTTTTTCTTGCAGCCCGCAACAAGAAACAGGAGGATAGTAAGGAGACCGATCGTCAGAGCGTGTTTCAGAAAGGTCATCGTTGATGTTGCTTATTATATCCATAATTTAGTCGCCGGAGAAGCCCCCGGGGGGACATTTTCACTGCCTTTACAATCCGACGGCCCTGGATTATTATAGGTATGGAAAAGGTAGGACTATGATCTACTCCACCACGATTATCTGTGTTCGCCGAGACGGCCGTCTCGCCATGGCGGGTGACGGCCAGGTCTCGCAGGGCCAGACTATCCTCAAGCAGACGGCCCGGAAGATCCGGCGGTTGCATAATGATAAGGTACTGGCGGGGTTCGCCGGCTCGACTTCGGATGCCTTTGCGCTGTTCTCCCGGTTCGAAAACAAGCTCGAGGAGTACCGCGGCAACCTCTCCCGGGCGGCCATCGAGCTGGCCAAGGACTGGCGGCTGGATAAAGCGCTCCGACAGCTCGAGGCCCTGCTCATCGTCGCCGACAAGGACAGCGCCTTCCTCATTTCGGGCACGGGCGATGTGGTCGAGCCTGACGACGGGATCATCGCCATCGGCACGGGCGGCCCTTATGCCCTGGCCGCAGCCCGCGCCCTGACCAAACATACCGGTCTTTCGGCCAACGAGATCGCCCTAGAGGCGCTCCGGATCAGCGCCGGTATCTGTGTTTACACCAACGACCGGATCATCGTCGAGGAGCTCTGAGGAAAGGACCATGGCACTTCTCAGGACGGCCGAGCAACACCCGGAAGAGACTCGAGATAACGAGCTGACGCCCCAAGAGATCGTGTCCGAGCTCGACAAGTACATCATCGGTCAGCGAGCGGCCAAAAAAGCGGTGGCCATCGCCCTGCGGAACCGTTTCCGGCGGAGAAAGCTCCCTCCCGAACTGGGTGATGAGATCGCCCCCAAGAATATCCTGATGATCGGACCGACCGGCGTCGGTAAGACCGAAATCTCGCGTCGCTTGGCCAAGCTGACGTCTTCGCCGTTCCTCAAGATCGAGGCCAGCAAGTTCACAGAGGTGGGCTATGTGGGCCGGGACGTGGAATCGATGATCCGGGACCTTGTCCGTATCTCCGTCGACATGGTCAAGCAGGAAAAAATCGAGGAGATCCGGGAGAAGGCCAAGAGCAACGTGGAAGAGCGGGTCCTCGACCTCCTCCTGCCGCCGGCGAGGCGAAAGGGGAACGTCATGGCGGAGGAAGGAGATTACGACCGGTTCCTGGAAACCAGGGAAAAGCTGCGCAGACAGCTCCGCGAGGGTGTCCTGGAAGAACGCCAGGTCGAGATCGAGGTCAAGGAAAAAATGGCCCCGCCTTTCGAGGTCTTCTCGAATTCGGGAGTGGAAGAGATCGGCATCCATATTCAGGAAATGTTCCCCGGATTTCTGGGCGGGAAGTCCAAGAAACGGCGGATGAAGATCCGGGAAGCCCGGGAGCTCCTGATGGAAGAGGAAGAGAGACGCCTGGTCGACATGGACCAGGTGGCCCGCCTGGCCGTGGAACGGGCGGAGCATTCGGGCATTATCTTCCTGGACGAGGTGGACAAAATCTCGGGCCGAGAATCCGGCCGCGGCCCGGAGGTCAGCCGTGAGGGTGTGCAGCGCGACCTCCTGCCGATCATCGAAGGCACGACGGTGAACACGCGCTATGGCCTGGTCAGGACCGACCACATCCTGTTCATCGGGGCGGGCGCATTCCACGTTTCCAAACCGGCCGACCTCATCCCGGAGCTGCAGGGGAGGTTTCCGATCCGGGTCGAGCTCACCCCCCTCAACAAAGAGGATTTCCTGCGTATCCTGACCGAGCCCGAAAATGCCCTGATCAAGCAATATCGGGCGCTGCTGGAGACCGAAGGGGTCCATATCGATTTCACCGACGACGCCATCGACGAGATCGCCGATATCGCTGAAAAGGTCAATGAGGAAGCCGAGAATATCGGTGCCCGTCGTCTGTACACCATCATGGAAAAGGTCATGGAAGAGATTTCCTTTGCGGCGCCGGGGATCGCGGATAAAAACATCCGGATCGACCGGACCTATGTTCAGGACCAGATCCGCGATATTCTCAAGGACCAGGACCTCCGGCGGTTCATTCTCTGATGACGAGGCGCGTTGTCCTCCTCCTGTTGCTTTCCGGCCTGACGGCCCTTTCCGGCTGCGGGAAAAAAGGGCCGATCGAGCCTCCCCTGGTGCGGATGCCCCAGACCGGACAGAATTTTGCTGTCCTCCAGAGGGGAGGCAAAGTCTTCCTGAGTTGGACCAATCCTGAGGCCTACATCGACGGAAACCCGATCGGAGACGTGGCTGCGGTCGAGGTCTGGCTGATCAAGGAAGAACGAAGCGGCGAGGGCGTGGCCAAGAAATGGACCGCAGCGGAGTTCGAGAACAAGGCAGAGCTGCTGACCCGGATCTCCGCCGATCAGTTCAGCGCGCTCCGTCCCCCGGAGGCGTCAGGCGCCGAACTGACCTATCTCTATGTTCCGAAGGCCGGGGATTTCGGCCGGAAGATCCTGACTTTCGCCCTCCGGGTCAGGGATAAGAAGATGAAGGGTTCCGATTTTACTGAGCCTTTTTCTCTGGAACTCCTGTCGCCGCCGCCTCCTCCTCAGAAAGTCCAGGCTGTCGTTTTCGAGGATCATATCCAGGTCCGCTGGGAAGACCCGGCTGAAGCCGGCAAGGATGTGGAGTCTTCAAAGCCCGGTGGATATAACATCTATCGTTCGGTCGGAGAGAGTCCGGCCTTGCGGCTGAATTCCGCCCTGATCAAGAAAGGCGAGTACCCGGACAAGGATTTCTCGTTCGGCCGAACCTACCGTTATTTTGTCCGGGCCGTTCTGGAATCGGCCCCCCTGGTGGAAAGCGAAGATTCCGAGCCGGCCGAAGTCATCGCTCGGGACACCTTCCCTCCGGCTCCCCCGTCGGGACTGACGGTCATCGGAGGATCCGGGTTCATCGTCTTGAGCTGGGAGGCCGGCCGGGAATCCGACCTGGGAGGTTACGGCGTTTGGAGGAGGGTTGCCGGGAAGGGTGAATTCGTCCTTCTCGCCGGCCTGACGGCGGCCGAGAGCTCCTTCCAGGATGCCGGGGTTGAAAAGAAGATTCTATATGAATATGCTATAACCGCTTTGGACACCGCGGGAAACGAGAGCGGGAAGTCGGAATCGGCCCGCGGAGCCATGAGGGACAACCCTCCGACATGAAGATCTATCGGTTCGAATACAGGAAAAAAATCCACTACGGGGCCCTCAGGGAAGAGAACCTCCACCCGCTTTCCGGGTCGGTTTTCGAGGAGTTCCGGGTGAGAGAAAGGGGCCTTCCCATCAGCCGGGTCACTCTTCTTCCTCCGGTGGAGCCGACCAAGATCGTCGGCGTCGGCCGAAATTATAGAGAGCACAGCCGGGAGATGGGGAATCCCGTCCCCGGCGAGCCGTTGCTCTTCCTGAAATCCCCCTCGGCGCTGATCGGGCCGAACGGAGCTATCCTTTATCCCGACGTGTCTCAGAGAGTCGATTTCGAAGGAGAGCTGGCCGTCGTCATTAAAAAGGAGGCACGGCGGCTGGCCGACGATGTGGACATCGGGGAGTTCGTCTTGGGCTATACCTGCTTCAACGACGTCACGGCGCGCGACCTCCAGGTGAAGGACGTCCAATTCACCCGGGCCAAGTCCTTCGATACTTTTGCCGCGGTCGGCCCCTGCATCGCCGTCGGGATCGATCCTTCCCGGTTGAGGATCAAGACGTTCCTGAACGGCAAAATCAGGCAGTCCGCAAGCACACGGAACATGGTCTTCTCGGTCCCCTATCTCGTCCGCTATGTTTCCCGCGTCATGACGCTCTATCCGGGCGACGTCATCGCCACCGGGACGCCGGACGGAGTCGGCCCGATGTCTCCCGGAGACAGGGTGGATATCCAGATCGAGGGCATCGGGACCCTTTCCAACATGGTTAGAAAACGCGAATCCTAGAGGGTACCGGACATAGAATGGGTGAAGCTCAGACTTGAGGAATGGAGGAAAGAATGAAGTTCTTCCTGGACACGGCCAACCTGGCCGAGATCAAGAAGGTGGCCGGCTGGGGGATCCTTGACGGAGTCACCACAAACCCGTCGCTGGTCTCGAAGGAGAACGTCCCCTTTGAAGAGCTGATCAAGGAGATCTGCGGGATTTGCCCCGGGCCGGTCAGCGTCGAATGTGTCTCGGCCGGGGCGGACGAGCTCATCAAAGAAGGTCGTCTGCTGGCGGGGCTCGCTCCGAACGTGGCGGTCAAGATTCCCATCGGTCTCGAGGGGCTGAAGGCGACCCGGGCCCTGGCCCAGGAGGGAATCCGGGTCAACACCACGCTGATCTTCTCGCCCAGCCAGGCGCTCCTGGCCGCCAAGGCGGGCACGCGCTTCGTCAGCCCGTTCATCGGCCGTCTCGACGATATCTCTCAGGAGGGGATGGAACTCGTCGAGCAGATCCTGGTGATACTCGATAACTACGGATTCGAGACCGAGGTCATCGTGGCCAGCATCCGCCATCCTCGCCACGTCGTCGACGCCGCCCTGATCGGCGCCCATATCGCCACTATTCCCTATTCCGTCATCGCCAAGCTGGTCAGTCATCCTCTGACGGATATCGGGATTGAGAAATTCCTGAAAGACTGGGGAAAAGTCAAGAAGTGAACAAACCCTCGGAAGGAGGGGTCATCATGAGCATCCAGAAGAAAATCGATGACCTCAAGAACAGGAACCGTCTGGCCGAGCTGGGAGGGGGCGCCGAGCGGACCGAGAGGCAGCATAAGGCGGGGAAGCTGACCGCCCGGGAGCGTGTCTCTCTTCTGCTTGATGAGGGCTCTTTCCAGGAGATGGACAAGCTCGTCGTCCATTACAGCCACGATTTCGGGATGGAGAAGAAGCGCATCCCGGGGGACGGAGTTGTCTCGGGCTACGGCCTGATCGACGGCCGCCAAGTCTTCGTTTTCGCCCAGGATTTCACGGTCTTCGGCGGTTCCTTGAGCGGTGCCAACGCCGCCAAGATCGTCAAGATCATGGACCTGGCCTTGAAGGTCGGCGCGCCGATTATCGGGCTCAATGACTCGGGCGGTGCCCGTATCCAGGAAGGGGTCGCCAGCCTGGGGGGATATGCGGATATCTTCCTTCGGAACGTCTTGGCATCCGGAGTCATTCCTCAGATCTCGGCGGTCATGGGGCCCTGCGCCGGCGGGGCCGTCTACTCACCTGCGATCACCGACTTCATCATCATGATCAAAGAGATCAGCAATATGTTCATCACCGGACCTGATGTCATCAAGGCCGTCACCCACGAAGAGGTCAGCATGGAGGAGCTGGGGGGAGCCGAAACGCATAACGCCTTGAGCGGGGTCGCTCATTTCGCGGCCGAGAATGAACAGCAGGCCCTGGCCTTCATCCGGGAGCTCCTTTCCTTCATGCCCGGCAATAACCTGGAGGACCCACCGGAGAAGGAGACCTCTGACCCCTGGGACCGGATGAGCGAGGAGGCCAACCTCTTGGTCCCGGCCGATCCCTACCAGCCTTATGACATCCGGCGGGTTATCCGGGAGGCGGTCGACGAGAACTATTTCTTCGAGGTCCAGGCCGAATACGCCAAGAACATCGTCGTCGGGTTCGGCCGCCTGGCGGGGAAGCCGGTCGGCGTCGTGGCCAACCAACCCGATCATCTGGCCGGGGCACTGGATATCAATGCCTCCGATAAAGGGGCCCGGTTCGTCCGCTTCTGCGATGCCTTCAACATCCCCCTCATCACTTTCGAGGACGTGCCCGGATTCCTCCCCGGCGTCGCCCAGGAACATGGCGGCATCATCCGCCATGGGGCCAAACTCCTCTATGCTTTTGCCGAAGCGACGGTTCCCAAGATCACCGTGATCACCCGCAAGGCCTACGGCGGCGCCTACTGCGTCATGGCTTCGAAGCACATCCGGGCGGACATCAACTTGGCGTTCCCGACAGCCGAGATCGCGGTCATGGGACCGGAGGGGGCGGTGAACATCGTTTACAAGCGGGAGCTCAACGGGGGAAAGAAGTCAGCCGATATCCGGGACGCCAAAATCACCGAATTCCGGGAAAAGTTCGCCAGCCCCTATATCGCCTGCGAAAAAGGATATCTGGACGAGGTCATCGAGCCGCGTTTCACTCGGCCCAAGCTGATCGCCGCCCTGCAGATGCTCGAAAACAAGAGGGACAAGAACCCTCCCCGGAAACACGGCAATATTCCACTCTAAATGTTCAAGAAAATCCTGATCGCCAACCGGGGTGAGATCGCCGTCCGGGTCATCCGCGCCTGCCGGGAAATGGGAATCATTCCGGTGGCCGTCTATTCCGAGGCCGACCGCAAGGCCCTCCATGTGCGTCTGGCCGAAGAGGCCTATTTTATCGGCGCGGCCAAACCGTCCGAAAGCTATCTCCATGTCGAAAAGATCATCGCGGCGGCCAAGGGATGCGGCGCCGAGGCCGTCCATCCCGGCTATGGTTTTCTAGCCGAGAATCCGAGGCTGGTCAGACGCTGCGAGGAAGAGGGGATCGTATTCATCGGGCCTCCTTCAGAGCCCATGGAATTGATGGGGGAGAAGACTTCGGCCCGGAGGAAGATGTCGGAGGCCGGAGTGCCCATCATTCCGGGCACTCTGGAATCGATCGCCGCTGAAGGAGAATTGAGCGCCACAGCGCGGGAAGTCGGTTTTCCGCTCCTGCTCAAGGCTTCGGCGGGTGGCGGCGGCAAGGGGTTGAGGCTGGTCACCAAAGAAGCGGACCTCCTGCCGGCCTTCAAGATAGCCCGTTCGGAAGCGCTCTCGAGCTTCGCCGATCCGGCCGTTTACATCGAGAAATACATCGAGGAACCGCATCATATCGAGATCCAGATCCTGGCCGATCACTTCGGGGAAGTCGTTTACCTTGGTGAAAGGGAATGTTCGATCCAGCGGCGCTACCAGAAAGTCCTGGAGGAAACCCCTTCGCCTTTTCTCGATGAGGCGACGAGAAGGGCGATGGGAGAAGTGGCCGTCAAGGCGGCCGCCGGCATCGGGTACCGGAACGCCGGGACGGTCGAGTTCATCGTCGACAGGGACCGGAGGTTCTATTTCCTGGAGGTCAACGCCCGCCTCCAGGTCGAGCATCCCATCACCGAGATGGTGACGGGGATCGACCTGGTCAAATGTCAAATCGAGATCGCCGCCGGCCGTCCGCTTCCTTTCCGCCAGGATGAGATCAAGTCACAGGGCCATTCCGTGGAGTGCCGGATCATGGCCGAGGATCCTTTCAACGATTTCATGCCCTCACCTGGAAAGATCGTCTATCTCCATACTCCGGCCGGGCTGGGAGTGCGGGACGACAGCGGTATCTATGCGGGATTTGAGGTGCCGCTGGATTACGACCCTCTTCTTTCCAAGCTGATCACCTGGGGAAAGACGAGAGAGGAGGCCATCCGGCGGATGATGCGGGCCCTTTCCGAATATCAGGTCTACGGGATCAAGACCACGATTCCCTTCTTCCAGCGGATCCTCCTTCATCCCCGGTTCCTGGCCGGCACATACAACACCCATTTCATCGCCGAACTGGAGAAGGAGCCGGACCGTGAGGACCCGGCCGAGGAGATCGTCGCCCTGATCGCCGCCGGTATCAAAAGCGGACGCGATGCCCGGGCCGGGATGGCCCCGGCCCAAAAAGGGAAGGCCAAGAGCTGGAAGATCCAAGGAAGGCTGGAGAATTTCACCAACAGGCTCTAGGATGAACTGTCTGTTCTGGATCGGGCAGAAAGAGGTCAGCGTTGGCCTGGATATAGCCGGAGACGGCCGCCTCCGGGTATCCGTCAGCGACAAGGCTTATGATGTCTCCGCCGAGTTCATCGGCCAGGACGAGATCCTTCTCAACGTCGACGGCCGGATCTTCAACGTTATCATCCACTCCAATTTCCTCTCCCATTCGGTCATCGTCAACGGCCGGCTTTTCCGGGTCGAAAAGCGGTCGGCGCTGAAGATCCTCAGGGAGGAGAAGGCCCGGCAGAGGAAGAGAGATGTGAAAATCTCCATGCCGGGGCGCGTCATCCAGGTTTTCAGCACTGCAGGAGACGAGGTCCAGGAGGGACAGCCTGTCCTGGTGCTCGAGGCCATGAAGATGCAGAACGAAATCAAGGCGCCCCACTCCGGCCGGCTCACCAAGGTCAATTTCAAGGCCGGAGATTATGTCGAGGCCGGCTCCGTCCTCTTCAGTATCGAATAAGGCTCGGGGCATGGGCTCTAAGGCCCGCGAATTTCCCCCGGCGTGAATCATGTCATTGCGGGCGAAGCGAAGCAATCTCGTGGAGATTGCTTCGTCACTTCGTTCCTCGCAACGACATTTCCTCGCTGGGGAAATCGCAGCGTGACTTCGAGCCATATATCCCGAGCCTCTGTTTTGAAGTCGCTCCGAATAGTGGTATATTAAATTTCCTCTGCGCATGACAAAAAAAAGGCTCGGTTCGCTGATCGCCTTCGCCATCCTGGTGGCGGTCCTCCTTGGCGGCGGCATCTATCTGCGAAATTTCCTGCACAGCCAAGTCAGGAAGAGGATCCAGTCGGCCTTTTCCTACTCCCGCATCCACCTGCACGCTTTTCCTCCGAGCCTCGTTCTTGAGGACGTCCGGACAGTCTCGCCCTCTCCCTTTTTCTCGGCCAGGAGCGTGTCTGTCGTCCTTCCCTTCCGCTCTCTTTTCAAGAACGAAAAGCCGCTCGCCGTTTTCATCGACCAGCCCGTTATCAGGATCATCGGCGCTCCGGAGGGAGCCGAGAGGAAAGAAAAACCCGGTCTTTCTCTAGCCCTTCCCTTTGCCATCGAGAGAGGCCTGATTCGGGGGGGGGAGTTTTACTTTGCCGACGGCAAGGAAAGCTTCCAACTGAGGGGCCTCAAAGCCAGTCTGGCTCTCAAGGATGACGCCTTTCAGATCCGGGCGGAAGCGGCCGAGAGCTCTCTCCTGTTAGAACCAGGCAGAAAGCCCTTAGAAGGAAAACTCGAGCTTTGGCTGGAGAGTCGGGGGAACCGCCTGCGGCTGAACAAGTTCGTCCTTTCCGGCCGGGATGCCTGGATCAAGGCCAAGGGGAGCCTTCTCGGGCGGCTTGACCCGCAGGGAACACTCCAGGTCTCGCTCCGGGCTGACATGGATTCCATCGCAAAAATCCTGGGAATCCCGTTTGATTGGGGAGGCCGGGTCGAAGGAGAGGGGGAGTTGAGTCGGACCCGGGACGAGATTCGGTTTGTCGGCGATCTCGGCAGCGGTCGCCTTTCCCTCAACCGAGTTCCATTGGAAAAGGTTCAGGGCCGAGTGGAGTATTCGAGTGAGCGGGGCGTGCGGGTGCAAATGAACCTCCTCAAGAGATCAGGGGCGGAGTCGGTTATGATCCAGGCGGCTTCGGGAAGAGTGGAGGGAGAGGTCCAAGGATTTCATCTTGAACCGATCCTCGCCCTGTCCTCGCTCCCGTGGCCGGTGAGCTCGCCCGCCTGGGGAAAATTCAGCCTGGATGACCGCGAGCTCGTGGCCGATTTCGACTTTCGACAGACGGGCTCCCCCGTGCCCCCGGGAAAATATCCTTTTACCGGCCCAGTGCATTTCAGCTGGGACCGGAAAAATGAGTTCAGGTTCTCCTCACCCCGGCTGGACAGCAGTTTCGGACGGCTGGATCTCGACGGCCGCTTTGTCCTCGGCCAGGCTGTCGATATCGCCATCAACGGAGAGGTCAACGATGTCAAGAGCGCCCGGGAGTTCATCTCCCTGATCCTTCGCCGGGACCTGTCCTTCCCCGAGATCCGGGGGAGCGGTATTGCCTCGGTCACGGTCGGCGGCGCGCTCTCTGATGTTCGGGTCGGGATCAAGTTCGCACTCTCTCCCGCCGGTTTCGACAGGTATGATGTCGAAGCCGCCGAGGGCTTGGTCAATATCCAGAAGAACACGGTATCCGGGCAGTTCCGGGTCGACGATCCCAACCTCCGCGGAGAGATCTCTCTCCTGAACTCACCCGAGGGACTGGACGTTGGGATCGAACTGGCGGAAGGAGACCTGGAGAGGATCCTTTCCGGTCTGAATCTTAGATTGCCTCTCCGCGGTGCGGGCTCCGGCGATTTTCGGATTCAGCTCAGGGACGATGTTATCAGCGTGGACGGTGCCTTTTCGAGCCCCCTGATCCTGTTCAACACCCAGGAATTGCGCGCTGTGACGGGAAAGCTCACCTGGGACGGCACTTCGATCGCCTTTCCGGAACTCGCTTTCGACATCATGGGCGGGCGGGTTAAAGGCTCGTGGCGCCTGGGTGTGAAAAACGAGGAGATGGAGATCGAAGCCGTCGGAGAGAAGCTTGACCTGAGCTCTCTCCAGCCGAACCTGGCCGGCGAGCTCAGTTTCACCCTCAAGGGCGGCGGCCGCCTGGGAGAAGATGAGATCGCCGCCGGCGGTTTCATCATCGACAACCTTCGCTGGAGCCCCTTTCCCCAGATTTCTTCCCGAGGAGATCTCCGGCTCCGGATGTCCAGAGAGCGTCTCGGTCTCAGCGCCAAAGGTCATTTTTCTCCGGGAGAGAACGATTTCTCGGTGGATGCCGAGATCCCTCTTGTCCCGGGCGGCCTCTCCATCGACATCAAGGGTGGGTTCAACAACCTTGATCTTTTGCTTCCCTGGCGCGGAGCCGAGGGGAGAGTGAACTATCAGGTCCAAATCCGCGGAGCTCCTTCTTCCCCTCGACTCAACGGAGTCCTCGAGTTCCAAGGGCCGCTTCTTCCGTTTCCACAATTCCCACAAGCCGTAACTGATTATTCCGGCCGGATCAATATCGAAGGCGGACAGTTTATGATCCGGTCGCTCAAAGGCAAGCTCGGAGGGGGCGACATCCAGGGGAGCGGCGAGGTCACTCTGGGCAGGGGAGGAGAGGTCGGCATCAACTGCGCCATCGAGGGCAAGGACCTGACCCTCTCGCCGCTCGAACGGACCAGAGCTCTGACGGATGCCTCACTGAGACTGATCAAAGACAGCAGACGTTTCGTCCTGATTGGAAATTTCAGGGTGCGCCGCCTCTCCTGGAGGCGGGAGATCCAGGAGAAATTCTCCTTCTCTTCGCAGCCCTACCCGGGCGCCCGGCAGAAACCGGGCTTCTTCGAAGACCTCACCCTGGACCTGCGGTTGAAAGCCGATGACAATGCCTGGATGGAGAATTCCCTGGGTCGGTTTAGAGGGCGTTTCGACCTGACCATCACCGGGAACATCAAGGCCCCGATCCTTCTCGGGACCATCGAGACCATCAGCGGCGAGGCTTATTTCCAGGACAGGAGATTTCAGATCCTTCGGGGGAGGGTCAGCTTTTTCAACCCCTCCTTGATCGAACCCTACCTGGATTTCAGGGCGGAAACTTTCGTCAAAGACTACCGGGTCACCATCACTCTGACCGGTCTGGCCAGACAGCTCAATCCCCAGTTCAGTTCTTCTCCTCCTCTGCCGCCGCAGGATGTCCTGGCCTTGCTGGCCTTAGGGGAGGCATACAGAAGGCAATACCGGACGGAGACAAGTTCTCAACTCGGGACGGCCTCGCTTCTTTCCTTCACCCTGACCGAAGCGGCCCAGAAGAGGGCGGAAAAGTTGTTCAGCCTGGATCGCTTCCGTATCGATCCGTTTCTCTTAGGCTCCTCGGCCGAGATGACCGCCCGGTTGACGATCGGGAAGAAGATCTCCAGGGACTTCTTTGTTTATTACTCCACCAACCTGACCAGGCAGACCGAAGAGATCATCCGGCTGGAGTGGGACCTGAGCAATGAATTCTCGATCGTGGGCACACGCAACGAAATAGGAAGGCTCAGCTTCGATGTCAAGGTCCGGAGAAGGTTCTAAGATCGGACGCCGGAGATTGGCTTTTCCGGCATGGGGGGTTTGTCTGGTCTTGTCCGTCCTGGGCCTTTTTGTCTCGACCGCCTTTCCCCAGGACACCGAGGTCCCTGTGGTGGCAAACGTGGAAGTCTGGGTGGATGGTTCGCCCGACACGGAAAATTTGGACAGCCTGATTTCCGTCCGCCCCGGCGACCGTTATTCCCTGGCCGCCGTCAGTGCGGCCATCAAACAGATTTTCCAGAGCGGGCTTTTCTCCGACATCGAGGTTATCCGGGGCGGAGTCGAGAGGATCGGGCTGAAGTTCGTGCTGACCCGGAAGCTGATCGTCCGGAAGATCCATTTCCGGGGCGAGAAGGGGGTATCAGGGCAGAAACTGCGGAACGCTCTCTACTCTTTGCAGGAGGACGGCTACTTCTCCGAAGAAAGACTCCAGCGGGCGACCGATGAGCTGAAGATCGCCCTGAACGATGAGGGCTTTTTTCAGTCCAGCATCCAGGCATCGGCAAGGCGGGTCCAGGGAGTTCCCCTGATCGATATCGCTTTTGTCATCCAGGCGGGAGCCCGCTATGCGATTTCCGATATCCGGTTCGAAGGGAACGCCGCTATCCCTGTGGCCGACCTGAAAACGACGATGAGGACGAGGGTGGGAAATCTCTACAGCCTCAACAGGTTGGACCAGGACCTCGTCCGGCTGCGGGAGCTCTACGTGGAACAGAGATACCCGCGGGTCGAAGTGGAGCTCATCGCCGAGGAATTTTTCCCTGAGAACGGCACTGTTTTCCTGCTGATCAGGATCGACCCGGATGAACGGATCGAAATCGTGATCAGCGGAGCCGAAGTCTCCCCCGATCTCGTCCGGCCGATCTGGGAGGAGAAGATCTTTGAGGACTGGGGGCTCAGCGAGGGAGAAGCAAGGATACTGGACCACCTTCGGG
The DNA here is from genome assembly GCA_035528895.1 of Candidatus Desulfaltia sp. Lineage (GTDB taxonomy): Bacteria > Acidobacteriota > Aminicenantia > Aminicenantales > UBA8522 > UBA8522. The sequence continues at coordinate 13,672 of DATKXS010000077.1, forward strand.
CGCGGGGATACATTTTGGCCACGGTTGATTCCCGGATCGAGCGGACCGGTCGGGGAATCCGGGTGATCCACCGGGTCGATCCGGGACAAAAGTACAAGATCCAGGATATCCGTTTCCAGGGCAACAGCTATTTCTCGGCCGATGAGATCAAGAAGGCGCTGGGAATTGCCGAGGGAACTCTCTTTTTCGGCGTCCTGGATGGGAAAAGGATCTATGAGTTGCCCGGCGAAATCAAAATCCTCTACCAGATCCAGGGATTTCCTGACGCCCAGGTCGGGTTCCAGTTCTTCCTGGAGGGGACGAAGCTCCAGGCCATCTATTCGATCCAAGAGGGCCGGCAGCAGCGGATCGAAACCATCGGGATCGCCGGGGCCGTCTTGGTCGATCCCGGGACGATCCGAGGCCAGCTGAGCATTGCCGAAGGCGGACCTTTTTTCCGGCCGGCCATCCAGAGAGAGGTCGAGAGGTTGAACGCGCTCTATCTCGACCAGGCCGTCCGGGGGACAAGAATCGAGTCCCAGATCGAGTCCCGGGGAGACGGTTTATTCAAGGTCGTTTTCAATATCCGGGAAGGCCGGGTCGTCAGAATCCAGAGCCTGCTCATTTCCGGCAATCTCGTCACCCGGAAAAAAGTGATCCAGCGGGAATTGAGGATCAGGGAGGGAGACCTCGCCCGGGCCGATCAGATCGCCGCCTCCAAGCAGAACCTGGAAAGGCTGGGCATCTTTTCTTCGGTCACGGTTGAGGAGATCCCGGTCTCGGATGAAATGGAACACGTCGTTATCAGCGTCCGCGAGGGAGAACGAAACTATGTCGGTTTCGGGGTCGGCCTCGAAACCAAGGAACCCGTTTGGTCAGCCTCTTCGCTTCTCGCGGCCGATCTCCGGCTCCGCGGCACGGCCGAATATATGAGAAGCAACGTTTTCGGCAGTGCCGCCAGCTTAAGCTTTGTGACGCAGTTCAGCCTCTCCGAGAAGAGAGCCGTGGTTATCTGGCAGCAGCCCTATTTCTTCTTTAGTTTTCCGGTCCAGACTTCCCTCAGCGCCTGGACCGAGTCGGAAGACCGCCAGAGTTTCACCTTCCAGCGGGAGGGCATCAGTTTGACGGGCATACGCCCGATCTTCTGGGACCTGGACTTCCTGGCCACGGTCCGTCATACGCGCACGGTCCTGAAGAAATTGGGGATTCCTCCCAATGAGATCGACCGCGAGTTCTACCCCTACTCCAAGACCTCGCTGGCCCCGAGTTTCATCCTCGAGCGGCGGGACGACGCCTTCAACCCGGAACGGGGCGCCTTCTCCAGCCTGGCTCTGGAATGGGCATTTCCCCTTTTTCAGACGGAATCCGACTTCCTGAAAGCCCTTTTCAAGTACCAGCGGTATTTCTCCCCGGTCCCCCGCGTCCTTTTCGGCTCCACATTTCGTCTCGGACTGGGCCAGGGCAAGATACCCATTCACGAACGCTTTTTCGCCGGGGGCAGCAACTCCTTCCGCGGGGCGGAGTTCGATGAACTCGGCCCGAAAGATCCCGAATCCGGTATCCCCACCGGGGGGAAGGCCCTCCTCCTGTTCAATTTTGAGGGGAGCTTTCCGGTCGTTTCCGCATTCCGCAATCTCTCGGGGCTCGTCTTCTATGATGTGGGCAACGTTTTTTCCGGCCGCGATGATCTCAATCTCGCCGGCCTGGAGCATGCTGTCGGAGCAGGAGTGCGTTACCGCAGCCCCCTCGGGCCGGCGAGGCTCGAACTCGGCTGGAACCTGACCGACCCCGAGAGACGGGGAAAGCCTATTGTCTTTATCACCATCGGCAATATATTCTAGTCCCATGCGGCCCCTCAAAATTTGGCTGTTGACACCGACCATCCTTTTGTTCTCGCTAGTCCCAGGTCGTTCTCAAGTCATCGATTGCATCGCCGCCGAGGTCAATGGGAAAGTCATCACCCTCACCGATGTCCGGATCCTGCAGGCGTTCGCCATCGGGCCGGAGCAAAGGGACAACAGGGCCCCCTCCACCCTCCGTCAGGCTCTGGACGAAGCCATCAACCGGAGGGTGGTTATTGACCTGGTTCAGGAGAACATCGAAGTGAGCAAGGCGGAGGCGGACGAGCTTTTGATTCGCTGGAAGGAGCGATACGACGCCGGGCAATGGCAGGGGAGACTGGCGGCCTTTGGCCTCCGGGAGTCCGGACTCCGGCCCTACCTCGAGGAGATGATCCGCTTTGTCAAGATCATCGGCCTCCGCTTCAACGAGGGCGACGACGTCAACCTCAGCGAGATCGAAGACTATTACAACGAGGTCTATGCGCCGTCCGAGAGAGAAATAGGACGGGAGCCGAAGCCCCTGACCCAGGCCCTCGAGGAAATCGAGGCGCGGATCAGGCGTGAGAAAGCCGGCGGACAGGCCGCCGCCTGGGTTCAGTCCCTGCGGGCACAGGCTGAGGTTCGGATCAATGATCGCTGCCTCGAGCAGGCCCGATAAAAGGACGCATATGGGAAATCCGGCTTTTCTTTTTCCGGGACAAGGATCTCAGAAAGTCGGGATGGGCCGGGATTTTTTCGATCGAACCGCCCTGGCGAAGGAACTGTTCCAGGCGGCCGACGAAGCGCTGGGCCTGAATATTTCCGAGGTCTGCTTCGCCGGACCTGAAGAAAAGCTCAAACTGACATCCTTCACCCAGCCCGCCCTGCTGACGGTCAGCACGATTGCTTTTCGGCTTCTCGGAGAAGAGCCCCTCCTGGCCGCAGGCCACAGCCTGGGAGAGTATTCGGCCCTGGTCGCCGCCGGCTCCCTGACGTTCGAAGACGCCCTCCGTCTCGTCCACAAGAGAGGACGGTACATGCAGGAGGCTGTGCCCGTCGGAGCCGGCGCCATGGCGGCGATATTGGGCGCTGCGCCGGCGGACATCGAATCGGCCCTGAGCCAGGTCAAGAGTGGGACCGTCCAGATCGCCAACTGGAACAGCGACGACCAGATCGTCATCGCCGGACACAAGGAAGCCGTCGAGGAGGCGCTGGCCCTGATCAAGGGGGCGCGGGCGGTCGTCCTGCCCGTCAGCGCCCCCTTTCACACCGTCCTGATGAAGCCCGCCGAGGAGCGTCTGACCGTGGACCTGGATGGGATCGAGTTTCGCGACCTGCGGTTCCCGGTCATCACCAACGTGGACGCCAAGATCATCCGGCGCGGAGAAGAAGCCCGAGACGCGCTCAAGAGACAGGTCAGCCGCCCGGTGCTCTGGCAGCGTTCAATGACGGTTTTGCGGGAGGAAAAAATAGATACGGTGGTGGAGATAGGATCGGGCAAAGTCCTGACCGGCCTGCTGAAAAGGATCAGCCGGCGGTGGCCCTCTCCACCGCGGCTATTCAGCGTGGAGGACGGAGAAACGCTCGACAAGTGCCGGGCCGCCCTGTCAGGAACGGTTTGAGATAACCTTCGGGCCGTGCCGGAGGTAATATTCCGCGGCCGAGACCAGGGCGGCCGTGACGGTCAGCCAAAGTCCCACCCTAGCGAGAATATAGAACTGTCCCAGGATTTTTTCTCCAAGGAGGAGGAGGCTGATGGTGCCCGTCTCCAGGCCCATCTTGATTTTGCCGAGCGCCGAGGCCGGGATGGTGATCCCCCTGGCCGAGGCCAGGGCCCTGAATCCGGTGATGGCGATCTCCCGGCCGATGATGATGACGCCCATCCAGGCCGGGACAACCCCGGTTCCGACGAGGCAGACGAGCGCCGAGACGACCAGCAGCTTGTCGGCGGTCGGATCGAGGAGCTGACCCAGGACCGTGATCTGCTTTTTCTTTCGGGCCCAATAACCATCGAGCGTATCGGTGAAAGTGGCCAGGACGAAGATGATGAACGCGGCGATCTCGTTTCCCCGGAAATCGGAGAGGAGCACGACCACCAGGACGGGCACGGCGAGGATACGGATATAGGTCAGGGCGAGAGGGACAGTCATCGGGAGTCATATACTATAGCCATTTTTCTAAGTCAATCATTGACCCCTTCATCGACACTTAACTCCCGAGGGATGCTATAATACCTTCCGTGCACATTCGAAGAGCGAGAAAAAGCGATTTCCCCCAGATCCTCCGGATCGCCCGGAAATACAGCCTGAACTACCTGGGGATGGAAGCCGATGACTATTGGGTGGCCGCCGAAGGAAAGGTCATCCTCGGCATCTGCGGGCTCAGGAAGAACCAGGACTGCCTGGAACTCTGTTCTCTGGGCGTGGAGAAATCCCTCCGCGGCAGAGGCTTGGGAAAAAGGCTGGTGGGGAGATTGCTCCGCGACGTCCGGGGAGATATCCATCTGGCGACGGTCATCCCCGAATTCTTTGCCCGGTTGGGGTTTGAGAGAGTGCCCGTACGTCCTCTCAGCATGGTCAAGACCGAGGACTGGTGCGCCGGCTGTACGCCGGAGATCTGCGCCGTCATGGTCAGGAAAGGAGGAGGATGAGCCTGCCGTTGTTTCCGGAATTCAGGCTCATCGGGATGGAGGACCGGGACTGCCTGGCCGCGGCCATCGCCCGCCATCCTTCTCCGGCCTGCGAGGTCCATTTCGCGAACATTTTTCTGTGGCGGCATTTCGAACATTCCAAGCTCACCGTCATCAACGACAATCTCTGTATCCTTTGCGTGCCGCCCTCGGAGCCGGCGTACTTTCTCCAGCCGATCGGCGAGACCGAAATCGAGGCCACGGTCCGCACCTGTCTGGCCTTCGCCCCGCGCCTCTCCCGGGTCACGGAGTCCTTCGCTCTGAGATACGGCGGCCCTTACCGTTGCGAACCTGACCGCGACAACTTCGATTATGTCTACCGGACGGAGGACCTGCTCCAGCTCAAGGGAAAAAAGTATGACGGGAAGAGGAACCGCATCCGCAAGTTCGAAAGAGGCCATGCCTGCGAATATGCGCGGTTTTGCCGGGGAGACCTGACGGGTTGTCTTCAGCTTCTGGAAGGATGGCTCGAGGTCAAGGCCGGCAGCGACGGCTTCATCGGGCGGATCTGGAGGACGGTGATCGAGGAGGCTCTGGAGCGCGGGGAAGAATTGGGGCTTCTGGGCGGGGTGTTCAGGATCGACGGCCGGATTGGCGCCTTTTCCTTCGGGTCAAAGCTCACTCCCGATACGGCCGTCATCCCCATCGAGATCGTTGACCCGGGATATGACGGACTCAGTCAGCTGGTCAACCGCGAGTTCATCCGGAGAGAATGGTTCGACTGCCGCTTCATAAACCGCGAGCAGGACAATGGCATTCCCGGCCTGCGCCGCGCCAAAACCTCCTATCATCCGCACCATTTTGTCAAGAAACACAACATCTGGGGCTGATCCATGACGATGAGCCTTTCTTGAAAAATGGCCGGCCCCTGAGTATAGTTGAAAATGCCATGGGTCAGGACAACCTCATCACCCCGATGATGGAGCAGTATTTCCGGATCAAGCGGGAGCACCAGGACGCCATCCTGTTCTTTCGGCTGGGCGATTTTTACGAGATGTTCTACGAGGACGCCAAGACGGCCTCGCCGATCCTGGAGATCGCCCTGACCTCCCGCCAGAAAGTCCCGATGTGCGGTGTGCCCTATCACGCTGTCGATTCCTACCTGGTCAAGCTCCTCAAGCAGGGCTTTAAGGTGGCCATCTGTGAACAGGTCGAGGATCCTAAAAAGGCCAAGGGTGTGGTCAAACGCGATGTCATCAGAGTGCTGACTCCCGGAACTGCGGTCGAATTCGAACTCGAAGGGGCGAAGGAGAACGTTTATCTGGCCAGTCTCGTCTTCGCCGGGGACGGCTGGGGGCTCGCCCTCATCGAGCTGGCCGGCGGCCGGATCAGAACCACCGAGGGTTCCCGGGAAGATACAAGACTCCTTGGCGACGAGCTGTTCCGGACCTCCCCGAAGGAGATCGTCTTCCCGGAAGGGCAGGATCAGGAGGTCGAACGCCTGGCGGCCAAGAGTGACCTCGGTTCGTTCTTAAAGAGTCGAGTCGAAGCCTGGGTTTTCGACCTGCCTCAGGCGAGAAGCGTCCTCCTCGAGCATTTCCAGGTCCGCTCCTTAGCCGGTTTTGGGCTGGAGGATAAAAACTTGGCCTCCTCGGCGGCCGGGGCGCTCCTTTACTACCTCAAGAAGGTCCGCAAGGATTCTCTCTCCCTGATCCAAAGGATTTCTTATGTTCATTCCGGCCAACAGATGACGCTCGACACCACGACCATCAAGAACCTCGAGCTCGTCCGCAACCTCCGGGACGGCAGGGTCAAGGACTCACTTCTCGAGGTCATCGACGTCACGGTCACCTCCATCGGCGGACGTCTGCTCAAGATCTGGCTGCTCCAACCTCTGATCGACGAGGAGGCCATCAACGCCCGGCTGGACGCCGTTGAAGAATGGCTCGGGAAAACCGTCGAACGGCAGGAACTGCGGGAGCGCCTCAAAGGGGTCTTCGACCTGGAGCGCCTGACCGGGAAGATCTCTCTGGCCGTGGCCCACCCCCGCGACCTCATTTCTCTCAAAAGATCGCTCCAGCCGCTTCCCGGGATCCGGAATGTGCTCAAAGATCTCCGGGCCGGGCTGCATGTCGAGACCTTCAAGGCCTGGGATAACGGTGAGGATATCGCCGCCCTCATCGATCGGTCCGTTCTCGAAGAACCCGCTTTCCTTCTCACCGAGGGCGGGATCATCAAGGATGGGTTCAACGACGAGCTCGAAGAACTGCGCTCGATCAGCCGGTCCGGTAAGTCGTTCATCGCCGGACTCGAAAAGAGGGAGCGGGACCGGACCGGTATCTCTTCGCTCAAGGTCCGCTACAACAAGGTCTTCGCATACTATATCGAAGTGACCAAGCCGAACCTCCACCTCGTGCCGCCCGATTACATCCGCAAGCAGACCCTGGTGAACTCGGAACGGTTTCTCACCCCTGAGCTTAAGGAGTACGAAGAGAAGGTGCTGACGGCCGAGGAGAAGATCGCGGAGCTCGAGCACCGGCTCTTTCTCGAGGTGCGGGAAGCTGTCGCCCGAGAAGCGGGCAGGCTGCAACGGATCGCGGGCGCCGTCGCCCGGCTCGATGTCCTGGCCGCTTTGGCCGAGCTTGCCGCCCAGCGCAATTATTTCCGGCCGGTCGTCGACCGGAACGAGCGGATCGTCATCGGCGAGGGCAGGCATCCGGTCATCGAGAAGACATCTGTCGAGCCCTTCATCCCCAACGACACCGAGCTCGACCGGGAAGACAACCAGATCCTCATCATCACCGGTCCGAACATGGGCGGGAAGTCGACCTATCTCCGGCAGGTCGCCCTGATCGTCATCCTCGCTCAGATGGGGTCTTTCGTCTCTGCCAGGCGGGCGGAGATCGGTGTCGTCGACCGCATCTTTACCCGTATCGGGGCCATGGATTTCCTGAACGTCGGGCAGTCGACCTTCATGGTGGAGATGCTCGAGACGGCCAATATCCTGAACAACGCCACCCCGCGGAGCCTCCTCCTGCTGGACGAGATCGGCCGCGGGACGAGCACTTTTGACGGTTTGAGCATCGCTTGGGCGGTGGCCGAACATCTCCACGAAAAAGAGGACATCCGGCCGATGACGCTCTTCGCCACCCACTATCACGAACTGACCGACCTCGCCCTGACCATGAAAAGGATCAAGAACTACCACGTCTCGGTCAAGGAATGGAAGGACGAAGTCATCTTTCTGCGCAAGATCGTCCCCGGCCCTTCCGACCAGAGCTACGGTATTCACGTCGCCAAGCTGGCCGGCATTCCCCGACCGGTCATCGAGCGGGCCAGAGAGGTTCTCCATAACCTGGAGAGGCTTGAGCTCGACGAGACCGGCTTGCCCCGCCTGGCCTACCGGTCCCGGCGGAAACGCGATAAATCACAGCTCTTGCTTTTTGCGGAGGAACGGGAATTGGAGCGCTGGCGGGAACTGAAGGACGAGATCGGGGAACGCGATCTCTCTTCCCTGACCCCCCTGGATGCCCTCAATCTCCTGCACGAACTGAAAAAGAAGATCCAAGAGTCCTGAGCCGATCAGAAGACTTCTGGTTCGTCCTCGGCTTCGATCCCTTCCTCGTCGTCATCCTCGTCGTCGTCGTGCTCATCCTCATCGAAGGGAGTCTCACCGTCCTCTTCTTTCCTCTCCTCCAGGGCCAGGTCAAACTCCTCGCGGTCCTCGTAGCGGCGCAAGGCGTTGGCCGCCGAGTCCGAGTAATAGAGCTCGAGGTAGTCCTCCTCGATGATGCAGAAGACGAACATGCTGTGGTCGGTCTGGAGGTTGCCGATGGTCTCGACCACTTTCGACTTCTTCTTGATCGCATCCAAGGTCAACCAGCTGATGATCTCGATTTCTTCCATGGGCCGCTCCGAAGGAAAAAATAGCGCATTCTCAAAAATTGTCAAGCAGAAAATTTGTCCCGGCTCTTTCCAAGAAAGGAAGATTTTTGGCATACTAGAAAGACGAGGAGTGTGAACGCCATGAGATGGGATAAATTCACCGTTATGTCTCAGGAGGCCTTCCAGGCCGCCCAGGCGAAGGCCGAGAAAATGAGCCATCAGGAAGTCCGTCCCGAACATCTTCTCTTGAGCTTCCTGGAGCAGGAGGAAAATATCGTCAACGCCGTCCTGGCGAAGCTGGGTGTGAACCCGCAGAAGATCCGGGAGGCGCTGGAAAAGGAGCTGGGGAAGCTGCCCCAGATCAGCGGGGGCGAGGTTTACCTCGGATCGGCCCTCCGGCAGGTCATGAACGAGGCCCAGAAGGAAGCCGACAAGCTCAAGGACGAATACATCTCCACCGAACATCTGCTCCTGGCTATGCTCAAGGATGGGGGCGGCGAAGCCGGCCTGATCCTGGCCGAGAACGGCGTTCGTCAGGACGCCGTTCTCCAGGCCCTGGCGAGCGTCCGGGGAACGCAACGGATCACCGACCCTCAGCCGGAGGGAAAATACCAGTCCCTCCGAAGATACGGGCGCGACCTCACCGAGCTGGCGCGCCAGGGGAAGCTCGACCCGGTCATCGGTCGCGAGGAGGAGATCCGGCGTCTCATCCAGGTGCTCTCCCGTCGCACCAAGAACAACCCCGTGCTCATCGGCGAGGCGGGAGTGGGGAAAACGGCCATCGTCGAGGGTCTGGCCCAGCGCATCGCCAACGGCGACGTCCCTCAGTCGCTGAAGAATAAGCGGCTCATCGCCCTGGACCTCGGGTCGCTCGTCGCCGGCACCAAATACCGCGGTGAGTTCGAGGACCGCCTCAAGGCCGTCCTGAAGGAGATCAAAGAGGCCGGGGGCGAGGTCGTCCTGTTTATTGACGAGCTCCATACCATCGTCGGAGCGGGGGCGGCCGAAGGAGCGGTGGACGCCTCGAATATGCTCAAGCCGCAACTGGCTCGCGGCGAGCTCCGCTGCGTCGGCGCGACCACGCTCAACGAGTACAAGAAATATATCGAAAAGGACGCCGCCCTGGAGCGGCGTTTCCAGCAGGTCTTCGTCGGCGAGCCTTCGGTCGAGGACACGATCTCCATCCTCCGCGGGCTCAAGGAAAAGTACGAGGTTCATCACGGCGTCAAGATCAAGGATTCGGCGCTGGTCGCCGCAGCCACGCTTTCCAGCCGCTATATCTCCGGCCGCTTCCTCCCGGACAAGGCCATCGATCTGGTGGATGAGGCCGCCTCGCGCATCCGCATCGAGATCGACAGCCTGCCTGAGGAGATCGACGAGCTCGAACGCCGCATCCTCCAGCTCGAGGTCGAGCGGCAGGCCCTCAAGAAGGAGAAGGACCAGATCTCCCGGGAGAGGCTTGAGAAACTCAGTCAAGAGCTGGCCGACCTCAAGGAAAAGAGCTCTTCCCTCAGGGTCCACTGGCAGCGGGAAAAAGAGTTGATCGAGGCGATGAACAAACTCGCGGAACAGCAAGACGCCCTCAAGGTCGAAGAACAGAGCGCCGAGAGGCGGGGAGACCTGGAGCGGGTGGCCGAGATCCGCTACGGCCAGCTGGTCGCGGTTGCCAAAGAGATGGAGGCGCGCAGGGCCCAGCTCGCCGAGGTCCAGAAGAAAGGAAAGATCCTGAAGGAAGAAGTGGACGAGGAGGACGTGGCCGAAGTCGTTTCGCGGTGGACCGGGATTCCCGTCAACAAGATGCTCGAGGGCGACCTGGAGCGGCTGCTCCGGATGGAGGACAACCTGCGGAAGCGGGTGGTCGGCCAGGCCGAGGCCCTGCGCGTGGTTTCCGATACCATCCGGCGGGCCCGGGCGGGAATCCAGGACGCGGCGCGGCCGCTGGGTTCTTTCATGTTCCTCGGCCCGACCGGCGTCGGGAAGACCGAACTGGCCCGCGCCCTGGCCGAATTCCTGTTCGACGACGAGCGCGCCATGGTCCGGCTCGACATGTCCGAGTACATGGAGAAGCACACCGTCTCCCGGCTGATCGGCGCGCCTCCCGGATACGTGGGTTATGAAGAGGGCGGCCAGCTGACCGAGGCGGTCAAACGGCGGCCCTATTCCATCATCCTCCTCGACGAGATCGAGAAGGCCCATCCCGACGTCTTCAACGTCCTGCTCCAGATCCTCGATGATGGCCGCCTCACCGATGGAAAGGGAAGGACGGTCGACTTCCGCAACACCCTCATCATCATGACTTCGAACCTGGGGAGCCAGGTGATCAAGGAGTTCAGCCAGGACTACGAGACCATGCGCCGCGAGGTTATGAAAATAATGGAGGTCACCTTGCGGCCGGAATTCCTGAACCGGATCGACGAGATCGTCATCTTCCGGGCGCTGGACAGAGCGACGCTCATCCAGATCGTCGACATCCAGCTCGGGCTTCTCCGCCACAGGCTGGAGGACCGGAAGCTCCGGTTGGAAGTTCGCCCCCGGGCCAAGGAGATACTCGCGGACAGGGGCTTCGATCCTGTTTACGGCGCCCGCCCCCTCAAAAGGACGATCCAGCAGGAGATCCAAAACCCTCTGGCGCTACGGCTCCTGGAAGGGGCCTACAAGGAAGGCGACACCGTCCGGATCGACGCCGATAAAGAGGGGAACCTCGTCTTCCAGTGAGGCCGGGCACTACCCGGAGTTGAAAAACTCGATAAGATATAGTAAATTTATATAACACCTCGATTTCATAAGGAGGTTCATTTGAAGACACCGCGGATATTCGCGTGCCTGCTCTTGTCGTTGCTCATTTTGAGTTCCTCGGTTCTGGCCAACGGGCTCAACCTGAACAGCCTGGGGAGCCGGGCGCTTTCGATGGGCGGCGCTTTCGTCGGCCTGGCCGATGACTACAGCGCCATTTTCTGGAATCCAGCCGGCATGGCCCAGTTCAGCATGAGATACCTCGGATTCTATGGTACGGATGTGATCCCTTCGGGCAGCTATCTCCTCCAGGCCCCTTCTCAAGCCGGCTTGCTCACCCTGGTCGATGCCAAAACTCAGACCAAGCACTATCTTTCCGGGCTGCTGGCCTATTATCAGCCGATCACTGACGACCTCGTCGCCGGCATCGGCATCTATATTCCTTCCGGCCTCGGCGCGTCCTGGGACGGAGAGGATTTCACCCACGTCTCCAACGACTCCGCCTACCAGTGGGAGAGCAAGGTCGGCGCGGTGACCATCTCTCCCGGTGCTTCCTATAAGATCAATGACATGATCTCGGTGGGAGCGGCCCTCAACATCAACTACGGTATGTTTTCGATGAAGAGATGGGCCGGCAACACCGAAATCCCTCAGCCTCCCTACGAGTTCGACCTTGGCCAATACGAGATGAACCTCAAGGGCTGGGGATTCGGCGCCACCGTCGGCGTCCTGGTGAAAGTCAACGACATGCTCAGCTTCGGGGCCACCCTGAGAACTCCCAACCGCGTCAAGTTCAGCGGCGATGCCTCCCTTTCCAACATCGAGCTCCTCGGCTACAAGTCGTCGTCAGAATCCAAGACGCTGTCACCCCACCTCACCTTCCCTCTCTGGGTCGCTGGCGGCGTGGCCTATCGTCCCCTCTCCGGCCTCACCCTGACCGGCGATCTCCAGTGGACCCAGTGGTCGACGCTCGACCAGGTCGAACTGAGGTTCATCGATCCTTTCTGGAGCCTGTTCATGATCGCCTCTGGTGAGAACATCATGCACCTGGAATGGAAGGACGCCCTGCAGGTCCGGTTCGGGGCCGAGTACATGCTCAGGGAAGATCTTGCCCTCCGCGCCGGGTATTATTACGATCCCACACCGACTCCCGACAAGACGATGAATTTCTTGCTTCCCAGCTTCACGTTCAACGTCTTCACACTGGGGCTGGGCTATTCCTTGAACGGCCTGGTGATCGACCTCGGTTTTGAATTTCTGGCCGGGAAAAAGAGGGATGTCGATTACGCCAAGTGGCTCCTCGACCCCGCTTATGCCCATGCCCAGCCTGGTGCTTATGATATGAGCATCGTCGTCCCGAACATCTCGGTCAGCTATAAATTCTGATCGGGCCGGCCCGGACGTTCCCGTTTTTTCGTCCAGGGTTCTCCCTGGTTTGCTGATGGAGGAGACTATGAAGGTCAGGAAGGCCATTATCCCGGCCGCCGGTTTCGGCACGCGTTTCCTGCCGGCGACGAAAGCCCAGCCCAAGGAGATGATCGCGATCATCGATAAGCCCTTGATCCAATACACAGTGGAAGAGATCGTCGGCGCCGGCATCCGTCGGATCGCCGTGATCACCAGCCGCGGGAAAGCGGCCCTGGAGGACCATTTCGACCGCAGCCCCGAGCTCGAGGCCTTCCTCGAAGAGAAAGGCAAGCTCGACCTGCTCGAAGAGATGCGGAGGATCGCCGGCCTGGCTGAGTTCTCCTTTATCCGGCAGGCCCAGATGCTGGGGTTGGGCCATGCCATTCTGATGGGCGAGAGTTTTGCGGCCGGCGAGCCGGTGGCGGCCCTGACGCCCGACGACATCTACGATTGCCCGGTGTCCTGCACCAAACAGCTCACGGACGCTTTTGAGGAGCTCGGAGGAACAGTGGTCGTCTTGGGGCGAGTGGATAAAGAAGGGACCAGCAAGTACGGGATCATCAAGGTCAAGAGGCAGATATCGGAGCGCGTTTTCGAACTGGCGGACATGGTGGAGAAGCCCGGCCCGGAGAAGGCCTTCTCGGACCTGGCCATTTTGGGGCGGTACGCATTCACGCCCGAGATTTTCGAAGCCATCAAGAAAACGCCGCCGGATTCCCGGGGGGAAATCCAGATCACCGACGCCATTCGCGTGCTTCTGGACAGACAGCCCGTTTACGGCGTCCTCTTCGAAGGGAGGCGCTACGACTGCGGCAACAAGCTCGGTTTCCTGGAGGGGACGATCGCCCTGGCTCTGAAGCACCCCGAGTTTGGAGAGCCGGTGAGAAAGATTATTAAGTCGCTCTTGGGTTAATAAAGTCGACGTCATCGATGATCAAGAAAGGGTCCAAAAGGCGCATTGTTAAAAACGGATAATGGTGCATTCCTGAAAATTTCTGGAATTCTGAGAAAGTAAGTCCGCTCTTCTGCGTTGTCCGGGAAATATGCCCGCCGAATCTCAAGGCAATATTCCTTTACATCGGGCCGATTTTAGGCCAAGTCGATGGTCGATGTCAATACGGGAAAGGAGCTTTTGCTCGGCCAAAATTCGAAGGTCGGGTCTTGTTGAAATTTCCCCTCTTTTGCGGTCGACGAAGCAGAGAAAAAGGAGGGCTCTCCGGTAAATGAGGGGAATGGCGAGGGGCGGAATCGAACCGTCGACGCAGGGATTTTCAGTCCCTCGCTCTACCGACTGAGCTACCTCGCCATGTCGATATCGCTATAACTATCTCTTTATCAGCGACTTAGTTTTTCAATCTCGGGCATCTCGCCCAAAACGCAATACTCTCATCCTTCTCCGAGGTGGGGAGAATCCTATCACTTTTTCGCCTTCTCCGCAAGCACCTCGACCGCTTTCTTCATCCGCTCGAAATCCGGATGGATGTATTTGAGCGTCGTCTCGACCTGGCTGTGCCCGAGGACCTTCATCACGTCCGCGAGCCCGACGCCGTGGCCCAGGGCCTCGGAGACCATGATCGTCGAGGCGGTGTGCCGGAGCCCGTGGAAGATGAAGTCCTCGACCTTCGAGTATTCCCGGATCTTCCGGATGAGACTGTCGGCCCAGCCGGCCTTCATCTCGCCGCCGCGCCGGCGGAGCGGGAGGACGTAGTCATCCCGGCGCCGCTTCGAGAGCGCGGCCAGGATCCGGGCGACCGGGCCTGTGATCGGGATGACCTTTTCTTTGCGCGACTTCGTCTCCGTGCGGCGAAGGACGATCTTGTCCTTCTCGACGTTCGACCACCGGAGATTGAGGAGCTCGCCCATCCTCATCCCCGTATAGAGGAGGAGAAGGACGATCGACTTTGCAATTTTCTGCATCTCCGCCCGGGCCCCGGCCTCGCGCTCGACCCGGCCGGCGGCCGTGATGATCCGCTTGATCTCGTCGAGGGAATAGGCCCGGCGCTTCTGGTCGACAACGTAGGGCGTCACCTCCCGGATCGGGTTCTCGACGGACCAGAGCTTTTTCTCGGCCGCGAAATTGAACAGGGCCTTGAGCACGTCGAAATAGTGG
>DATKXS010000078.1:0-36282 GCA_035528895.1 Candidatus Desulfaltia sp.
TCCTGGAGGGATGTTTTTTCGGACGACGCGGAAAATCCGCTTATTCCGGTCGTCCCGTGTTCAACAAAGTCCCGAAAGGGACCGGCTACGATGCACCTTCCTTGCCCCACTTTTCTGTCCAAAGAATGGGGGGAAGTTCACTTTGACCACATCGCAGGAAATCAGTCTGCGGATGAGCCATTTACTGACGTAGATGTAATCGTCCTGGTACGAGAACTTGCTTCCGTGGTTAATCGTCCTGAGAGACTCCTTATTGCATTTCTGAAGGCCATAAAATGGATCCTCGAGCCTCTCTAGCACGATCCTGTGGAGGGGAGCCGAACTGGGGTAATTCTCGTTGTATTTCGGGTCGATATTCCAATCCCCGCCAAGGATGATTCTTTCTCTACTCGCCCTGCTAGTGAACACAGGGTGCAGATCGGAGATCATCCTGTGAAGATTGGGTGTGACATGCGAAGTCTCATCAAAGGTTCCGTACATGCTGATAACGTGGAACCGAGTCTCCGATTTCGGCAAGGTGAAGGTGGCGGCGACCAACGCATCGGGGAGGGCCGTTGTAATGCCTATACGGTGGATCGGCAGAGCCCGGCTCCAGATCCCAGAGGCACCTATCTTGCCCCTTATCTCCTCTATCTCCGGATAGACAAATCGCTCACCTTCGCCCAGGTCATCGGGCGGATGGGCCTCCTGCACCAGGGCGATGTCAGGAGCGACCTCATACCGCAGGAAGTTCCAGGCACACTTTTTCAACTTCACACGATGGTTCATGTTCCAAGTCACGACTCGGAGGGTCATTTCTTTTGGTGCCTCCCCTGGTTGATTCGCCATGATTAATGTTCATCCAACATCATGTAGCTTTGACCAGTGCTTCTGCAATATGATGATCTGCGGGAGCAAGGTCGATGCCTTGGAGGTCCTTCGGCTCAACCCACGTGATTTCTTCGTGTTCGTTAAGACTCAGATCCCCCGAAACGATCTCAGCCTTCATAGCACAGAGCCTTATATCGAACGTGGGATACTTGTGATCTACCATGAGCGCCCTGCCGGTAACTTTGATCTTTATGCCCATTTCTTCCAGGATCTCTCGCTCCAGACACTCCTCGAGAGTCTCTCCCGCCTGGACCTTACCCCCAGGGAATTCCCATTTCGAGCCGAGCTGCTGACCATGTTTCCTCTGGGCGATAAGGATCCGGCCGGAATCATCCTGGATTACAGCCGCTGTGACCACCTTGAGGCATTTTTCGTCGATTGCCTCCTCAACCCTCCGAATTCTCACGTGGGCAGCTTTGTTAATCTTGTCGCCATCGGCCCCGTGGTGAATCCTGCGATGGCAGGTAGGACAGGCGGCGGCTACATCCTGGGGGGAATCAGGTCCGTCGTCAGCAAGTTGGGTTATGTGGTGAGACTCGAGGTAAGGTTTGCCGCTTGATCTCGCAAAGGGGGCACCCCACCCACAGATCTCGCAAAAGCCCATGGCTCTTTCCTGGACGTATCTTGAGACTATCTGGCTCCGTTTCCTCCTCTCTTGGGCCGTTTTAGCCTTCTCAGCTACGCCTTGGGACGCCTCGAAAGCGGCCTTTCGGGAAGCCATGAAACCGAGGGCCGTCTTTGATTCTGGGCCTACCGCTTCATCTCCGGCGGAGGCATCAACTCTCGCCAATTTAAAGATAATGCCCAGGCGGGCTTGGCCTAATTTATCAGGGAGAGTTTTGTTGTAAAAGTCTACATATGTCATTTGCCCATTAAAACGGCGTTTATCATCCTTGGTGGTCTCGAAAAGCAGGAGAGTTTTCTGGTTTTCAGAATGGTCACGGATGGCTTTGTTCCCCCGTTCCCATTTCATGTCTCCCACCTGCCCTTAACCCGACAAATGAAAAAAACCATCTTCCTTCCAGCCATCCTCGTAGCCAAATTCCTCACCTGCGGGGCCGCTGAAGCGGAGGATATAAGGCTTGCCGGCGGGAGTTGAGATTCCGCTCCTCCTCTGACCTCCAAGACGATCTTGTATCTTTGACCGTTTCCATAAAGATCCAACAGGAAAATCGGCTAAAAAGGATGCCATGTTTATTTCCTTTGAATTGAACTGACGGGATTATCTTATCACCTGTAGTTGGATAAGACTAGCAATATAGATCTTAGCTAGAAAGGCTAATTGTCAAAATCCAAGGAGTCCGTAACTTATGTTAGTTCAGCAAAATGCAAGCCATTTCTCCCCATATAGATGTAGCATGAAAAGGGGGGATGGCTAGGGTAGTATGGGCCCAGCGTTTTTTTGTTACATGCTGGTGCGTTCGGCTCCGTTGCGGGGCGACTCGGATGTGGGTTCGATTCCCTCCTCCGGTCCGCCTTATTTCTCTAGTAATTCAGCGGGTTACAAGAAGTCGAATCCTTATTTCGTCTTCCAGCTCTGATACCGTAATTTCCTCGCCATTTAGCCAAATCGTTCATACCACATGGCCACAGAAGGCATATAGAAGGAGGTGTTTGGCTCGCGCGGGCACATGACTCTGGATCATGGAATCTTGGTTCGAATCCAGGCTTCCCAGCCAGCCTTATTCCCTGGTTTTCCCCTGATAACTTAGGTCCGTTTCATTTTTTGGTCTTCCGTCCCAAACCGTAACTTTCAGCGCTTTTCAGCATTTTTTGGCACGCATTTGGCACACGGGGAGAGTTATAATATTATTACGGACAGCATCGGAGTGCGCATTCGGACAATCCACGCTCGGGGTTTGCCGCAGTCGAGGTAGGGCTTCACGATATCCATGACGAACAAGTTATTATTCGAGAATTGCCTTCATGAATGCGTCGGAGGGATCGGCGTAGAATACGATGTTCACCTTGGTGGCCATTTCATCGGGCAGGTCGAGAAGTTGACGGGGGGAATTAAACGACTTCAACGGGCAATCTTGAACAGTTCCTTGGCTGGTGGTATAACACCGGCTGGAGGTGATTGCGAGATGCCGAAAGGCAAATCAATATCTCGCTTAAATCTCGGCTATGGTGCTATCTATGTCAGAAAGTCGAGGTCGGGTATTCCTCGTTACTATCTAGACTATTCTGACGCCGGGAAGCGAATCCAGAGAGTCTGCAAGAGAGCCAGTAGCTTTGAAGACGCTGATCATGAGCTCAGAAGGGTTGTTTCTAAGGAGCCCGAAAAGAAGAGAGCTGCCTTCTGCATCTTCGCCGATGAGTATCTTGAGGATTATGCCAAGCCCACAAAGAAAAGCTGGAAAGCCGACAAGGTCAGGTTGAACAAGTTGAAGAAGCACTTCAAAGAAATGGACCTTCGCCAGGTCACACCCATGGAAATCGAGAGGTTCAGGTCGTCCCTGCTGACTGCGGGAAAAAAGAAAAGCACGACAAACAGATACCTTGCACTTCTCAAGAGGATGTTCAACCTGGCGATTGAGGAAGGCTACATGGAATCGAATCCTGCGAGGAAGGTCAGGATGTTTTCTGAGGCCGATAACCTCAAGGAGAGGATCCTCACCGATGAAGAGGAACAATGCCTTATCAACAGCTGCTGCAATCACATGCGGGATATCGTCACCTTTGCCCTCAACACCGGAATGAGGCTAGGAGAAATCCTGAACCTCAAATGGGCGAATGTTGATATGAAGTCGGGCATAATCAAGGTCGTGTTCACGAAGAGCGGAAAGACAAGGATCGTTCCGATGAACCAAAAGCTGAGAGAAATGCTATCCAGGCCCAGGAAGAGGGGAGAGGAGTACGTCTTCACGAATCCCGACTCCGGCAATCGTTTCAAGGAAACCAAGCGGTCGTTCAAGACGGGCTGCAGGAAAGCCAAGATCGAGGGATTGAGATTCCATGACCTGCGTCACACTTTTGCCAGCCGGCTCGTTAGGAACGGAGTGGATGTTGGGACGTTGCGGAAACTGCTCGGACACAGCAGCCTTCTGATCACTCAAAGGTACATCCACACGGACGAACAGACGATGCGAATGGCGGTCGGCTCTCTGGTCAAAACGGGAAATTTGTTACATATTTGTGACAAAAATTTCCCGGAAAAACCGGACACCGAAACGACAGGGCCTGTAACTTCAGCTATTTCAGTCAATTAGACATGATGCGCGCCCGTAGCTCAGCGGATAGAGCGGTGGACTTCGAATCCAAAGGTCGGGGGTTCAAATCCCTCCGGGCGCGCTCTCTTTATTCTGCGCATCTTCAGGGCGGGCCGTCTTCCCGGAGCTCTCCTGTCCGCCATAGCCGCCGGGGTCGGGGGAGTCAGCTATCTGATCGGGTCGATGGAATAAGTGTTGACTAATCCTCGGGTTTTTTATATAAAGAATTCGATCTGGTTTTCGCTCGGAAAATCCGTGTTCCGAATTTCAAGTCAATTCGCGACTAAATCAAGGGGATGGTATTATGGCTAAAATTCTATTAATCGACTTCGAGGAAACCGAATATCGGCAGCTCCTGGCCAAGTCGTTCGACGTCGAGCTCAAGGAAACGAACTGGAAGACGGGCCGGGTCGAGAGCCTCCACCCGCCCCAGGATTGCCGGATCGTCTTCTATCAAGCCAGCCTGAACAATGAAGCGACCGGACTCCATGCCGGGGACGCCGCTGAGTTCGAAAGGATCGTCTCCGACGGCGGCGCGATCATTTGTTTCATCGGAGACTGCCGGGAATACCACCTCAATAACGTGATCGGCGATATCCCTCATCTCAAGTTCGAGGAAAACAAGCTGCCCGACAAGATCGTCGAGATCAAGGGTGAGCCGTTCAGCAGCCTGTTCCTCCAGTTCCGCGCTTTTGTCTCCCATGCCTTCGAGCTTTTCCCGGCAAGCAACAGCCTGGGAAAGGTTATCCACCTCGGGGAGTGGGACCCTCCCGCCGATGGCGAACTTTTGGTCCTGGCCGAAAGCTTCCGTAACCGCCCGATCTCCGTCATGCTCCGCAAGGGCAAGGGGTTATATCTGTTGCTGCCCTGGTTCGGAGAGAAAAACGTCGAAGTGGCCGTTTTCGTATTAGAGCAAATTCTCCCCGAGATCGCACCCCAGCTCACAGTAGAGGAAGGGGTGAACTGGCTGGACTCTTCCGACTATATCTTCCCCGGGCTCTTGGATGTCTTCAAGAAGATGGAAGAGGCGAACGCGCGCCACCGCCAGACGATGCGCGAGCTGGAAGAAAAGATCGAAGACATCAAGTCGACCGAGCAGGAACCGTTCAACAAGCTGCTGACCGCCAAAGGGAAAGACCTCCAGCAGGCCGTGATCAAGGCATTCAAATATCTCAACTGGACCAACGTCGTCGACGTCAACGAATACTGGAAGCGCGTCATCCGGGTCCCGGAGGAGGACATCTGGCTTCTGGACGAGGATGAGAGGTCGATCGAAAAGCTCATCCGGGACGCTCCTCTCACCATGATCATGGTCAGGAGCGGAAAGGTCGGGGCGGCAGAAGAGGATTGCCTGTTGCTGCAGAGATTCAAGGGCCGGCGCATGCAGGAGTTCAATAACACCAAGCTGAAAGCCCTCCTCGTCGGCAACTACTTCGTCCAGACCGAAGCCAAGCTCAGAGAGGTTCCCTTCACAGAAAACCAGATCGGCGAAGCCGCCAAGGACGGGAACGGCCTGTTGACGACCTATGAGCTTTTCAAGGCCATCAAGGCCGAGAAAGAAAACAAGATCACCAAAGAGGCCGTTCGCGAGCAGTTGGCCAACAAGGTCGGCCTGATCACCTTCGATTACTGAGTCACCCTCCTTGCCAAAATCGCCGCGCGATCAGATGGTCGCCTCTAAGCTTTCCCCTCGACAGATGGCCGATGAGTGTCTCCGGCTATTGAAAAGACTGGCCGACCCGGTCAAAGCCGCCGGCGCCCAGAGATATTTCAAGGATAAGGCCCGTTTCCTCGGGATATCGGCTCCCGAGTTGAGGGAAGTGAGTCGGGAAGTCTATCAAAAGGTCAGGGTGGGGTGGGGAATTGAGGAGGCCACGGATTTTTGCGCCATCATGCTCAAGAACCCCTACCACGAGGTCAGAGCCCTCGGTATCCTGACTTTCGAAAGATACCGGAAGACCTTCCCGAGATCGGCTTTCTCGACGATCGAAGGCTGGCTGAGAGCCGACTATTGCAACAGCTGGGCCCTGGTGGATGTCCTCTGCCCTAACTCGGTGGGGGCGCTACTGGAAAAATATCCGGACCTGCTCAAAGCCATCAAGGATTGGGTGAAATCCTCGAACCGCTGGGTCCGGCGGGCCTCGATCGTGTCCTTCATCAAACTGGCCAAGAAACCAGGCTATCTCGATGCGATCTATGAAGTCGCACACTCCCATTTCGCCGACGGCGATGATCTCATCCAGAAGGCCAATGGCTGGCTTCTGCGCGAGGCCGGGAAGACGGACATGGTGAGGCTTGAGAAATTCCTGCTCCGGTTCGGCCCGTCCATCCCGCGAACGACCCTCCGCTATGCCGTCGAGCGATTCCCGGAGTCGAAAAGAAAAGCCCTCCTCCTGGCCACCAAGGCGGCCTAGGTAAATTTATCTCCCCCTCTCCTCAATCCTCCCCTACAAGCGGGGGGAGGACGTTGACTCCAAGTTGTCCCTGAGCCTCTAATCTGGTATATTTTGACTTCTGTTTGCGCCATGACCTACTCTCATATCTCCAGGAGGGATGTTCGATGAAACCCTTTTTCAAGATCGTATCGACCTTTCTATTAGTCCTCTCCTTTCTGGCCCTTAATGCTTACGCGCCGCAGGAAGCCCGCCTCCTCCGTTTCCCGGCTATTTCCAACGACCAGATCGTCTTCAGCTATGCCGGCGACCTTTATTCCGTCCCCCTTTCCGGAGGAATCGCCCGGAAACTGACCACCCACGAGGGATATGAGGCTTTTGCCCGCTTTTCCCCAGACGGCAGGAGTATCGCCTTCACCGGCGAATACGACGGCAACCGCGAGGTCTATCTTATCCCGGCTGAAGGCGGAGTCCCCAGACGCTTGACCTACACACCGAGCCTCGGCCGCGACGACATCTCCGACCGGATGGGACCGAACAACCTGGTCATGGGCTGGACAAGCGACGGAAAGAACATTGTCTTCCGCTCCCGCATGTGGGAATGGAATGACTTCCTCGGCCAGCTCTATCTCGTCCCCGCGAAAGGGGGCACGCCCACCCAGCTCCCGCTTCCACGCGGCGGCTTCTGCTCCTTCTCACCCGACGATAAGAGGCTGACCTACAACCGCATCTTCCGCGAATTCCGGACCTGGAAACGATATCGCGGGGGCATGGCCGATGACATCTGGATCTACGATTTCGAGAGAAAGACCACCGAGAACATCACCGACAACCCTGCCCTGGACATCATTCCGATGTGGAGCGGCAACACGATTTACTTCCTCTCCGACCGCGACGAGACCCGGCGGATGAATCTGTATTCCCACGACCTCGCGACCAAGGACACCAGAAAGCTCACGAATTTCACGGACTATGATATCAAGTTCCCTTCCCTCGGGCCGAACGCCATCGTCTTCGAGAACGGCGGCTATATCTACCGCTTCGACCTCGCCTCCGGCCAAGCGGCCAAGGTCTCGGTTATAATCGCTGACGACCTCCTGTCGGGCCGCTCCAGGCTGGCCAAGGTCGGGGACAAGGTTACGAACTTCGAGATCGCTCCCGACGGCAAGCGGGCCCTGTTCGGAGCCCGGGGCGATATTTTCACTGTGCCCGCCAAGAACGGCAATACCCGGAACCTGACCCAAACTCCCGGCGTCCACGAGCGGAATTCCAAATGGTCGCCGGATGGCCGTTCAATCGCCTTTGTCTCCGATAGGACCGGAGAGGACGAAATTTACATCATGCCCCAGGACGGCCAAGGTGAGGCGCGGCAGGTCACGAAGAATGCCGACACTTACAAGTACGATCTCTTTTGGTCTCCCGACAGCAAGAATATCATGTGGGATGACAAGCTGCTCCGGCTGAACTATCTCGATGTCGCCACTCAAGAAGTCGTCACGGTCGCCAGGGCGGAGATCGGCGAGATCATGACCTTCTGCTGGTCTCCCGACAGCCGCTGGGTCGCCTACGCCAAGCCCGAAGTCGTGGGCATGCCGAAAGTCTATCTCTATTCCCTGGACACCAAGAAAACGTTCGAGGTGACCGACGGCTGGTACGCTTCATACAACCCCTGTTTCAGCGCCGACGGCAAGTATCTCTTCTTTGTCTCCGACCGGGATTTCAGCCCGGTTTTCAGCCGGACCGAATACAACCATGTTTATGGCGCCATGTCTCGGATCTACTGCGTCACCCTGGCCGCCGATACCAAATCGCCGTTCGAACCGAAAAGCGATGAGGTGGAAGTGAAGAAAGAGGTCGAGAAACCGGCCTTGAAGTCCGACGAAAAAGCAAAAAAGGAAAAGGCCAAATCTGAAGACGCAAACCCGGATGAAGCCAAGAAGGAAGTGATCCTCAAGGTCGACCCGGACGGGCTCAAGTCCCGCCTGATCGGCCTTCCCATCGACGCCGCCGGCTACGGTCAGATCGTGTCCGTCGGTGACTCCATCTACTACCAGAGGAGGCGAGACCGGGAGAGGCAGTCGTCCTTGAGGACATACGACCTGGCCGAGAAGAAAGAGACAGAGCTGGGGACGATCGACGGCTATGAAATCTCGGCTGACCAGAAAAAAATGCTGGTGGCCAAGGACGACGCCTACGCCATCATCGACCTGCCCAAATCGCCCCTCAAGATCGAGGAGAAGCTCGACCTCTCCCAGATGGAGGTGACCCTCGACCTCAGGGCCGAGTGGAACCAGATCTTCGAGGAATGCTGGCGCCAGATGAAATATTTCTTCTATGCGCCCAACATGCACGGCGTCGATTGGGAGGTCATGAGGGATCGCTACAGGCCTCTGGCCGAATCAGTCAACCACCGGGCCGACCTGACCTACGTCATCGGCGAAATGATCGGCGAATTGAGCGCCGGACATACCTATGTCGGAGGCGGCGAGATGCCGGTGCCGCCTAAAGTCAAGGTCGGGATGCTGGGTGCCCAGTTCGAGCGGGACGCTCAGACCGGCTGCTACAAAATCGCCAAGATCCTGCGCGGCCAGAACTGGAGCCGGACGCTCCGCTCGCCCCTGACCGAGATCGGCGTCAATGTCAGGGAGGGGGAGTATCTCATCGCCATCAACGGCACACCCACGAACACGCTTAACGATATGTGGGGAGCTCTTCTCAACCAGGTGGGAAAACAGGTCACACTCAAGGTCAACGCCCGGCCGGAGAAGAAGGGGAGCCGGGATATCGTCGTCGTTCCCATCGAGAACGAGCAGCCGCTCTATTATTACTCCATGGTCCAGGAGAACATCGAGAAGGTGGACAAGGCGACCGGGGGCCGGGTCGGCTATATCCATATCCCCGATATGGGCGTGGGGGGGCTGAACGAGTTTGTCAAACACTTCTACCCTCAGCTCCGAAAGAAGGCTCTCATCATCGATGTCCGCGGCAACGGGGGAGGCAGCGTCTCCCCGATGATCATCGAGCGGCTGCGGAGAGAAATCGCCATGTTCGAAATGTCCCGCGACACCATCGCCCGGCCTGACCCGGACGGCCTTCTCCTAGGACCCAAGGTCTGTCTGATGAACGAGTTTTCCGCCTCCGACGGGGACATTTTTCCCTACCGCTTCAAACGCTACGGGCTCGGGAAACTCATCGGCAAGAGGACCTGGGGAGGTGTCGTCGGCATACGCGGCTCGCTGCCCCTCCTCGACGGAGGTCAGCTGTTCAAGCCGGAGTTTGCGCCGTTCGGCCTGGACGGCAAAACCTGGATCATGGAGGGTGTCGGTGTTGAACCCGACATTTATGTGGACAATGACCCGGCCAAGGAATTCTCCGGCATCGACGAGCAACTCAACAAGGCTATCCAGGTGATTCTGGAAGAGCTCAAGACCGGGGAGGTCGCGATCCCGCCGATTCCGCCTTACCCGGTCCGGCTGAAGTGAAAGAAAGCGCGATGACCGAGAAAGTGAAAGTGAGTTGCGCCCACTGCGGTGCGACCAACAACTTCCCCCTGGACGCGGCCGAAAAAAAAATTGTCTGCGGCCGCTGCCGGAACCCCCTGCTGGTCCCGGGCACCATCCTCGAGCCTTCCGAACAGGCGGCTTTCACCTTTTTCCAGAACTCCGGCCTCCCGGTCCTGGTCGATTTTTATTCGCCGACCTGCGGCCCCTGCCTGATGATGGACCCGATCGTCGAAAGTCTGGCCAAGAGGAGGGCGGGACAAATCATGGTCGTCAGGGTGAACACGGACAAAAACCCACGTCTGGCGGCCCAATTCGGGATCCGGGCGGTCCCCACTTTCGTCATTCTCTTCAAGGGGACGGAACGAGACCGGACGAGCGGCGCCATGAAGGAAGCGGATTTTTCCCTCTGGGTGGCCAGCCGGACTTAGACATCAGACTCGCCCACGACTAGCGCGCGTTGGGCTGAGCCAGAGATTGTCCCTTTTCGGCATATTCCAGGGACCGGGCATTGTCGCCCAGCCTGTTATATAGATCGGCCAGAAGGAAATACCCGAGCGGAAGATCGCCCTTTTCGGGCTTGAGTTCGATACCCTTTTTGATGAGATCGATGGCGTCCTGGTACCGTTCTCCCCGGTTCAGGTAGATCCGGCCCAGATAGAAATAGGTGAGGGGGAAATTGGGTTCGGTTTCCAGGCACTTCTGCAGGTATTCATATTCCCGGTCGGTGTTGCCCATCACTCTGTAGAGCCGGGATAAGTTGTACATGAACTTGAAGTGTTTGGGTGAGAGCTCCAGCTCCTTGAGGTAGGCGGCCTCGGCCTCCTGAAGCTTCCCCTCTTTTTCATAGATCTGCGCCTGATTGTAGTAGACAGTGGAGAGCCGGGGGTTGAGCTCGATGGCCCGCTGAATGTGCTGGGCCGCCCGGTCCGGATCGTCCTTGACGACATAGACGGCGGCCAGCATGTTGTGGGATCCGGCGGAATCCGCATTGAGGGAGATGCATTTCTCAAAGTAGGGAATGGCCCGGTCATACTTTTTCTGAAGGAAATTCATGTTGCCGAGCATGACGTAGAACTGAGGGTCCTGGAAACCCTTGGTGAGATAGTCGAGGAGGAAATTTTCCGCCTCGTCGAATTTCCCCATTCCCTCGTAGGAAAGGGCGACGTTGATGGCGGCAAAGGTGTCATCCGGCTTGCGGCCCAGAACCTGCTTGAAGTAATCGATCGCCTCCGCATATTTCTTCTGCTGAAAATAGATGTTGCCGATCGAGAAATAGGCGTCGGTGATGTCGGGATCGGTGGCGATGATTCCCTGGATGATCCTGATCGCCTCATCCGGCCGGCCGCCCATTCCCATCTCTCTGGCCCGGCTCAGTTCGTTGAAGACGCCGATCTTTTCCTTAGGATTGGCCAGTTTTTTCCCCTCAAGCTTAGCCGGGTCCGAGAATGAGCCGATGTAGCCCAGGGCGGCCAGTTTCTCCCGTGTCTCTTCATCAATCTTCGAGTAGTCGGTCTCGTAGGCGTTCAGGCTGTTTTCCTGGATGAAGGACTCGGCCTCAGCGTTCAAGTCTTCATAGACCTTTTTCTGGAGATAGACCAGGTTCTTTTGCTCCCCAGGGTCTTGGACTATATCGTAAAGCTCGGGCACGGGAGCCAGGATCAACTTGTGGCTCCTGTTCTGGACGCTCTTGAGTTCCGACCATCCATAATGGTAGCGGGGATAGAACGTCTCGCTTTAGGCCAGAGAGCCGTTTTCTCGGCCCGGCCGGTAAAAGAACGTCAGCAGGCTTTTCCCCTGCACTTCTTCGGGGATGGGAAGGCCGGCCAGTTCACAGACTGTCGGCAGGATATCGGCAAGGGTGGTCACCCTGGCCGAGGAAAGCCCGTGGAAGCGGCCGAACGGCACGGTGAAGATCAAAGGGACGTGGATGGCAGCCTGGTAAACAAAGAATCCATGGCTGCCTTCCTCATGCTCACCCAGGCTTTCTCCGTGGTCTCCAGCGATGATAAGGAAGGAATTCCGATCGAGCCCGTTGGCCCCTAGGAACTGCCAAAGGCGGAGGACCTGGGAGTCGGTAAAAGCGATCTCCCCGAGGTAGGGATGATTTGCATATTCGCTGCTATACGGCGGCGGAGGCTCGTAGGGTGTGTGGGGGGTCATAGAGATGGATCCAGGCGAAGAATTTTCCGCCCTTCTTTTTCTCCAGCCAGAGGAGGGCCTCATCCATGACTTCGTTGGCCGGACGCTGGACCGTACCTAACGAGATCTTCTTGAACTTGCTCAGGTCGAATTGGTCGAAATAATAATCGAATCCCTGGTCCAGACCCCACTTGGAATCCCGGACGTAGGCGGCTACGAAGGCGGCCGTCTCGTACCCTTTTTCCTTGAAAAGCTCAGCCATGGTCTTGAGCTCGGAGGGGACGATGAACCCGCCATTGTCCCTGACCCCATGGAAAAGCGGGAGTGTCCCTGTCAGGATCGAGGTATGGGAGGGGAGCGTCAGCGGCGTCTGAGCGTAGCATTTTTCGAAGCGGACTCCTCGGGAGGCCAGGAGGTCGATGGCCGGCGTCTCGATGTTGCGGAATCCATAGCAGCCCAGGCGGTCGGCCCGGGTCGTGTCCAGGGTGATCAGGATGACATTATAATCTTGGCCAGCTCTGAGCTTGGAGAAATTCGGCTTCTGGAGAAAGAGCTTGATCACCACCCCGAAAATGATCAGGCCCAAGGCCAGAATAAGGGCGATGACCAAGAACCGGCGTTTCTTCATGGCTCGATCATTATAGCAAAGAAAAAACGGGACGGTGGAGCAGGGAGGAAAAGATAAACCGCAAGACCAAAGACTTCTTCAAGAATCGATCGATGCCGGCCGAAAGAGAAGTTGAAGGCGAGATCAAAGGGCAAAACCTAGATCTTCTGGACCTTGATCATGGGGATTAAAAATGGGGAAATGCCGAAGAGGGGACTCGAACCCCTACTCCCGTATACCAGGAACTAGCCCCTCAAGCTAGCGTGTCTGCCAATTCCACCACTTCGGCATTCAATCGGGAGGTTTTCCCGGTATTCTAATTTTTAATATCCGGGGAGGTCTCTTTTTTCGGAGGCTCTTCCTTCTTCGCCTCGGGCGGCTGTTTCTGAGCCTCGGGCTGTGGCGTCTGGGTCGTCGGAGTGACCGCCTGTTTCTCGGTCTCCGGGGCGGACGCATCCTTTTGCTTATCCGCTGCCGCCGGCGCCTCTTTCTCGCCGCTGACGACCGACCGGTCACCCTTGGCCGAGAGGATCCATAACGCCATCGACGTCAGCATGAAGAGAACGGCGCCGAAGGTCGTGACTTTGGACAGAAGGGACGCCGCTCCACGCGGCCCGAAAGCCGTCTGGCTGCCCGCTCCACCGAAGGCGCCGGCCAGGTCGGCCGCTTTGCCCGACTGGAGAAGAACAGCGAGGATCAGGATGATACAGACCAAAACATGAATCGAGATAAGTATCGTCGTCACTTCTTTTCCTTATAAGCTCTAATAGCCTCTCGAACGCTCTGGACGAACGACTCAGCTTCCAGCGACGCGCCCCCGACGAGAAAACCGTCGATGTTTCTTTCGCTCAGCAGGGCAAACGCATTCGCCGGTTTGACCGAGCCGCCGTAGAGGATTATAGCACACTCGGCCGGTCCATTTCCATACCGCCGGGCCAACTCTTTCCGGATATGGGTATGGACCTCCTCCGCCTGGGCCGGGGTGGCGGTTTTGCCCGTCCCGATGGCCCAGACGGGTTCGTAGGCGATGATAATGGGCTCGAAACCCTCGCTCGCGACGCCTTCCAGCCCGCCCTTGAGCTGCCGGGAAACGACGTCCATCGTCTCTCCGCGCTCTCGCTCCGCCAGCGACTCGCCGATACAGACGATGGGGAAGATTCCGGACTTGAAGGCGGACTTGATCTTCCTGTTCACACCGATGTCAGTCTCTCCAAAATATTGTCGCCTCTCGGAATGACCAATGATCACATACTGGCAGCCGGCGTCCTTCAGGAGCGGGGCCGAGACTTCCCCCGTGAAGGCCCCCTTGTCCTCCCAGTAAAGGTTCTGGGCCGCCAGCTGGACAGAGCTTCCGTCCAGAACCTTGGACGCTTCGCTGAGCGCCGTGAAGGGCGGCGCCAGGACAATCTCCGCCTCGGGGAGTTCGGTCGAGGCCTTGACGATCGCCGTGGCCAGGTCTATGGTCTCGGGAATGGTCATGTGCATCTTCCAGTTCCCGGCGATAAAGGGGGGCTTTTTGGCCATGTTGACTTCTCCCTGTAAATTATTTCAAAGCATCGATTCCGGGCAGAGTTCCAAACGCCAGATACTCCAGCGAGGCGCCGCCGCCGGTAGAAATGTGGGTGATCTTGCTGCTGACACCCGCCCTCGTGACGGCTGCGATAGAATCGCCGCCGCCGATGATCGTAATGGCCTTGGCGGCCGCGACCGCTTCGGCGATCCTCATCGTCCCCCCGGCGAACTTGTCGATCTCGAAAACACCCAGCGGCCCGTTCCAGACGACCATCCTGGCCGTGGCGACGATATCGGAATATCTCCGGATGGTTTCCGGTCCGATGTCCACCGCCATCCAGTCGGCCGGGAAGGGGAAGGAAGAGACGATTTCCGTCGCCGCGTCCTTTTCCTTGGCCGTCGCCAGCAGATGGTCGCTGGGAAGAACGAGGTCGACCTTTTTGGTCTTGGCCCTCTCCAGGATCTCGAGGGCAAGCTCTGTCTTGTCCTCTTCGACCAGCGACCTGCCGACCTCGAAGCCCTGGGCTTTGAAGAACGTATAGGCCATGGCCCCGCCGATCAGGATGTGGTCGGCTTTGTCGAGGAGGTTCTCGATGACGGCGATCTTATCGGAGACCTTAGCCCCCCCCAGGATGACGACATAAGGTTTTTCGGGGGAGTGGACGGCTCGGCTGAGGTATTCCACCTCCTTCCGGAGGAGATAGCCGGCCGCTTTGGCCTTGACGAATTGAGTGATTGCCACCACGGAGGCGTGGGTACGGTGACAGGAGCCGAAAGCGTCGTTGACGTAGATGTCGATGCCCTGGGCCAGCTTCCGGGCGAAACCGGCATCATTGGTTGTCTCTTGGGCCTCGAAACGGACGTTCTCGAGCAACAGAGCCTGGCCGTCCTGGAGTCCCTTTTTGAGCCTTTCGACCTGATCGCCGATCACGGCCGGCGCCAGGACGACCTCCCTGCCGATGAGCTCGCTGAGCTTCTTGGCCACCGGTCGCAGGCTCAACTTTGGGTCCACCTTGCCTTTCGGCCTTCCCAGGTGGGAAGCGATGACCAGCTTGGCCTTCTCTCGCAACAGGTAATTGATCGTGGGCAGGGAAGCCCGGATGCGGGTGTCGTCCCGGATCTCGCCCTGTTCGTTCAAGGGGACATTGAAATCGACCCGGAGAAAGACTGTCTTCCCGGCAAAGGGAATGTCCTCGAGCCGCTTCATCGCGCTCACCGGGAGATGTACTTGATCAGGTCGCGCAGCCGGCAGGAATAGCCCCACTCGTTATCGTACCAGGCCAGCACCTTGACTAGGTTCTCATCGACCATCTTGGTGTACTCGGCGTCAACGATGGCGGAGTGGGGGTTGGCCATGAAATCGACCGAGACGAGCGGCTCTTCGGAGCAGGCAAGGATACCATTGAGCTCGCCCTCGGCGGCCTTTTTGAAGGCGGCATTGACTTCTTTGTCGGTCGTTTTCTGCTTGAGCAGGGCGACCAGGTCGACGAGCGAGACGTTCGGGGTGGGGATGCGGATAGCGATCCCGTCGATCTTTCCCTTGAGTTCCGGCAGGACCAGCCCGACCGCTTTGGCCGCGCCGGTCGTTGTCGGGATCTGGGAAACGGCCGCAGCCCGGGCGCGGCGCAGGTCTTTATGGGGCTGGTCCAGGATCCGCTGGTCGTTGGTGTAGGAATGGATGGTGGTCATGAAGGCTTTTTCGATGCCGAAGGTCTCGTGAAGGATCTTGGCGACCGGAGCCAGGCAATTGGTCGTGCAGGAGGCGTTGGAAAGGACGTGGTGTTTGGCCGGGTCGTAGGTGTGTTCGTTAACCCCCAGGACGATGGTCGTATCAGGGTCGGTGGCGGGGGCGGAGAAGATGACTTTTTTAACGCTCCCCCGCATGTGCTTGAGCGCTTCGTCCTTTTTCTTGAACATACCGGTCGACTCGACGACGACCGTGACACCCAGCTTGTCCCAGGGGATATTCGCGGGGTCCCTTTCGGCGAAGACCTTGATTTCCTTGCCGTTGACGACAATCGCGTCCGCCGTGGATTTGACTTCGGCTTTGAACGGGCCCAGGATGGAGTCATATTTAAGAAGGTGGGCCAGGGTATTGGCGTCGGTGATATCGTTGACGGCGACGAATTCCAGCCCAGGGTCCTGGAAAGAAGCGCGGAAGAGGTTCCGGCCGATCCGCCCGAACCCGTTGATTCCGATCTTGATGCTCATGAGAACCTCCGTTCAGGGGCGTTTCTAAACTCAAAAATTATCATAAAGCCGCCCTAAAAGCAATTGAGCTCGAGGTATATGTTATCTCGTCTGATTATTTGGTAGAATTTAGGATAAATGGAGCGCCCATGAAAATCCTAACTTCAGCCCAAATGAAAGAGATCGACCGCTTGACCATCGAGGAGATTGGCATCCCCGGCCCCGTGCTGATGGAAAATGCCGGTCTACAGATCTTTCGCTTCCTCCAGACGCTCATCCTTCCCTATGTCGACGAAGACAAGATCGTCATCGTCGCCGGCAAAGGAAACAACGGAGGCGACGGCCTGGTCATCGCCCGCCACCTCTGGAACTATGGGATGACTCCCCAGGTCCTCCTTCTTGCGTCCAGAGAAGAGATCCGGGGCGACGCCGCCTTGAACCTGGGAATCGCCGAGAAGATCGGCCTGCCGGTCAAGGAGATCAAGTCGGAAGCGGACTGGAAGACCCAGCAGAGGCGGCTGAAAGATGCCTCGGTCATCATCGATGCTATTTTCGGGACCGGCCTGACCAAGCCGGCCGCGGGGCTTTATGCCCGGGCGATCGAAGATATCAATAAGTCGGCGGCCTTCAAGCTGGCCGTGGACATCCCGTCGGGACTATCCTCGGACAGCTTCGAGATCATCGGCCCGGCCGTCAGGGCGGACGTCACCGTGACCCTGGCGGCGCCCAAGATCGCCCATGTCCTCCCGCCGGCCGAGGAGTGGGTCGGGGAGCTCATGGTCGCGGATATCGGTATCCCACGGCCGCTTTTCGATTCCCCCAGGCTGAAGTTGGAAATGGTGGAAAAGCAGGATCTGTTGGGGTCGTTCCAAAAGCGAAAGAAAGATTCCCATAAAGGGACCTATGGGCACCTCTTTATTATCGCCGGGTCCTTCGGAAAGACGGGCGCGGCCGTGATGGCGGCCAAAGCAGCCCTGAAGACGGGTGCAGGACTGGTCACGGTCGGGACGCCTCGGAGCTGTCTCCCTATGGTCGCCAGGGGGATGGCGGAGCTCATGACCGAGCCGCTGACGGAAACGGACGAAGGGACGATCGCCGCTGAAGCCCTGCCTCAGGCGAGACGGCTGGTCAAGGGGAAGGATGCACTGCTTGTCGGGCCCGGGATCTCTACTCAGGGCTCGACAGCCGAGTTCCTGGCGAAGCTTATGCCGGAGATCAAGCTTCCCCTGATCATCGACGCCGACGGGTTGAACATCTTGTCTATAAATCCGGAGCTCCTGAAGCGGCTGCCGAAAACGGCTATCCTGACGCCTCATCCGGGAGAATTCGCTCGTCTCGTCGATCTTCCTCTCCGCGAGGTGATCAAGCGGAAGCTCGAGCTTACCCCGGCGTTCGCCCAAAAGCATCGTGTGTATCTTATCCTCAAAGGATACAGGACGCTGATTTGCACCCCCGACGGCCGGACCTTCATCAACCCCACCGGAAACCCGGGGATGGCCACTGGAGGATCGGGAGACGTCCTCAGCGGCATGATCGCCAGCTTTCTGATGCAGGAAAAGGACCCGTTGCGGGCGGCGTTGGCCGCGGTCTATCTTCACGGCCTTAGCGGAGACCTGGCCGTCGAGAAGATCGGGGAGAGGGCGCTCGTCGCCGGCGATCTCATCCACTTTCTGCCCCGGGCGGCCAAGACGTTGGAAGACGAAGTCGAGGCCTAATGAAGAGGGTTTCGGTTCATGTCCCTCGCCCTGGATGGGAGAGGGGAGGGAGAGGGTGAAAAAAATAGCGCCGGCCCAAGAGGTGATCACGCGCTCCGAAGAGGAGACGTTTCGCCTGGCGAAGGCATTGGCCCGCCGGTTCAAAGGCCGGGAGGTCGTCCTGCTCAGCGGCGAGCTCGGCGCCGGCAAAACGATCTTCGCCAAGGGGATCGCTGCCGGCCTGGGGATGAAGAGCTGCGCGCAGGTCTGCAGCCCGTCGTTCACCATCATGAACATTTACGAGGCCCGGTATCCGATCTTCCATTTCGACCTCTACCGGCTGGAAAAGGGCGCCGACATCCTGGATTTGGCATGGGAAGATTACCTGGACAGGGGAGTGCTGATCGTGGAGTGGGGGGAGAGAATTCCATTCGCCCTCGACGCGATCCGGGTACAAATAAAGAAGGGCAGGGGAGACAAGCGTATCATCGAAGTCTCGATGCCGTAGCCGTAGGCCATCATCATTAATCCCTCATTGCCCTATAGGGCACCCGCAAACTATGAAAATCCCCCTCCTCCCGACCTCCTCCCACCAGGGGAGGAGGATATGTGGATTGTCCGGCCGTTTCCTCCGCCCTTTTAGAGACTGTGTCGCAATGTCATTGCGAAAGAGCAAAGCGACCGCATACCAGTTCCGCTTGATGAGATCCCTCGCCATTCTCGGGACGGCCCAAGGGGCGGGATTGCCGCGCTCCCTGCGGTCGCTCGCAATTACAAATCACAATTACGACATAGCCTCTTAAGGGGGAGGAAAGAGGAGAGGGGGATTTTCTAGGTAATCTTCCCCTCGACCTCTCCCCAGTTTCGATTCCACTTGAACGCCAAAGCCATAACAAGTTAGGTATGGATTTGTGCTCTTTATGAAGTCGAATGCAAAGCCAAACCCTCTCCTTGGAGAGGCTGTGTCGCAATGACAAATAGCAATACCAACACAGTCTCTGACGGGAGAGAGTCGGGGAGAGGGGGAACAGGAACCTATCGGGCCCGATTCTTGAGTTTTCCTATGGATTCGATAATATCAATAGCCGCTTTTTTGGGGTTCGCGGCCGAGGCAATAGCTGAGATGACGGCCAAGCCGTCGGCGCCGGCGGAGATGACATCGGCGGCGTTGGCGGCAGATATGCCGCCGATGGCCAGAATTGGGATTTTGATCTTTTCTCGAATTTTCCGCAAGCCGGCCAGACCCAGGAGCGGCCCCAGATCTTTCTTCGACAACGTACCAAAGACCGGGCCGGCGCCGACATATTCGGCTCCGCCCTTTTCTGCCGCTTCGGCTTCTTTGGGTGTGGCAACGGATATGCCGATGACCCTGTTTTTTCCCAGGATATCTCGAGCATAGGGGAGGGAAATATCGTCTTGTCCCAGATGAACTCCATCCGCCTCGCAGGCGAGCGCGATATCCACCCGGTCGTTGATGATCAGGGGGATTTTTTTCGGACGTAAAAACCGGACTGCCTTCCTCCCCAGATCCAGGAATTCCCGGCTCGTCCATTTTTTGCCGCGGAGCTGGATAAGTGTCGCGCCGCCCTCAACCGCCTCGGCAATCAGCTGAAGGATATCCCATCCCGCCGACGCTTCCGAATCGGCAATAAAACACAGCCGCCAGTCGATGCGATCCAAAAGAGCACCTTCCTATTCGATCACGATTCTATCAAAGAAGCTTAAGGGACACGATACCGAATTCCGAAGAATTCGATTCATGCCCCCGAATTTCCCTCGTGGAGATCGCTTCGTCACTTCGTTCCTCGCATGTATGAAAGCGCTGCCATCAATGCGGGAGCCCGAAGATGTAATACACGAGACAAAGCAGCCCGAGAACGACCGCGCCGCCGTTCAGCTCCTTCCAACGCCCCGCCAGGACCTTGAACACCGGGTAGAGGACTAGCCCGGCCGTCAGCCCGTTGGCGATGTTGTAGGTGAAGACCATCATGACGATGGTGACGAATGAGGGAACCACTTCCGTCAGGTCGTCGAAATCGATCCTCTTGATGGACCCCAACATCAGCACGCCGACGGCGATGAGCGCCGGCCCGTAAGCATAACGGAGATGCTGCAAAGGCTGGACGAGGGGGATAAAAAAGAGAGACGCCAGGAAGAGAACGGCCGTCGTCACCGCCGCCAGCCCGGTCCTGGCGCCTTCCCGGATGCCCGTGGCCGACTCGATGTAAGCGCCGCTGGTCGAAGTGCCCACCAGCGCGCTGAACATGCAGGTCGCCGCATCCACCATCATCGGCCGCTCGATCTCGGGAAAGTTCCCTTTTTCATCAAGCATGTTGCCCGCCGCACCCACTCCGACCAGCGTTCCCAGTGTGTCCAGGAATCCCATGAGAAAAAGCGTCAGGAGAATAGGCAGCATGCTCAATTTCAGCATTCCTAAGATATCCAGCTTGAGAGCGATCGCCCCCAAGCTGAATTCGCCGCTGAAGGGAAGCGCCACGACGGCTCGCGGGGCTTCTCCCAGGCCGGCCACATATCCCAGAACGGCCGTGACCGCGACTCCCAGCAGGATGCCTCCCCGGACCCGGTGGTAGAGCAGAACACAGATGACAAGAAAGCCAAAGAGCGCCAGGAGGACCTCCGGCGAGCGGAGGTCTCCGATCTTCACGGGCACATCAGGCGCAGAGAGGAAAGTGGAACCGCCGCGAAGCAACGCCCCCGGCTCCATGCCGGCCACAGAACTCGTCACGATTCCGGTCTCGTAGAGCCCGATAAAAGCCAGGAACAACCCGATCCCGACCGCAAAGCTGTGTTTCAGGCTCGGAGAAATGGAATTGGCCAGCCAGGAGCGGACTCGCAACAATGTGATCAAGGCGAAGGCCAATCCGCTGACGAAGACCGCCCCCAGCCGAAGCTGCCAGCCGATCCCCATAGCCGCCAGCCCGAAAGCAATGAACGCGTTCTCTCCCATGTAGGGAGCCACAGCAATGGGGCGGTTGGCATAAAAACCCATCAAGAGAGAGCCGAAGGCCGCCGCCAGGATCGTGGCGACCGTGCTCGGGCCCTGGGGAATCCCCGCGAAGCTCAGGATGGCGGGATTGACGACGATGATGTACGCCATGGTGATGAAAGTGGTGGCGCCTCCCAGGATCTCGGTCCGCACCGTGGTCTTATGCTTCTCCAGCCTAAAAAGCTGTTCCGCAAGCATGTGTTCGCTCCGTCAATCGGGGGGCTGAGACTGTGACTTCGCAAGAAAAGATATATCCGGGAAACGCCGAAAGTCAAGGCGGCGCCGGCCGGTCCAGGAAGTATCTATAAATATGTGATCTTTATGATGGGCGGCATCCTGCACCGAGTGGAAGCACATAAACGGAGATGCTTACGCCGGTCCATGCATTGTTGACAAGGGCCTTTTTTTATTCTTAAATGAAGCCGCTTTCTGATGGAGAGGCCAGATCATGATTGACCGGATCAAGAGCAGGATCTGTGAAGTCAAGGACTTCCCCAAGCCAGGAATCGGCTTTAAGGACATCACTCCCGTCCTCGAGGACGCCGCCTGCTACAAGCAGGTCATCGACCGGATGGCGGACTGGGCAAGAACCAAGAATCCCCAGCTTATCGCCGGGATCGAATCGAGAGGCTTCCTCTTCGCCGCCCCGACCGCCTACCGGCTCGGCCTGGGAATGACCGTCATCCGCAAAAAAGGCAAGCTCCCCCGTAAGATCGTCTCGGTCCGAGCTCCCAACGAGTACGCCGTCGAGTACTTCGAGATGCACGCCGACAGCGTCCGGCACGGCCAGCGCGTCCTCATCGTCGACGACCTGATCGCCACCGGATCATCGTCGATCAGCGCCATCGAGCTCGTTCAGAAACTCGGCGGGAAGGTGGTCGGATTCGCCGCCCTCGTCGACCTAGCCTTCCTCAAGGGAATCGAAAAGATCAAAAAAGCGTACCCCGACGTGGAGATATTTTCGGTTGTCAGTTTCAACGAGTAAGAGCGCAGAAAAGAGCCGGCGGCCTGATCGATCGAGGTTTCCAGGGAGCCCGATGCTCCTCGGTTTTATCCTTACTCTCAGCTTGAGTTGCGCACGGGTAATCCCCGATCTTCGGCTCGGTCCGCCGGGCCCGGCTGGAGACAAGTGGGTAAAAAAAACCCTCTCTGGAATGACCCTGGAAGAAAAGGTCGGGCAGATGATCGCCTGGCGGTACAACAGCCATTTCGTGAACCTCGACAGCGCGTATGTCGGGGAGCTTGTCGACCTGGTCAACCGGAAGAGGATAGGCGGATTGATCATCTTCGCCGGGGAGGTTTACGAAACCGCCCACCTGACCAATTATCTGCAACAACAGGCTAAAATCCCGCTTCTCGTCGCCGCCGATTTCGAATGGGGAGCGGCCATGCGCATCAACGGGACGACACTCTTCCCGCCGCTCATGGCCCTGGGCGCGGCCGGCTCCGAGGAACTGGCCTACGAGATGGGAAGGATCACCGCGGTCGAGGGCCGGGCGATGGGCATCCACATGACCTATGCTCCCGTCGTCGATGTCAACATCAACCCGGACAATCCCATCATCAGCGCCCGCTCGCTGGGGGAGAGCCCGGAAAGCGTCGGCCGCCTGGCCGCAGCCTTCATCAAAGGCTGTCAGGAGAACGGCCTGATCGCCACGGCCAAGCATTTCCCTGGGCACGGCGATACGGCCACGGACTCCCACAACCTCATGCCAACGATTGACG
Organism: Candidatus Desulfaltia sp.; assembly: GCA_035528895.1. Taxonomy (GTDB): domain Bacteria; phylum Acidobacteriota; class Aminicenantia; order Aminicenantales; family UBA8522; genus UBA8522. The sequence goes on from DATKXS010000078.1 coordinate 22,853, forward strand.
CTGATCTCGACCGTCTGGAAAAAGTCGAGCTTTATCCCTTTGCCCGGGCGATCGAGGCCGGTGTCGAGGCCGTTATGACCGCCCACCTCTATGTCCCGGCCCTGGATCCGACGCCCGGCCTCCCGGCCACACTTTCCCCGCTTATCCTGACCGATCTGTTGAGGAAGAAGCTGGGCTTCGACGGTCTCATCGTCACGGACGCGATGGGCATGGGAGGGATTACAAAAGGCTTTTCGCCCCGGGATGCCGCGCTCCGAGCCGTCAAAGCGGGCGTGGATATGGTCCTTCTCCCGCCCGATCCGCCGAGCGTCATCGAGGCCCTGGCCGCAGCCGTGCAGTCCGGGGAGATAGCGCAATCCCGTATCGATGAATCGGTGAGCCGCATCCTGGCGCTAAAGGCCAGGCTCGGCCTCCCCAAGAAAAGGCTCGTCGACATCTCGGAGCTCGCTCGAAAGGTCGCTTCCCGGGAGAACCTCCGGCAGGCCGCTCTCACTTTCGAAAAGTGCGTCACTCTGGTCAAGAACGAGGGAGAGATCCTTCCGCTCACCAGTGAAACGTTCGGGAAGAGGATTGCCGTCCTCTCCTTGAGCAGCGATGCTGACGACTACTTTGCCGGCCGCCCGTTTGTCAGGGAGGTCCAGAGGAGACGGCCGGACGCTGCCGCTTTCTACGCCGACGCTTTCACCGGATGGGAATTCCTCCGGGAGGCCAGGGCTCAGGCCATGGACGCCGACATCGTCATCCTGGCGCTGTTCTCCAGCCTGAGGACATCCAAGGGAAGCGTCGATCTCCTGCCCAATCACATTGACCTGGTCAGGGAGCTGACCTGGGCCGGTAAAAAGACGGTCGTCATCTCCTTCGGCAGTCCTTATTTCCTCCTGCATTTCCCCGAGGTCAGTGCCTACGCCTGTCTTTACAGGAACACGGTGCCCGCTCAAGAGGCCGCGGCTCGGGCCGTTTTCGGTGAGATCGATATCGAAGGCCGATTGCCCGTATCTATACCAGGATTATTTCCGATCGGCCACGGCCTGACGTTTAAAAAGAAATAGACTGGTTCTTCTTTCCTCCTCCCCCCAATCGTGGGGGAGGGTTGAGGAGAGGGGGAAGGTATCTCAATCACCCTCACCCAGTGAAAATGGGGATGGTCCTATTTTCAGGATCGTCCCCATTTTCACTGACGCAACTTGACATGCCCGACCGTCGTTTATAAGATGAATCCGGATGCGCGAGCGGGAAAAGCCGAAGGAGTGAGTGCACGATGATATTCCCCAAGAAGGTCCTGGCTGCTGTGCTTGTCCTTATCATCATCGGGGCTGCGTCCTACTTCGTATTCTTCAAAAATAAAAAAGGGACAGAGGGTGAAGAGAGCGGTGGAGAAACGGCCCAGGCGGCGGCCAACACCGAGGAGCCGGCGCTCCTCGTCAAGACTAGCCCGGTCAAGCGCGGGGACCTGGTGATCCGCCTGAAATCTCCGGGCGAAGCCGTCACCGAGAAAATGATCGTCATGAAGACGGAGGTCTCGGGAACGATCAAGAACTTCAACGTCAAAGAAGGCAAGCACGTCCGCGCCGGTGAGGTCTTGATCGAGATCGACGATCAGGAATACCGGCTGAAGTGGGAACGGGCAGAGGCTCTGCGCTTGAAATACCTGTCGGACCTGCTCCTGGACAAGCAGTTTGCCGAACCGGATAAGGAGCTCGACGCTCGGGCGACGGAGAGGATTAGACAAGCCGAACAAGAATTCTCCAAGGCCGGTTCTCTTTTCGGCCAGGGGATGATCTCTCGGGAGGAGTTCGAAAAGGCCAAAAGGACCTATGAAACGGTCCTCATCGAGTCGGGTATAAAGAAGGAAGAAGTCATGGCCGCCAGCAAGGGCTTGACCCAGGCGGAGATCGACACCAAGATCGCCCAGATGGAGATCGAAAAGACGAAGATCAGGGCGCCCTTCGGTGGCATCATAACCGACATCAAGATCTCCCCTCAGGAGATAGTCTCCGCCGGCCGGGAGCTCTTCACCCTGGTCAACATCAGCCAGATCAAGGTCCAGGCCAAGGTTCTGGAGAGCGAGGTCGGCAAGATGAAGGCCGGTCACGAAGCCGCTCTCCGGTTCAGCGCCTATCCCGGGAAGGTCTTCAAGGGGCATGTGGAAGCGATCAGCCCGGTTATCAACCCCGAAGACAGGACCTGCACGGTCCATATCCTCGTCGACAATCCGGAGGAGGAGGTCAAGCCGGGGATGCACGCCGAGGTCGAGATCGCCGCCGATATCTACATGGACCGGCTGCTCGTCCCCCAGGAAGCCGTTCTGGTGCGCGGCGGTAGGAAACTAGTCTTCGTGGTGGAAGAGGGCCTGGCGAAATGGCGGTATATCGAGGTCGGGCTGGAGAACGAGGACTATGCCGAAGTCCTCGACGGCGTCAAAGAAGGGGAGCCGGTCATCGTCGAGGGCCACTTCACGCTCGCCCATGACGCCAAGGTCCAGGTGAATTGACAGATCCGATCTACCCTTAAACCGGTTTATCGCCAACTTGTGGTGCGTCTCACAAATAGCTTGGCTTTAGAACGATCAATAAAGACGCGCTACCGCGGGGGAGTTTGAGGGGGACGGCGTCGTTCCCCTCAGGGGAGTCAGCGAAGCGTCGCTCTAACCTAACAAATGAAGGAGCGATCTCATAGCCATCGGCAACAGGAAGGGGAAGGGGAATATTCCCGTGTTTTGGAGGTATGATAAATGGAGGTATGATAAGATGAAAATGACCAGACGGCAGATGTGTATATGGATGGGAATCTTTCTCGGCTTTATCGTCCGCCCCGGACTTTGTGCTCTCGGCGAAGACGTCAAAATCCGTGTCGAAAACGGCGTAACCGTGATCTACAACCCCAAGACACCCGTTCCAGTGCCCGGGACGAAAACCAGGCTCGTTCTGGAAGAAGACCTGACTATCGGCCAGATGGAGCCTCTTTTTTCCGACCTCGTCGAAATTGCCGTGGACGATCAAGGTGAGATTTATGCGCTCGACCGGAAGGACGCCAAGATCAGCGTATTCGACAGCCGCGGCGTCCTTCTGCGTACAATCGGCAAGAAGGGCCAAGGGCCTGGTGAACTCCAAGGGCCAAGAGAAATCCGAATCACGCCGCAGAAAGAGATCATGATAACGGATGGCAGCACCCGCCAGCTTGTTTTTTTCACGCTCCAGGGCCAATTTCTGAGAAACGTCTCGACGGCACGGCTGCAATTCTTCAACCGTCCCCGCGCGGATAGCCGGGGGGACATCGTAGCCGACGTCAGCATCGTGGATCAGGAATACACGGCTCAACTCAAGAAGTTGGGGCCATCCCTGGAGCCCAAGATCACGATTTCTTCAGTGGCGCTCCTCAAATATCCCAATTTCAACCCATTTTTCCCGAGGTTTACATACGAAATCGGCAAAGACGACATCATCATCTGGGGATTGCCGACCAAATATGAGATTCATATTTGGAGCCGGGAAGGAAAGCCGCTCAGGAAGATCGTCAAGGATTATGATCCCGTCATGATCACCGAAAACGAAAAGAAAGAAAGGACCGAAGGGCTCATCACTTCCGGAATAAATATCATCTGGCCGAAATCCCACAACGCTTATGACTTCTTGTTCCTTGATGACGAAGGCCGCATTTTCGCCAGGACATATGAAAAGCCACAGGGCGAAAATACCTTCTATCATGACGTCTTTAATGATGAAGGCCGATATATCGCCAGGGTGCCTCTTCCCACACGGCCTTATGTCTGGAAAAGGGCCAGGCTCTGCACCATTGAAGAGGACGAGGAGGGCTACCGGTCCATCAAAGCGTACAAGTCGGCGTGGGAGTAGGTTTCCCGTCGGGATACGCTAAAAGGAATGAGACAGAAGGTCCTGGTCTCGGCTGCCCTCCTTCATAATCCCGATATTCTCTTGCTCGACGAGCCGCTCTCCGGCCTCGATGTCACGACCGGAATGGCCGCGGAGGCATTATTTCGTCGGCCTCAAGAAAGCGGTCTTTTTTGAGGCGCTCTTTCCGCTCTTTGTACTGGTGTTCGTCTTCACCTACTATCTCTGGGGATGGAGGCCCGCTCTAATGCACTGTCTTTACGGACTGGCCGCCTCGGTCTTGCTCATGGAGGTCCTTTTCTTGCGCTATCCCAAAGTCCCGTTCACCTGCACCTTTGTGCCGGGAAAAGCCAAGGTCCATGTCTACTGGCTCCCCTATGTTATCGGCTTTCTGATCTCCGCTTCCTTCACCATGCTCGGGACGGCCCAAGGGGCCGGATTGGGGAGGGGATGTGTTTGGATATAGTCTTTGAAAACACAGGGTTAACAAACAGCCCATACTTTGCGTATTATCCTATAGGATAATCGGATAATCGAGGCGAAGAATGAAGAAGTTTATTCTGGCGTCAATTGTTTTTCTTATATTCGGTTCGCTTGCCTCTGCCCAGGAAGTCATCGTCCTGGGAGCGCCGGGACAGGGGAGTGAACTGGGCACCCCCGGGGACATCAGAGAGGGCCCTGATGGAAACATCTACATCTATGATGAGGCGGACGCTTTCATCAAAGTCTATTCGCCCAAAGGCCAATTCCTGCGTAAAATGGGCGGAGAAGGGCAGGGGCCCGGAGAAATCCAGCGTCGGGACGGCGTCTCCTTTGGGTTCATGCCCGACGGGAAGCTGTTTTTCACCGAGTATTTCCGCGGTCATCGCTGGATCACACTGCTGGAACTCAACGGAGAGCTGGCCAAGGTCATTAAGATCGACCTCCCCGGGTCTTTCGGCATTCCTGACGCCGTTGCTCTCCCCGATGGAAGCTTCCTGGCAGAATTTCACGTCCTCGGAGAACCCGAGAAACAAAAGGATTATTTCCTCTATAAGAGCCCCATCAAGCTGCTGCGATTGGACGCCGAGGGCAGGATCGCGGCCGAGATCAAGGCGGCCGAACATCGCACCCGGATCTCCTACGTTCCCGACGGCGCAGATTCGCCCATTCCTTTCGTCCCGGTGTTCGCCTGGTGCCTGGAGAAAGATGGAATCGTCATTTTCTCCGAAGGCCTGGGCACGGCACTCGAGGCCATCGGGCTGGACGGAAAGCCGCTCCCGGAGATCAAGACGCAGCTTCCCGAGCCGGAGAAAGTCAGAGATAAAGACCTCGACCGCTGGAGGGAAGAGCGAAAGCAGGCGGTGATCGAAAGGAACCCCGGCTGGTGGCACCGCTCCGGAAGCGTCGTCGAGAAATACACCAAGTCCATCTATAAGTTCCGGCCTTTGATTGACGGACTCACGGCGACACCGGAAGGCCGTATCCTGGTCGCCGGCGCCTGGGATATCAACCGGAACGCCCGAGACTACTGGCTGCTCGACATCTCCGGCAAGGTCCTGGCCAAGTTGAGCCCGGCCCGCGGAGGCATCACGCTGACCCGAAGTTTTGTTTTCGCTATGACATCGGATCCTCTAGGAAACGTCCAGGTCAAGTGCTTGAAAAGGTCGGGAAGCGACAAGGATGATTTTTTGAGCTCCGCCCGGCTTCTTCAGAGGTAGTTCTTCTCGAACTGGGTGATCGCATCCTTATAGCCGAGGACAAGGAGCGTATCGCCCATCTCGATCTGGATGTCCGGCGAGGGGTTGAAAACGATCTCCTGGCCGGGCTTCTTGATGGCCACGACGATCACGTTGGTTTCGCGCCGGAGGTCGCAGGTCTTCAGCGTCTGGCCGTCGATCCTGGCACTCCTCTTGACCACGAACTCCTCCATGAAGAGAGAGAGCTCTTTCCTCCGGATGATGAGGTCGACAAAATCCACTACCGTCGGCCGGATCAAAGCCTGGGCGATCCTCAGGCCGCTCACGCTGTAAGGGGAGACGACGAAGTTGGCCCCGATCTGCAGAATCTTTTTCTCGGCTTCCTCGGTCATCGCCCGGGCGATGACGAAGAGCGATGGGTTGAGCAGTTTCACCGTCATGACGAGGTAAAGGTTATCGGGGTCGGTGGGGAGGAGAGCGACGAGTCCCTTGGCCGTTTTGATCCCGGCTTCGAGAAGGACTTCTTCCTGAGTGGCGTCTCCCTCGATGAAACAGCAGGCGTGGCTCTCCTTGAGGTCCTCCAGCTTCTCCTCGTTGCTGTCGACGACCACAAACGGCTGTTTCTCCTCTTCGAGCCGTTCCCGGACGATCCGGCCCATCCGGCCGTGGCCGCAGATAATATAGTGGTTTTTGAGATTCTTGAGCTTGTTCTCCATGCTTCTTCTCCGCCAGAACCTGTTGATTCCCCCCTGATAGATGATCTCCCCGACCTTGGTAAAGGCAAATATGGCCGTCCCCGCGCCGCCGAAAATGACGAAGATCGTGAAGATGCGGCCGAAGGCGGAGAGGTCTCCGACCTCGTGGAAGCCGACGGTAAAGATCGTGATCACGGTCATGTAGAGACAATCAAGGAAGGGCCAGCCTTCGATGAGATGGTAGCCGATCATCCCGATCAGGATGACCGAAAGAAGGAGAGCGAGCGGTTTCCACATCGCCTCCCTATTATATCCATGATCCAAAATTAGACAAGGAAGAACGGAGCGGACGGCCGGAACAGCCGAGGCCGGAAGCGGACTGAGGCCAGCGGCCCGGGATTAAACTTGACTCAGAGTTGTATAATGATTGAAACGCTTCCGTGCTCTCCTGCGTATGAAACCCAGGGAAGCACGACTTCGGGCAGGCCAATCCAGGCAATAAAGACGGGCTGGGTTTGGAAATGATAATTTTCCTTCAAAAAAACAGTCTATCTTAATACAATCTAATCAGCATGAAACTCGCCAAAGTCGCCATCGAACGTCCGGTCGCAACGCTCATGTTCTACATCGCCATCATCCTCCTCGGGTTCATCTCGCTGCGCCAGCTCAGCGTCGACCTCCTGCCCGACATCAGCTATCCCCGGCTTTCCGTGGTCACCGAGTATCCAGGCGTGGCGCCAGAGGAGATCGAAACCCTCATCACGGAGCCCCTCGAGGCCGCAGTCAGCCGTATCCCCGGCCTGCGCCGCGTCGAGTCCGTCTCCAAGGAAGGCGTCTCCTACCTGACGCTGGAGTTCGGCTGGGGAACGGACATGGATTTCGCCACCCTCCACGCCCGGGAGAAACTCGACAGCGTGCGCTTCCAGCTTCCCGAAGAGGCGGAGAATCCCACCATCATCGCCCTCGATCCCAAGACCAAGCCGATCATGGTCGTCGCCGTTTCCGGGGAAGCGACCCTCCTCGAGCTCAAGGAGTTCTGCGAAGAGCTGATCAAGCCTCGCCTGGAGCAGATCGAGGGAATCGGATCGGCCGAGGTCGCCGGCGGCGTCGAGCGCGAGATCCAGGTCGAGATCAACCCGCAACTGATGGCTCTCTATGGGCTTTCGATCGACGAGATCTCGCGGCGGATCGACGGCTTCAACCGCAACCTTCAGGGAGGGAACATCCGCAAGGGCAAATTCAAGTACGCCCTCCGGGTCGTCGGCGAGTTCGAGATGGTGGACGAAATCGGCGAGATTACCCTGAAGTCGACCCCAGAGAGGGGGGTCATTCGCCTCCGCGACATCGCCCGGGTGGAAGACTCGATCAAAGAAAGGCAGGGCTCCACCAGGCTCAACGGCGATGAGAGCATCGGGATCCTCGTCCGGAAAGAGTCGGGCGCCAACACGGTCGAGGTGACCCGCAAGGCCAAGGTCCTTCTCGAAGAAATCGGGAAAGAGTACCCCAGGGTCGGCCTCTCGGTGGTTTCAGAGCAGGCCCGGTTCATCCGGGAGGCCGTCGCCTCGGTCAAAGAAGAGATCGTCTTCGGAGGCCTCCTGGCTTTCCTGGTGCTGCTCATTTTCCTCCAGGAATTCCGGACCTCGCTCATCATCTTCGCCGTCATTTCCATTTCGGTCATCGCCACCTTCAACCTCCTTTTCTTCCGCAACATCACCCTGAATATCATGTCGCTCGGCGGTCTCGCCTTGGGGGTGGGCATGCTGGACGACTGCGCCATCGTCGTTTCCGAGAATATCTTCCGGCATCGGAGTCTGGGGAAAAGCCTGTCTGAAGCCGCCTATATCGGGACCAAGGAAGTCGGCATGGCCGTAAGCGCCACGATTTTCACCACGATCGTCGTCTTCCTTCCCGTCATCTATGTTCACGGCGTCGCCGGCCAGCTGTTCCGCGACCAGGCCCTCACGGTGACTTTTTCCCTCCTGGCTTCGCTGGTCGTCTCGCTCACCCTCGTCCCCATGCTGGCCTCGCGGACGTTCACCTTCAAGCCCGTGGCCATCGAAGCTCCTCCGGCCAAAGAGACTGGGAAAAAAGGGATCCGCAGAGACCATCGTCCATCGCGCTGGCGTTATCTTCTCTATCCCATCATCGGGCTGCGCCAGCTGCTCTACTTCATCCCCCGGATGATCGTCAAGGAATTGAGCTGGCTGGCGAGCCTCCTGGCTCAGCTCCTCCAGTTCATTCTCCACTATCTGACCATACCCTTCCGTCCCGTCCTGCGGGCGGTCTTCAAAAGGTTCAACATCATCTATGCAGGATTCACGGTCCGGTATCACCGGTTTCTCATCTGGAGTCTCGACCACAAGAGCAGGATTCTCTGGATCTCCACGGCGTTTTTCCTTCTGACCTTTGTCCTGGGCGCCATCCTACCGCGGGAGCTCATGCCGAAACTCCGGGTCTCCTCCTTCGAAGTCAACCTCAAGGCACCGGTCGATTATTCCTTCGAACAGACATCGGAGCTGGTCTCCTCGCTCGAGCGCTGGCTCAAGGGCAAGGATACGATCAGCCGCTTTTTCTCCGAGGTCGGGATCATCAGCGGCATGGAGGGCCTCAATCCCGAGGTCTCGATCAACTCGGCCAAGGTCCGGGTCGACGTGAAACATCATCGAGACCTCGAGCCGACGATCGACAGTCTACGGGGCTGGCTTCGCAACTATCCCGACCTCACTTTTCTCATCTCCAAGGAACAGACGACCCTGGCCCAATTCCTGGCCTTTTCCTCGTCCGCGCTGAGTCTGAAGATCAAGGGCGACGACCTGGATGCGCTCAAGGGCCTGGCCACGGAGCTGGCCGAAAAGATCCAGGCCGTTGATGGGATCGCCGATGTCACCACCTCCCTGGGTGAAGGCAAGCCGGAGTTTCTAATCAAGATCCGCAAGGACCGGCTGGAGAAGTATGGACTGGCGCCGGACGCCATCAGCACCTATCTTGTCCAGGCGGTCAAGGGCAAGGTGGCGTCCCAGCTCCGGGAGCTCGATAAAAAATACGACATCCTCGTCCGGATCGAGGCGGGAACCAGAGAAAATATCGAAGCGCTGCTCGACCAGCAGCTTGTCCACCAGGGCCGGACCATTCCGCTGCGGGAGCTGGTCGAGCACGAGATCGCCCTGGGTCCCAAGGAGATCCACCGGGAAAACCAGCAGCGGGAAGTCATCATTACGGCCAATCTCCGGGGCGCCAGGATGAGTCAGGTGATCCCGCCGATTAGGGAAAAGATCGCCGAACTCAACCTCCCTCCCAACTACCGGGTGGTCTTCGGCGGCGAACAGGAAGAAATGAGCAGTTCCTTTCGCAGCCTCATCTGGGCTTTTGTCCTGTCTATCTTCCTCGTCTACATGATCATGGCGGCCCAGTTCGAATCTCTCCTCCATCCTTTCCTGATCATGTTCACCATACCGATGGGATTGGCCGGAGTGTTCCTCGCCCTGTTCCTGACCGGCCAGACGATCAACGTGATATCGATCATCGGGATCGTCGTCCTGGTGGGCATCGTGATCGATAACGCCATCGTCAAGATCGACTTCACCAACCAGCTCCGGCGCAGCGGAATGCCTCTTCGTGAGGCCATCATCGAGGGCAGCATGGTTCGCCAGAGACCCATCCTGATGAGCTCGATCACGACCGTCTTTGGCCTCATCCCCCTGGCCCTGGGGTTGGGGGAAGGGGCGGAGCTCCAGCGGCCCCTGGGCATCGCGGTCATCGGCGGCCTTCTGTTCTCGACCTTCCTCACCCTGATCCTTATTCCCGTCGTCTATGAGCTCGTGGAGAAGGGGCGCGAAAAGAAACGGCCATGAAAGTCTTCGTCGAGCGGCCGATCGCTACGGTCATGCTCTTCCTGGCCGTGGCCATCCTGGGAGTTTATTCCTTCCTGAACATCCCCCTCGAGCTGGCTCCCAAGGAGGATTTTCCCCAGATCACCATCCAGACGACCTGGAGCGATGTCCCGCCCGAGATCATCCAAACGCAGGTCACGGCGCCCCTCGAAGAAGTGGCCTCGACCGTCAAGGGCATCAAGAAGATCGAATCGTCCTCCTCGATCGGGATGTCGTCGATCGTTTGCGAGTTCAACGAAAAGACCAACATGGAGTTCGCCCGGCTCGAGCTCATGGAAAGGATCGCCCGGATCCGTGACGAGCTGCCCTACGCCGCCAACCGCCCTCAAATCATTCCGTATGTGCCCGAGGACTTCCGGACAGCTGAATTTCTCCACTACACGGTCTCCGGCGATTACTCCCTGCAGGAGTTGCGGGAGATGCTCAAGGAGAAACTCGAATACGGGCTGGGCGCTGTAAAGGGGGTGGCCGGAGTCGAGGTCCTGGGCGGGTCGGACCCGGAGATCCGGATCACCCTTGACCGGGACAAGATCCAGGGGTTGAATATCCATCCCTACCAGGTCCTTACGGCCCTCAACCGCTGGAACCAGACCTATCCGGCGGGCCGGATCCAGAAGGGAAACCAGGAATTCCTGTTCAAGGTCGCCAGCTCCCTGCGCAGCCTCAAGGATATCGACGGCCTGATCATCGCCCAGCAGGGGGGGGTGGCCGTCAGGCTGAACAATGTCGCCAAAATCGAGCGCGCTTTTGGTGAGATCCGGTACATCAACCGGATCAATGGGCAGCCGACTATCCGGCTGATCGTCCACAAAGAGAAGGGGACGAGCACCTTGAAGGTGGCCGGCGGGGTCAAGCGCAAGCTCGAGGAGATCAAGCGGGAACTGCCCCGAAACCTCATCTTCCGGGTCGTCGATGACGAAAGCAAGGAGATCAAGAAGAGCCTCAATGAGCTCTTTCTCCTGGTCGGGATCATCCTGGCGGTCATCTTCACCCTCGTCTTTCTCATCCTGCGAAGCCTCAAGCCTTCGCTTCTGATTCTCAGTTCCATTGCTTTCTCCGTCCTGATCACCTTCAACCTGATCTACTTCTTCAAGGTCTCCATCAACATGTTGACGCTGGGAGCGCTGGCCCTGGGATTCGGGCTGTTCGTCGACAACTCGATCGTCGTCTTCGAGAACATCCTGGGGATGAGAGAGAAGGGAATCCCGGCCCTGGAAGCCGCCGTCCGGGCCCCCCGGGAGGTCTTCATCGCCGTCCTGGCAGCTACCGCAACGACCATCGCGCCCTTCTTTTGCTTTCCGTTCTTTCAGGGACGGCTGAAGATGTATTATCTGCCGCTGGGCATCGTCATCGCCTCGGCCCTGGCCATTTCGCTCTTCGTCTCCTTCTCCTTGATCCCGGCACTCAGCCCGCGGCTCCTGAGGATAAGAAAGGAAGCCGGCCGGGAGAGGGTGCGCAGTATTTACGAAAAGACCCTCAGGGTCGTCCTGCGCCATCCCATCGAGGTCATCATCCTGGTCCTGCTGATGCTTTTCGGGAGCTACCGCTGGTTCAAGAAAGAGGTGACGATCGGTGATTTCTTCCGCTGGTACTCGCGCGACCGGCTGACGATCTACATCGGCATGCCCCCGGGAACAGACCTCAACCGGACCGACGAGGTCGTCCAAAAATTCGAGGCCCGGGTCATGGAGGCCGATTACGAGAAAGAGATGAATTCGCGCCTCACGGCCGAAAACGCCTTTATCGAAATCACCTTCCCGGAAGAGATCGAGTATTCCTTTCGACCGTACGCGCTCAAGGAGGGACTGATCCAGCTGGCCACCCAGTTCGCCGGGATCAGCGTGAGCATCCAAGGGTTCGACCCCCAGGGCTACTACTCGAGCTTCGCCACGGGAACGATGTACGACTCCTACATCAAGTTCTTCGGGTACAACCTCAAGAAGCTGAAGGAGATCACCTCCGAGCTCGAGCAGCGGCTCAAGCAAAATCCCCGGATCAAAGAAACCAAGGTAGTCTCCAGCCGGTACGGCTGGTGGCGGGTCGATTCCTTCGAGCATATCCTCAAGATCGACCGCGGCGCCCTGCGCCGGTACGAGATCGACCCCCAATATCTTTTCTATCATCTCCAGACCCTGCTCCGGGGGGAATTTTCTTATCCGGTCAAATGGCGGACGCAAGGCAAAGAGATCGCCATCTCGATCAAATTCCCCGAATCCGAAACCCTGGACCTGCGGGCGCTCCAGGACACGTTGATCCGGACGCAGCGGGGAGAATTCCTCCGGTTGGGGGACATCGCCGCGCTCGAAGAACGCCCCATCGCCGGGTCTATCGACCGGGAAGACCAGCAGTTCCAGCAGACGGTGATGTGGGAGTTTCGGGGACCGTCCAAGGCCGCCGAGAACTTCAAGAAGGTTGTGTTCGCCGGCCTCAAGCTCCCGCCCGGGTTTTCCGCCACCCTGGAAGAGACCTGGCGGATGACGGAAGAGGAAAAAGCCCAGATCAAGTTCGCCATCATTTTCTCCCTGATCATCATCTTCATGATCCTGGCTTCCCTGTATGAGTCCTTCGTCCAGGCTTTTTACATCATCCTGGCCGTCCCCCTGGCGCTCATCGGTGTTTTCATCGCTTTTGTCATCGCCGATTACTCGTTCGACTCCTCGGCCTATATCGGGTTGATCCTGCTCGGCGGGATCGTCGTCAACAACGTCATCCTCCTGGTCGACCACATCAACCTCAGGCGGAAGCAGGGACTGCCCCTGCTCGAAGCCGTGCTCAAGGGTTCGAGGGAAAGGGTCCGGCCTATCTTTTTGACCACCGCGACGACCGTCCTGGGAATGTTCCCATTGCTCCTCATCCAGGCCGAAGTCGGGAAAAGGAAGATCTGGGCCTCGCTGGCGCTCTCGGCCGTGGGCGGGCTGACCAGCTCGACGATCTTCGTCCTCATCGTTATCCCAATCTTCTATCTCTACGGAGACAGGATGCGCTCCTGGATGCAGACCAAGATGGTGGAACTCAAAGCCTCCCGCGCCCGCCTCTAAGCGCGCTGGTCTTTTGCTTTCGCCGGTCCGATTTGGTATAAAAAGATATCTCCCGCTGGAAAAAAACATGTCAAAAACAACCCTTGACACGCTGAAGAAAAAAATCCAGGCCTTTCCCAGGAAAGACCTGATTCACCGGCCGACGCCGCTTCGCCGTCTCGACCGGCTGACCAAGGAGCTGGTGGGACCGGAGATCTGGATCAAGCGGGACGACCTGACCGGGCTGGCCTTCGGCGGAAACAAGTCGCGCAAGCTGGAGTTCATCCTCGCGGACGCCTTG
>DATKXS010000079.1:0-2762 GCA_035528895.1 Candidatus Desulfaltia sp.
TGCTGCCCTCAATAGGGGTGTGCCAGGAGAAAGCGGAAGGCGAAGACAGGACGCTGCGCCTTCCGATCGGGGACCCCAAACTCAAGAGCAAAGTCGTCGACGTCACGGCCGGGGAGATCGTCTCGGCCCGCGCCGGGAAGCCGCTGCCCTTTGCCAAGATGATCAGGGAGATGAAGGACAGCCGCTTCATCTATGTCGGCGAAAGCCACGACACCATGATGATGCACGACATCCAGTTCAAGGTCATTCAGGCGCTCTTCGAGCATGATCCGGCTATCGCCATCGGCCTCGAGATGCTGCCGGCCGAATGTCAGCCCGTCCTGGACAAATGGACTCAGGGTACCCTCTCCAAGGAAGATTTCATCCGCCAGGTGAATTGGTACGTCCACTGGAGCATGAACTTCGGCTACTATGAGAAGATCCTTGATTTCGCCCGGGAGAACCGGATCCCTGTCTTTGGGCTTAACGCGCCCCGCGACGTCATCAGCAAGATCAGGATGAGGGGCTGGGAGGCGCTGACCGAAGAGGAAAAGGCCCTGGTGCCCGAACCCGACGTGTCCAACCCGGACCATCGGGCGCTCATCCGCACTGTCTTCGAATCGAGCGAGATCCCCCACGCGATGAAAGGGGAGGAGCTGGGCAAGATGTTCGAAGGCCTGTACAGGGCCCAGTCGGCCTGGGACGAGGTCATGGCGGCCAACGCCATTCGGGGCGCCGAACGGGAGACAAGAAAGATGGTCGTCCTGGTCGGCTCAGGCCATCTCCTCTATAACCTCGGCATCAACCGAAGGGTTCACGAGAAGAACCGGCTGCCCTTCCGGACCATCGTCGCCCTCGAGGTCGCGCCGGAAGTGAAGAGCCTGGCTGTGGCCGGGAGCTTCGCCGATTACATCTGGGGCATCCCTGAGCAGAAGAAGCCGGCTTACCCGGCCATCGGGCTGGCCCTCAAGAAAATCGACGGATTGGAAAACCTGGTGCTGGAGAGGAAGCCGATCGACGGCGTGGCTGCCGGAGGGGACTTCGAGAAGGGGGATATTCTCCTTTCCGTCGACGGGAAAACGTTCGCCGACATCAATGAATTGCGCATCCACCTGGCCGGGTTCAAGTGGGGTGACGAAGCCATGATCCGGCTCCTCCGGAGCGGCGAAGTCCGGGAGTTGGCGCTGAAATTCAAGTTCCAGCCGCGCGCTGAGGAGAAAGACGAGAAGGCCGAGAAAGCGCCGGGCGAAAAGATGAAGATGGCCATGGCCGCCGGGCCGAAGGGGGACCGGATCGACCGGCTTCGCCGGCATATCGAGAACATCGTCAAGCGCGCCGATGGAGAGGTGGGTGTCGCCGTCAGGCATCTCGAGTCCGGCCAGGGCCTCGAGCTCAGCGCCGGGACCCCCTTTCCCATGGCCAGTGTCTTCAAGGTGCCCGTGCTGGTCGAGGTCATGGCCCAGGTCAAAGAGGGGAAATTCTCGCTCGACGATGAGGTCAGCGTTCAGAAGACGGAGCAGCATCTCGGCAGCGGGCTTCTCTCCAGTTTGACCGTGCCGGGAATAAAACTCACGGTCAGAAACCTGGTCAACCTGATGATGCTCGTCAGCGATAACTCGGCCGCCGACATCCTGCTCGAGAAAGTGGGCCCAGAGAACGTCAACAAGCGGCTGAAAGAATTCGGGATCGAGGGCCTATCGGTGAACAGGTCGTGCCAGGAGCTGATCATGGACCGGATAGGAATGGACTATCAGAAGTACAAGGGAAAGATCCTCGATGAGATCGTCGCCGGATACCGGAGTATCCCGGAACGAAGCGCCGAGGACGATCGGGAGTCGATCCGGGAATTCAGCCGGGAGATGAAGGACCAGAGCACACCGGCCGCCATGAACAGGCTGCTCGGAATGATCTGGAAAAAAGAGATCCTCGACCCGGAAAGCTGCGACCTCATCATCTCCATCATGTTGAGGTGCCAGACCGGGCAGGGGAGGATCAAGGGAGAGCTTCCGTCCGGAACGGCCGTGGCCCACAAGACGGGGACGATCGCCGGCACGGTCAACGACGCGGGGATCATCTATCTCCCCGACGGCCTCGGCCACGTCGCCCTGACCGTCTTCAGCAAGAACTTCAGCGACGAGACGGAGGACGTGGAGAAGACGATCGCCGAGATCGCCCGGCTCGTCTACGATTATTTTTATTTTACGATCTAGCCAACCTATTTTTTCTCGGTCAGCTCGAGATAGATAACCTCGACGAGGTTCAGGAAGCGGGTACGGCCCGGCTGGGGAGCGGGCGTTTCCTTGACGCCGAAGCTCTCCAGGGTTTCGCTCAGGGATTTGCCCTCGGCGACGAGGGCCTTGACCTTGGCCTGTTTCTCCTGGAGCGTCTGGATCATCCCCTCGATGTCGGCGCGGGTCGCCCTGTCGGCGTGACCGCTGAGGAAGGTCTCTGCGTCGAGCGCCAGCACGGACTGGAGGACTTTGACCAATCCGAAGGAGTCCCCGTTCTTGTGGTGGTGGACGAGGGGGTCGCGGCCGGAGAAGAAGAGGTCGCCCAGGAAGGCCACCTTCTCCTCGGGGATATAGACGACGACGTCGCCGCTCGTGTGAGCGGGTCCTAAGTAGAGGAGCTGGACTTTCCGGCCGCCCAGGTCGAAGTCGAAGTTTTTCGTGTCGAAGGTCATGATCCGGGGGAGGTAGGCCCGTTGCTTTTCGTCTTTAAACGCCTCGTCCATGTACCGCTTTGTTTCCGGGTGGGCGATGATCTTGATATCAGGAGGGAAG
>DATKXS010000080.1:0-6264 GCA_035528895.1 Candidatus Desulfaltia sp.
TTTACGCCGGTCTGACGGATCTCATCGGCCTTCAGGGCGCCCTGACCGACGCCAAAGACAAGGAATGGGACGCCCTGGGGAGCAACCACGTCGGCCTGATCTTCAAGAGCCTGGAATGGCGAGTCGACAAGCTCTCGGCGGAATATGAGGACGCGAAACTCCTGATGAAAAAGTTCATCCTGCTGCGGGAAAAACTGGATCGCCTCCTGGCCGTCCTGGAAGAGAAGAAAGCGCCGCAGCCGGAAGAGGTTCGAGCGCTCCTCACCCCTCTTGAGGATTGGAGGTACGCCGGGTTTGAGAACCGCTTCCGCGGAGGACCCGAAGACGTCAAAAAGCAGCTCCGTAAATATCTTCCCTATTTCTCCAAAAACGGCCCGGTCCTTGACCTGGGCTGCGGCCGGGGAGAGTTCCTCGAGCTCCTGCGCGAGAACGGGATCGAAGCGGCCGGAGTGGACATCAACGGCCAGATGGTCGATATCTGCCTGGACAAAGGGCTGCTCTGCCAGAAAGGCGACATCCTGGAGAAGCTGGCCGCCCGGCCGGACGGCTCGCTCGGCGGCGTCTTCTCCTCCCAGGTGATCGAGCACCTTCCGTCCGCCTACCTCAAGAAGCTGATCGAGCTCAGCCTCCACAAGCTCGGCGGCGGGGGCACGCTCATTCTCGAGACCGTCAACCCGCTCTCGGTCTTCGCCCTCGTCCAGGTCTACTATCTCGACCCCTCCCACCGCAATCCCGTCCATCCGCAGGCCTTGAAATTCATGCTGGAAACAGCCGGGTTCGAAGGCGTGGAGATCACCACCTCTTCCCCGCTCGAGAGCGAGAGGCTCCAGCCCCTTCCCGGGGCCGACGAGCCCACCTCCATCCTGAACCGGAACATCGACAGCCTCAACGACCTCCTCTTCGCACCCGTCAATTACGCCGCCGTCGCCAGGAAAAAATAGCCATGCCCCTGTTCGCCGGGTTCGACCTCGGGGGGACTCAGCTCAAGTACGGGCTTCTCGACGAGCGCCTCAACCCGGCCTTCAAGGACAGGGCGCCCTCCCCGCCCACCATGGGAAAGTTGATGGCGCTATTCCGCGATCTCTGGGAAGAGCTGAAGAAAAAAGAAAGGAGAACCATCCGGGCGGTGGGATTCGGCTTCCCGGGTATTTTCAGCCTCAGGGAGCAGAAGTTCATTCAATCGCCGAACTACCCGAGCCTCGACGGTTCCCTCCTCCGCCCGGCCATGGCCCGCTTCGTCGAGGTCCCCTTCTGGATCGACAACGAGGCCAATCTCGCCGCCTACGGCGAATATCGCTGCGGAGCAGGCAAGGGTGTCCGCCATCTGATGCTTATCACTCTAGGAACAGGGGTCGGCTCGGGGATCATCATCGACGAAAAGATCCTTCGCGGCAGCTGCGGTTACGCCGCCGAAATGGGGCACATGACCGTCCATCCGGACGGCGAACGCTGCCGCTGCGGGTCGCACGGTTGCCTGGAGACAGAGGCCTCGGCCGGCGCGATCATCAGAAACTACCGGAGGCTCACCCGTTCCCCTGAATCCCTGACGGCGGAAGATATCGCCGCCCGGGCCAGAAAGGGAGATGCGGCCGCCCGCCGAAGCTTCGAACGGGCGGGCTTTTACCTGGGCATCGGCCTGGGCATCGCCCTCAACATGTTCAACCCGGAAAAGATCCTGCTCGGGGGCGGCGTCATGGACAGCGACGACCTGATCCTTCCCCCGGCCATCGCCGAAGCCGGCCGGCGGGCCTACAGGGCGTCGTTCGCCTGCTCGACGATCGAGAAAGCCGCCCTGGGCAACGACGCCGGATTCATCGGCGCCGCCGCCTGGGCCAGAGACATGTTCGCCCGTAATAGGGGACGCTCCCCAAGGGGACACCCTTTACACCAACCTGGCTTCGCCATTGTGGGTTCAAAGGGTGTCCCCTTGGGGAGCGTCCCCCGTCCTGAAGTTGACGATATGGCAGGAGAATTGCATAATAAGCGTTAGACCAATGAGCACTAGATCACCCTCCAAGGAAAGGACCATGACATCCCATCCCCTGAGATTATTCCTGGCCGTGCTCCTCACCGTCGCTCTCGTTTCACCGGCCCTCGCCCAGAGGCAGACGGGAGCGTTCGCCGGCAAGATCATGGATATGGAAGGCCATCCGCTTCCGGGGGCCACGGTGAGCATCACCGGGCCATCGCTGATGGGCATCATCAATTATGTGACCTCGGACACCGGCCTCTTCCGGTTCGCCGCTCTGTTGCCCGGGGAGTACGACCTGCGAGCCGAGATGCCCGGGTTCAAGTCCTACATTTTCGAGAAGATCATCGTCGCCGTGGGAAGGACGACCGAGATCCTCGTCCGCCTCGAGGAAGCCGCCACGGAGGAACAGGTCACCTTGACGACCGCCTCCCCGGTCGTCGATGTGGAATCCTCCAAGGTCAGCGTCAACTACAGCGCCCGGTTTCTGGCCAACATCCCGATGAACCGCGACCTCTACGATATCCAGAATTCCATCCCCGGCGCCGTCCCGGAAAGCATGGACGACCGCAGGACCTCATCGATCCTCGGCGGCACGGTCCGCAGCCAGCTCTACGCCCTCGACGGCCTGCCGATGAACGACCCGTCAACGTCCTCCTCCCTGGTCAATATCAACGTCGATATCTATGAAGAAATCGAGTTCGAGGTCGGCGCTCACCCGGCGGAAGTGGGCCAGACCGATTCCACCTACATCAACATCGTTTCCAAGAGCGGCAGCAACGAGTTCGCCGGCGGGCTCACGGCCTATTTCACCGGCGATTCCCTGAGCAGCGATCTGATCCCGAAGCAGGACGCCGCCGCCTACCAGGTGGACCCTCCCGGCAAGTACGCCTCCTACGGAGACATTTCGGCCAACATCGGCGGGCCGATCCTGCCGGACCGGGCCTGGTTCTACCTGAACGGCCGCTGGAACGGCTGGAGACAGACCACCTCCGCCAGCCCGGAAGCCCGGATAGCCAACCTGGGTTTCCGGGGCCCCGAATATGCCCATTACGACTATGAACAGGACGAATGGTTCGGGTTCGCCAAGTTCACGATCCAGTTCGGCAAAGATATCCGTTACATGGGCATGTTCCATTTTAACAACATCTACCAGCCCGTTTACCAGAATAGCGGTGGCGCCAACATCGCCCTCCCCAGCACGGAAATCTGGGACCGCGAGAACACCTTCACGACCACCCACCAGATCAATTGGACGAAGGACCAAGACACCTTTTTCGACATCCGCGGAACCTACGTCCAGCGGAACTTCCCGATCCTCTCCCGCACTCAGGACCAGCCGACCTTCTATGACTACCGGCAGGATGTCTTCTGGGGGGCCTCTGCTTATAACGACATCTACAGGCGCAAGAGGATAATGATCTCGGCCTCGGTGACACGCTTCCAGGACAATCTCCTGGGCGCCAGCCACGAGTTCAAGGCCGGGCTGGAGTTCGAACAATCAGAGGAGCACCGGGATTGGTACAGAGGGAATCCCTACTACTCCTACTGGGATGACTACGCGGCCGGAAATCCCTACTACTATTCCACTTCCCTGAAACAGGGACGGCTTCGCATCCATTATTGTCCGCCCGTCGCCGGGGGATGGGATGTTCAGGACCACATCCGCCGTTTCTCCGGTTATATCCAGGACAGCTTGACCGCGGGCCGGTTGTCCTTTAACCTCGGGTTGCGGGTCGATTATGCCTTCCAGTTCGAGCCCCAGCAGGGCCGCCCCGACCTCCGCTATCAGTACGGCCCCGACCAGCTCAACCCGGACATCACGGACGCCAACGCCCTGCTCCTTGCGCTCATTGACCAGTGGCACGACGAGATCGGTCCGGTCTCGCCGTTCGACAGGCTCATCACGCCCTATAAGAAAGTCGTCGATTTCTTCACCCTCTCACCGCGGATCGGGCTCGTCTATGACGTCTTCGGCAATGGCAAGACGGCCTTCAAACTCTCATTCAGCCGCTACTACGAGCCCATTTGGGTCGCCAAATACAACGCCGGCCAGATCTTCAACGCCGGTTCCGTCGACTATTATTGGAACGACCTCAACGGCAACATGCTGATGGACCTTCCGCCGGATGACTCCTACATCATCCAGTCCTATCCCGAACAGGACCCCGAGTTCAATTATTATGTCGATGACCTCAGGGCCCCTCACGTGACCGAATTCCTGGCCGGTATCGAGCAGGAGCTCTTCCGGGATTTCAAACTCGGGCTCCAGTTCATCTGGAAACAGAACCGGGACATCGTCGAGGACACCGATATCAACAACGGCTACGATCCCAACGCCCAAGACGAGCATGGCCTGATCTGGCTTCCTTTCCAATTTGTCGATCCGGGGTACGACGGAGAGTGGGGGACCTCCGACGACCAGACGCTGACCGCTTACGGACTCCGCGCCGACCGGCCGGTCCCCACCTGGATGGGGATAAATCCCCTTGAGGCGGAGAGGAAATATTGGGCCGTAGCGCTGACCCTCGACAAGCGGATGTCCAATAAATGGCAGCTCAAGGGCTCCATCCTCTACAGCTCTTTCAAGGGCAACACCGAAGCGACCTACATCCCCACCGAGGGCAAAAGCCCGATGTTCAACGACCCGAACACGCTTACCAATGCCTACGGTTCGCTCTTTTTCGACCGGCCGCTGCAGATCAAGGTCATGGGGACCTACCTTCTTCCCTACGATTTTGTGATCAGCGCCTACCTCCGGCATTATTCCGGCATCCCCTGGGGACGGACGATCTCCCGCGTCTACTTCCCGGCCGACTTTCCGGACGTCCAGCAGACCTATGTCACCCTGAGCGCAGAGGCCCCCGGATCACAGCGGAGGGTTTCCTACACCAACCTCGACCTGCGGGTGGAAAAAGGGTTCACCATCAAGGGTGGGGGAAAATTCGATCTTTTCCTCGACATCTTCAATGTCGGCGGACGCAGCGGCGTCATCGTGGACAATGATCCGGCGGCCCGTCTGCGCTTTGACCAGACGCCTCCGGTTTACGAAGTGTCATCGACTTACGGCGACGTCCTGAGTGTTTACGGCGTCCGCTCCTTCCGGATCGGAGTCCGCTGGAGCTTCTGAGCTAGAGACTGAATTCCACGGTCTTGCGGATCTCTTCACCGACCTTCTTGTTCTTGAGCACGATCAAGAGCTTGTTCTTGCCCTGACCGAGCGCCCCCACATCCTTTTCGACCAGGAGAGGGATGCCGATCTGATAGCTGCTCTTGAGTTTCTGTTTCAGCTCTTCCGACGTCAGGCTGAGCTCGTAGCTTTCGGTATGTTCCCACCGGAGAATGCCTTGACTATCCTTCAGAGACAACTGAACCTCGAAAGTGGTCATGAATTTCCCCCCTTCCAGGGTCAGCCAGATCGCCGAGTAGGGTATCGAGATCTCCACCAAGACATCCAGTCTCGTCCCTTCCGATTTTTCCCTCTTGAGGAGGACATCGAAATCATAAAGGGCCTTCTCCGCCGCCGGGAAAAGGGGTTTGGGCGCCGATTCCCTGGCCAGGCTCAAGTCGGCGATCGGGCTCAGGTCCAAAGTCGCCAGCCTGAAGGTCCTGCTGCAGGACCGGTCAAGGAAGACGACCGGGAAATCCCGGTAATACCAGACTTCTTGGCAGCGACCGTTAGGATCAGCGGCGGAAGTGGTCGCCGTGCGCTGGTCCGGAGGGCCGAAGAGGACATAGATCCTGCCTCTGTCGGTGAGCCAGCCGGCCCGGCCTTCCCCGAAAAAAAGGCGATCGGCCTGGGAGACGCGCCCGAGATATTCGTCTTTGAACTCGTTCTCCTCGGTGGAAGGATCGGGATCACGGCGCTTCCAGAACCTTGAGATGAACTCCGGCCTCTCGGAGTCCGGAAGCGCCAGGAACTCTTTCCGCTCAGCCGAGGTGATGATGTAGCTGACCTGGGAGAGGAATTCTTCGTCCTCGGGCTTGGGTTCCTGGGCGCCGGAAGCGCTTCCCCAGGCTACGCCTATCAGCATAACCGCAAGAGCCAACGGGGATGTCGATATTCTTGGTTTCATTTCCTTCCTTTCAGGGCCGCCTCACCCTCCCGGACCTGGGGATTCCCCGAGCAAGTTGACGCTTTTTTAAAGATATCACATTCCTTCCTAAATTCAAGAACAACCCGAGGATAACATTTAGGGGACGTTCCCCAAAGTGACACCCTACCTCCTTCCAAATCAATGGGACACCTTAGCGAACGTCCGCCTGATGAACGTAGGGTGTCACTTTGGGGAACG
>DATKXS010000081.1:0-6631 GCA_035528895.1 Candidatus Desulfaltia sp.
GGGCGTGGAAGATGGGGAGTGGGGTTCTCGGCGAAACAGTCTCATCGAGCCGGGTGAGTACACGGTCACGCTCGAAGCTGGCGGCAAGAAGCTGACCCGGAAAGCTCTGATCCGGAAACGTCAGGGCTGGGCGGTCGGCCCCTTCCCGGTGATCATTCAATAAATGACCTTTTTGGTCCCTATAGAAAGTTCATGGGTATCAAGCGTCCGATTTGCAATAACGCGGGCCGTGAGTTCTTGCGGCGGATCCTTTCTCTCCCTCTCCCTGCAACGGGGGAGGGATGGGGAGAGGGTTGGGGTGATTTGACTTGAAAAGATGCCAATAATATAAAAAGGTCAGCCTGAGAATAAAAGGATGAATTCATGTCCAAACAATGGCGGAGCGTTTTTTCTTGTTTTTTCCTGATCGTCAGCGCCCTGGCTCTTTGCGGCGCCGGGCTTTCTGGTTTGCAGGCGGATAAAAACGGCGCTTCGGCGCGGGCGCTCGAACCGCGGGTGACGATCGACGCCGCCAAAACATTGGCTCCGATGTCCAAATATATCTACGGCCAGTTCATCGAGCACCTGGGACGCTGCATCTACCAGGGCATCTGGGCGGAAATGCTCGAAGACCGCAAGTTCTTCTACGCCGTGGACGTGCCGGATTCTCCCTGGAAGCCCTTGGGTGAGCCGCACAGCGTCTGGATGAACCCGGTCGTCGCTTATGTCGGCGTCCAGGCGCCCGAGGTCCGATTAAAGGGAGACGGCCGGCCCGGTGGAATCAAGCAGGGTGATCTGGCCCTCGTCAGCGGGAAATCCTACACCGGCCGGGTCGTGCTGGCCGCCGACCCTGGCGCTTTGCCCGTACGGTTGAGCCTCGTCTGGGGGAGCGGCCCCGAGGGCAGACTCACTGTCGACATCACCGATATCGGCGACGATTACCGGACCTTCCCGTTCTCGTTCAAGGCCGGCGCCACGACCGAGAAGGCCCGGCTGGAGATCTGGTCGGAAGGCGGCGAATCCTTCCGCGTGGGGACCGTCTCGCTCATGCCGGCCGACAATATCGAGGGTTTCCGGCCCGATGTTCTGGCGTTGCTTAAGGAGCTCGATTCCCCCGTATACCGGTGGCCGGGAGGTAACTTCGTCAGCGGCTATGACTGGAAGGATGGAATTGGCGATCCCGACCGCCGGCCGCCGCGCAAGAACCCGGCTTGGCTCGGGATCGAGCACAACGACGTCGGCCTCCACGAGTTCCTGGCCCTCTGCCGGCTCATCGGGACCGAACCCTACATCACGGTCAACAGCGGCCAGGGGACCGTGACATCGGCCGCCGAGGAGGTCGAATACGTGAACGGAGCCTCCTCGACCCCGATGGGACAGTGGCGGGCCGAGAACGGCCAGCTCGAACCCTGGGGCGTCAAGTGGTGGTCGATCGGCAACGAGATGTACGGTGACTGGCAGCTCGGCCACATGCCGCTCGAAGACTATGTGCGGAAGCACAACCGCTTCGCCGCGGCCATGCGGGCGGAGGACCCGACCATCAAGATTATCGGCGTCGGGGCGGTCGGGACCTGGAGCGAGGGGATGCTCGCCGAATGCGCCGATCACATAGACCTCATCAGCGAGCACTTCTACGTGGGCGAGCAGCCGGGATTGCTCGGCCACGTCTTCCAGGTGCCGCGTGAGATCCGGCGCATCGCCCAGGCGCACCGGGATTATCGGAAAACGATCCCGTCGCTCAAGGGCAGGGAGATCCCTGTGGCCCTCGATGAGTGGAACTACTGGTACGGCCCGCACCTCTACGGTGAGCTGGGGACGCGCTATTTCCTCAAGGACGCGCTGGGTGTGGCCGCCGGCATCAACGAGTACGCCCGCCAGAGCGATATCATTTTCATGGCCAATTATGCTCAGACAGTGAACGTCATCGGCGCGATCAAGACGACCAAGACCGCGGCTGCGTTCGACACGACCGGTCTGGCGCTCAAGCTCTACCGGGCCGAGTTCGGCAGCCGGCCGGCGAAGGTCACCGGCGTGCCCGAGCCATTGGACGTCATGGCCGCCTGGACGGAAGGGAAGGGGGCGCTGACCATCTCAATCGTCAACCCGACAATGGAGGCGCAGACGATTTCGCTCGGCCTCAAAGGGATGGCGATGCCGCGGACGGCCACGCTCTTCCGTATCGCCGGGGATGACCCGATGGCCTACAACGAACCCGGAAAGGAGCCGGTCGTGAGGATCGAAGAGACGAAGGGCGCGCCCTTTTCCGGGAAACTGACCGTCCCGCCCCTCAG
This sequence comes from Candidatus Desulfaltia sp., assembly GCA_035528895.1. Taxonomy (GTDB): domain Bacteria; phylum Acidobacteriota; class Aminicenantia; order Aminicenantales; family UBA8522; genus UBA8522. Next base: position 2,271 of record DATKXS010000081.1, read on the forward strand.
CGCCTCGATCTTTGTGCTCGAGAAGTGATCAGGAAGCCCGGGTTGATTGTATACTGGATAGGAAGGAGAAAAACTCCATGTTTCGAAAAGTGCTGCCGGCGGCGTGGCTATTCGTCGTCTTGATCGTGTCCTGCCGCCAGGCTCAGCCCCCGGCGGAGGCCATCAAGGATTATCCCATACTCCCCGTCGATTTTGCGGAGGTCAAACTGGAGGACGAATTCTGGGCGCCCCGCCTGGAGATTAACCGCACCGTGACCATCCCTTACCTTTTGCGGATGGATGAGGAAACGGGGAGGGTCGATAATTTCCGTATCGCCGCCGGGCTCAAGAAGGGCAAGCATACCGGGAAGCGCTACAACGACAGCGACGTCTTCAAGGCGATGGAGGCGGCGGCCTATTCGTTCCGGGTTCATCCCGACCCCGGTCTCCGGGAAAAGCTCGACGCGCTCGTGGCCATCGTCGGGAAGGCGCAGGAGCCGGACGGCTATCTCTTCACCACCCGGACGATCGACCCCGGGAACCCGGCCCCGGGCGCCGGACAGGAGCGCTGGTCGAACCTGCGGGTCAGCCACGAACTCTATAACATCGGCCACATGTACGAGGCGGCCGTCGCCCACTATGCGGCCACCGGTGAGCGTGCTTTCCTCGATATCGCCATCAAGAACGCCGACCTTCTCGTCCGCACCTTCGGACCCGGCAAACGTCCCGGCTTTCCGGGCCACCAGGAGATCGAGATCGGGTTGAGCAAGCTCTACAGGGTGACGGGGAACGAGCAATACCTCGACCTGGCCAGGTTCTTCCTCGACGAGCGCGGCCGCTATCACGGAGGAGAGACCTACCCGTCCGACTCTCCGTTCGTCATCTACAACTCCGAGGAGTACCTCCAGAATCACAGGCCCGTCCTCGAGCAGACCGAGGCCGTCGGGCACGCGGTCAGGGCGACTTATATGTACAGTGGAATGGCCGATGTGGCGGCCCTCGGGGGCTGGCCTGAATACGCCGCGGCCGCCGCCCGTCTCTGGGAGAACGTCGCCGGGAAAAAGCTCTATCTCACCGGAGGGGTCGGCTCGACCGGCGAATACGAAGCCTTCGGCGCCGATTATGACCTGCCGAACGCTCATGCCTACGCCGAAACCTGCGCCTCCATCGGCAACGCGCTCTGGAACCAGAGGCTGTTCCAGCTCCATGGTGATGCTAGGTATGTCGATATCCTGGAGCGCATCATCTACAATGGTCTCCTCTCGGGAGTCTCGCTGAGCGGCGACCGGTTCTTCTATCAGAACCCGCTCGAATCCGCCGGCGGGTACGAGCGAAGCGCCTGGTTCGAAGTCGCCTGCTGCCCGGCCAACGTCGCCCGCTTCCTGCCCACTCTTCCTGGATATGTTTATGCCACGGGCAAAAATACCCTTTATATCAATCTCTTTGTCGCCGGCACGGCCCAGTTCGATGTCGGCGGCCGTCCCGTCGAGCTCGCCCAGGAGACCAAGTATCCGTGGGAAGGGACGGTGCGAATCCTGGTCAACCCGAGGCCACCTCGCAAGTTTACGATCATGCTACGCATTCCGGGCTGGGCCCGGGACATGCCTGTGCCGACAGATCTCTACCGATTCCTGGACAAGAGCGGGCAGGCCGTACGGCTATGGGTCAACCGCAAGCCGGTCGAGCTGAGGGTAGAGAACGGCTATGTCCGGTTGGACCGGAAATGGCGGTTCAATGATATTATCGAGGTCATCCTGCCGATGCCCAATCGCCGGGTCGTCGCCGCTGAGCGGGTCAGGGAAGACGCCGGCAAGGCGGCGTTGCAGCGGGGGCCGATTGTTTTTTGCGCCGAGGGTGTGGACAACGGCGGCCGGGCGCTGAACCTCGTTTTACCGGATGAGGCCGAACTCGAATACTGGCGCCGGCCCGACCTGCTCGGTGGCGTGGCCATCATAACGGCAAAAGCGGAAGCGATCGAGATGGATGCCGCTGGAAAGATCGTGTCCCGCAGGGCGCATGATTTCATGGCGGTCCCTTATTTCGCCTGGGCCAACCGCGGTCCCGGAGAGATGGCCGTCTGGCTGCCGCGGACGGAAGCGGGCGTCAAGCCCCCGTCCAAAATTCGTTAGCAACAACCGAACGCACGCAGATGGGAAATCGAGTTTGTTCCCCTCCCCCTTGCCCCTGTTTTTCTTGACAAGGTTTTCTTCGTGGTCTAATCTTAAAACGACTTAAGCAGCGGGAATTGCGAGTCCGTGGCGAAAGGATTTTCGTCATCTCAAAGGGCTCGATTTTTCCGCAATAAATATGGAGGGGTGGTAATTCATGCTCAAAAAATTCAAATCCAAAATCAAACATCTGTCTTCATCCCAAGAGAAAGAAAAACCGATGACCAGCGATTCGCCCCAGGCTCAGACGGAGAAATATCGTCGGCTGGAAGACAGGGTGGACCCCAACGAATCGGTCATCTCGGCCCAGAGCTCTTTTAAAGGGGAAATCAGCGGACAGGCAGGGGCTCACATCCTGGGGAGCTTCGAGGGCGACGTCCACAGCGAAGGGCTTGTGCGCGCCGGAAAGGCCGCCAAGATCAAGGGGAATATCCACAGTCCTTATGTCATCCTCGAAGGAGACCTCGAGGGGGACATCTGTTCCGCTCGCCAGGTCGAACTCCAGACCAAGGCAAGAATGCGGGGAAATATCGAGACGGAAATGCTGGCCATCGCGGACGGTTGCTTTTTCGAAGGTCAGATCCGGATGGCCCCTCCCCAGGCCCAGCCAGTCCGTTTCACGGAGAGGCGGCGCCCCGAGGAGGATTGAGTTTCGCCGAACTTCATTCCAACTGGCTTACCAGTTTCCGGTGTTTCTTAAGAACGAGGAAGGTGAGGAAGAGCCAGACGGCGATGATGATCAGGTTGAATCCCGCCACCCTTCTCACTCCGAGGCCGAGAACCGTTGTCCCGGCGATGAAGATGATGGCCGCCGCGAAGTCCCCGAAGCGGACGAAGAACGTATCCACAGTCTGCTTGGCCTTGTATTTTTCCTCGCGGGCGGTCGGCAGCCAAAGCATGGCTTTGCCCGTATTCATGATCGAATAATCGGTCGCATTTTCGGCGATCTTGAGCCACTTGACGATGGCCAGTCCCGCGCCCAGCCCGATGAGCCCGTAAACCCCGAAAGCGACGACGGGAAGGATCAGGATGACGCCCTTTATCCCGGTGTACTTGACGATCCGGGAGACGAGGAGGGCCTGGAGCAGGAAGGCGACGATGCTCGACCAGAGCTGGAAGTTGCCGTAGAACCCCTGGACGATCGGGCTCATGTTATCGGGCGAGATGGCCCGGGCCTTGATCATGATGAAATCGCCGAGAATGAACTGTCCGCTGGTGTTGACCACGTTCAAACTCAAGATCAGAAAACCGAGGAGCAGGATATAGGGATTCTTGAAGACAAATTTGAACCCACCGCCCTTCTTCATGGGTTCGACTTTGGCCGTGACGACCGCCCGCTCGTTTTTGGTCGTCCGGATCTCCCGGAAATGAACGATGAGGGAGAGGGCCAGGAAGACGACCAGCATCCCGGCCGTCAAGAGGATGGTCTGGAAGGCCGGCCAGTTTTTCAGCCTCTCGGCGATGAACGACCCGATCGGAGCGCCCGCCGTGGCGCCGATGGCGATGATGGGAAAAAGCCGGTCGCCCTCGTTTTTTGTGTAGACATCATTGGCGAAGGACCAGAATTGGGCGATCATGGATACGTTGAAAATCCCGACCCAGATGTAGAAAATGAACCCGAGAAACGGGACCTTGGCTAGGGAAAGGAAGTAAAAAAGAATGATGTTCGAGATGAAGAACGCGGTTACGGCGATCAGGAAATAGAGGCGTTTCACGCGCGACGCCAGCCAGCTGTAAAGGGGGATAAAACCGACCAGGAGCAGGGCTTGACAGGCGGCCGCTCCGGCCATGAGCTGGGGCCCCTTCTGGATTTGGAGGATGCTCTTAAGCCATTCCGGGATGTTGGCCCGGAGAAGGATCTGAAGGTCTTTTTCGGCCGAGACGAGGACGAGGGGCTCGCGCACGACCTTGATGATGTAGTAGCTTGCCAGGAGGAGAAAAATATCGAGGAGCAGGATCAGGGCCGTGACCGACTCGCCCGCCCGGACATCACCGAAGATCTTGAGGAATCTTTCGGCGAAACCCTTCTTTTCCCCCGTTGATGGAACCGGGCCGATTTCTGCCATTCAGGCGCTCCTTTCCATCCTTGTTCCTAGGATTGAGGGTGGCATTTTGCCCGGGGCAGTAGGATACGAATCGCGGCTGTGGTTTTTCCCTCCTCCCATTGGCAGAGATAGTAAATCATAACAGAAGACAATGTCAAACTTACCGGGC
>DATKXS010000082.1:0-30770 GCA_035528895.1 Candidatus Desulfaltia sp.
GCCCGGCGGATTTCCGGACGCGTGAACTTCCTCACCTTGTCCAGGTAGCCGAGGAAGCCGCCGGCAAAGCTGTCCCCGGCGCCGGTCGGGTCGACCACGTCCTCACAGGGATGCCCCAGGACGCCGAAGACGAACCTCCGGCCGAAGACGAGGGCGCCGTGTTCGCCCTTCTTTGTCACCACCAGCCGGGGGCCGGCGGCCAGGATCTTCTTCCCCGCCTTGATCAGGTTGGTCTCCTGGGTCAGCATCCGGACCTCTTCATCGTTGGCGAAAAGGATATCCACCCGCTTGAGCACGCGCCAGGTGGACTCGGGCTTGGAGGCGATCCACAGGTTCATCGTGTCCATGGCCACGAGTTCGGGCTCATGCACCTGGGCCAGGATGTTGTCCTGCAGGTCGGGGTCGATGTTGGCCAGAAAGACAATATCCGCCTCGCGGTAGGAGGCCGGAAGCACCGGCCGGAAATCCTCGAAAACGTTGAGCTCCGTCTTGATGGTCTTTCTCTGGTTGGGGTCATAGCCGTAATGGCCTTCCCAGTGGAACGTCCGGCCGGGCCTGACCTCCAGCCCGGCGGTGTCGATGCCTCGAACCCTGAACAGGTCCACGACCTCGGAAGGAAAATCTTCGCCCACGACCGCGACGATCTTCGGGCTGGTGAAAAAGCTCGCCGCCAGGCTGAAGTAGGTCCCCGAGCCGCCGACGATCTTGTCCCGCCGGCCCCAGGGAGTCTGGATGGTGTCAAAAGCAACCGATCCGACGATGACGAGGCTCATCTGGTCCTAATCTTTGATGTATTTGGCAATGAGGTGATGGAGGCGTTTTTTGGCTTCCGGAGGGATCAGGTCTCTCTGTGTCACGATGCAGTTCTCGATGCCGCGGCCGCACTGGCAGTTCTCCCCTCTCCCGGTGGGAAGCGACGCCACGGCCCTTTTGACGATCGACTTGGCGTGGTCGATATTCAGGCTAAGGTTTTCCATGATGAGCTCGACCGAAACGGTCTCCTCCTCGGCCTGCCAGACGTCGTAGTCGGTCACCAGGTTCACCGTGGCATAGCAGATCTCCGCTTCGCGGCAGAGCTTGGCCTCGGTGGCCGCGGTCATGCCGATGACGTCGCAGCCCCAGAGCCGGTAGATCCTCGACTCGGCCTGGCTCGAAAAGGCCGGCCCTTCGATCGAGATGTACGTTCCCCCCTTATGGACGCGCAGCCCGAGGGCCCGGCCGGCGGCATGGAGGATGTCGACGAGCTCCGGACAGACGGGCTGGGCGAAGCTGATATGGGCGGCCAAGCCGTTGCCGAAGAAGGTGTTCCGGCGTCGGGAGCGGTCGAAGAACTGGTCGGAGAAAACGATGTCGCGCGGCCGGATCTCCTCCTTGAGGGAGCCGCAGGAGTTGACCGAGATGATCCGCTCGACGCCCAGCATCTTGAACCCGTAGATATTGGCCAGAAAGTTGATATCGGAGGGGAGGAGACGGTGGCCGCGGCCGTGCCGGGTCAGGAAGGCAACCCTTCTTCCTTCCAGCGTCCCGATGAAGTAGGCATCGGAAGGCGGACCGAAGGGTGTTTCCAGGCGATTCTCCCGGACGTCCGTTATCCCCTCAATCTCGTAGAGCCCGGTGCCGCCGAGAATGCCGATCTCGGCCTGAGGGAACTTCGGATCATCTTTCTGCGCCATGGGTCCTCCTGGAGGAAGGATATTCATATATAATTTATGCCCGGCCAAGTCAAGAAAATGGGGACGGTCCTATTTTTCGAAAACCCCTCTCCCTTGATGGGAGAGGGTGGAGGGAGAGGGTGAAGAAAATAGGACTGTCCCCATTTTCCTAAAAATCTTGGGGGAACTTCAGGTCCCCATCATCCTTGAAGAACGGTCCTCTTTGGGTTATCCTGTCTAGGGCCAAATGAACGCATTCGAGACAAAGCTGACTGAGCTGGGGAGGGTCCTCCGCAGCGGGCAGAGGATCGCCGTCCTCACCGGCGCCGGCATCTCGGCGGAATCCGGGATCCCCACCTTTCGGGACAAAGACGGCCTCTGGAAGCAGTTCCGGGCCGAGGAGCTGGCCACTCCGCAGGCCTTTTATCGCGATCCCGGTCTCGTCTGGGAATGGTACGACTGGCGGCGGAACATCATCGCCTCGAAAAAGCCCCATGCCGGGCACCGGGTGCTCGCCCGCTGGGAAGGACTCTTCCCTTTTTTCGTCTTGATCACCCAGAACGTCGACGGCCTGCACCGCAGGGCCGGTTCGCAGAACGTCCTCGAACTCCACGGCAATATCTGGGAAGTTCGCTGTACCAAGGAAGGGACCGTCGCCGAGAACTATGAATCCCCCTTGAGATCCATCCCCCCTCTCTGCCCGGCCTGCGGTTCGATCGTCCGGCCGAACGTGGTCTGGTTCGGGGAAGCACTGCCCTCGGAAACGCTCGAGGAGGCCTATGCCGCGAGCGCCAGCTGCGACCTCATGTTTGTCATCGGGACATCGGCCTTTGTCCAGCCGGCCGCTTCGCTGCCTCTCCTGGCCGCCCAGAGGGGTGCCACGGTCATCGAAGTGAACCCCGAGCCGACTCCCCTGACCTCGAGCGCCGATTTCGTCTTCCAGGGAAAGGCGGGCGATGTCCTTCCGCTCATCGACGAGCGCCTGGGCGGCGGGCCAATCGGCACCTGAAAGGAAACCGTCCGATGAACACCCTTTATTTCGACGCCAGTGCCGGAGCGAGCGGCGACATGATCCTGGGCGCCCTCCTCGACCTCGGAGTCTCCCGGACGCAATTTCTCAACAAAATGTCCGGACTCCGGCTCCCCGTAGATATCGGAGTACGTTCCGTCAAGAGGGCCGGACTCAGGGGACTCAAGGTTAACGTCCGGGTCAAGAAAGAATCCCGGCCGCGCCGCTGGACCGATATCGAGGCCGTCATCCAGAAAAGCGCGTTTTCAGACGGAGTCAAGAGGAGGGCTCTGGCCGTTTTCAAGACTCTTTTCGAGGCGGAGGCGAAGGTCCACGGAGAAAAATTCCGTTCGGTTCATCTCCATGAGGCCGGCGCCGACGACGCCCTGATCGATGTCCTCGGGAGCGCCTATCTCGCCGAGACTCTGGATGTCGGCAAGGTCACCTGCTCACCCCTGAACGTCGGCAGAGGCTGGGTCAGGACGTCACACGGTGTCCTCCCGGTGCCGCCCCCCGCCGTGGCCGAGATCCTCAAGAAGGCACCGGTCTATTCGGCCTGGGCGGAAGAGGAGTTGGTCACACCGACCGGCGCGGCCATCCTGGCCACCTGGGCGGAGGCTTTCATCCCCTTCCCGGAAATAAGCTACACCCGGATAGGCTGCGGCGCAGGGAGCCGGGATCTCGGCGACCTTCCCAACATCCTCCGGGTTTTCTACGGAAAAGAGAAGGAATTCCAGGCTCAAAAAAATGTCTTCCAGATCGAGGCCAACCTGGACGATGCCAACCCTCAGATGCTGGCTCACTTCATGGACGAGGCGCTCCGGCTCGGCGCGCTCGACGTCTTCCTGACACCGGTCACCATGAAAAAAGGGAGGCCGGGCGTGAAATTGACCCTCTTGACCGATGCTGCTAGAATGGATGCGCTCGTCGAGGCCGTTTTCCGGGAGACGAGCTCGATCGGCGTCAGGTATTTCCCCGTCGCCAGAAGGGTTCTTCAGCGGGACATCTGGAAAATCCGCGTCCTGGGAGAAGAAGTCGGCATCAAGACGGGGACCCTGCGAGGCGACGAAGTCAACGTCCAGCCGGAGTTTTCCGATTGCCTGAGGGTGGCCGAAAAGAAAGGCCTCCCGGTCAAGCTCATCCACCAGCTGGCCCTCGGACAGTATTTGTCTAAAAGGCGAAAGACGGCCGGGCGGAGATAGATAAGGCGATATCATGGACTTGAAGAAAATCGAAAAAGGCATCCGGCTCCTGCTCGAAGGGGTCGACGAAGACCCCGGCCGTCCAGGTCTCACGGCGACGCCCGAGCGGGTCGCCCGGATGTTCTCGGAGATCCTGGGCGGTATACGCGAGGACCCGGCCAAGCACCTCCGGACCATCCACGAAGAGAAACATGATGAGATGGTTATCATTAAGAACATCCCGCTCTACTCCATGTGCGAGCACCATCTCCTCCCCTTCGCCGGAGTCGCCCACGTGGCCTATATCCCCAAGGCCGGACGTATCGTCGGCCTGAGCAAGATCGCCCGGGTGGTGGATATTTTTTCCCGCCGCCTCCAGATCCAGGAGCGCCTGACCAAGCAGATCGCCGATATCATCGACGAGCATCTCAAGCCCCTCGGCGTCATGGTCATCATCGAGGCCGAGCACATGTGCATGTCGATGCGCGGGCCCAAGAAGCCCAAATCAGTGACCGTGACATCCGCGGTCCGGGGTTCTTTCCGCACCCACAGCGCCACCCGCGCCGAGGCCATGATGCTGATCAAAGGAGGAGCGACGAGTGTCAAAGACGTCTAGAGAGACTTTCTATATATCGACTCCCATCTATTACGTGAATGACATCCCCCATATCGGCCACGCTTACACGACGATCATCGCCGACGCCCTGGCCCGCTTCAACCGGCTGCGCGGCAAGGACGTCTTCTTTCTCACCGGGACGGACGAGCACGGCCAGAAGATCGAGAAAGCGGCCGCGGAAAAGGGGATGACGCCGCTGGCCCTGGCGAACACGGTGGTCGGCCGGATCAAAGACCTCTGGAAGGCCCTCCACATCTCCAACGATTTTTTCATCCGGACGATCGAGCCCTTTCACGAGAAGGGCGTGCAGAAGATCTTCCTCCGGCTGAAAGAGAAGGGAGATATCTACAAGGGGACTTACCAGGGATGGTACTGTGTCTCCGACGAGAACTTCCTGGCCGAGGATGTCCCCCTTCAGCCGGAGGGTGACAAGATCTGCCCCGACTGCGGCAAGCGGGCCACGCTGGTCTCGGAGGAATGCTACTTCTTCCGGCTGTCCGCCTACCAGGAACCGCTGCTCAGGTATTATGCCGAAAACCCGGAATTCGTCCGGCCGCCCGGCCGGATGAACGAGGTCGTCAGCTTCGTCCGCCAGGGGCTCAAGGACCTGAGCATCACCCGGACGACGGTCAAGTGGGGGATCCCGGTCCCGGATGACCCCAAGCATACCATCTACGTCTGGTTCGACGCGCTCCATAACTATCTCACCGGCGTCGGGTACGACTGGGATATGAAGAGATTCGAGCGCTTCTGGCCGGCCGATATCCATCTCATCGGCAAGGACATCCTGCGGTTTCACGCCATCTTCTGGCCCGCCTTCCTGATGGCCGCCGGCTTCCCCCTGCCTCGGACGGTCTACGGCCATGGCTGGTGGCTCAAGGACAAGGCCAAAATGTCGAAATCCAAGGGCAACGTCCTCGACCCTTATATCATCCTGAAGACCTTCGGACCCGACCCGCTGCGTTACTTTTTACTCCGCGAGATCCCGATCGGCGTAGACGGCAACTTCTCCCATGAGGGCTTCCTCCACCGCGTCAACTCCGACCTGGCCAACGATTTGGGCAATCTCGTCCATCGTACCCTGACCATGCTCCTGGGCTACCAGAAGGGTGTCGTCGAGGCAGGCGATGGAGAGAACGAGAACGATCGAACAATCCGGGAGAGTTTCGAGACGCTCAGGGCGCGTGTGGCGGAGCTATTCGACGAATATGCCCTGAGCAAGGCCCTTGAAGAGATCTGGGTATATATCAACGCGGTTAATAAATATCTGGCCGACAACGAGCCCTGGAAGCTCGCCCAGGACGAAACGAAAAAAGAGAGGCTGGCCCGGATACTCTTCCAGACTGCGGCCGCCATCCGGGGCATCAGCTATCTGATTTATCCCGTAATGCCCGGGTCGGCCCAGAAAATTTGGAATCTAATGGGCGAGACCAACGCCGTGGCCGAAGAGCGCTATGCCGACTACCGCTTTGAGGATATGAAGACGGGAGTCAAGATCCAAAGGCCGTCGCCGCTTTTCCCCAGGGTCGCGCTCAAAGACTTCCTCCAGGAGGAAGCCCCCGCGCCGGCCGCGCCGAAAAAGGAGGAGAAAATGGACATCATCACCTTCGATGAATTCAAGCGAATGGACCTCCGGGTGGGAGAGATCCTGAGCGCCGAGAAGGTCCCGGGGACGGACAAGCTCCTCAAGATCGAGATCAATCTTGGGACCGAAAAAAGGACGATGGTCGCCGGGGTCGCCGATGTCTATGCACCGGAGGAAATGTCCGGAAAGAAGCTCATCGTCATCGTCAACCTGAAGCCGGCCGTTATCCGCGGGATCGAATCACAGGCCATGCTGCTGGCGGCCGAGACAAGCGACGGAAAAGCCATCATCCCCTTCTTCGACCGCGACGTCCCCGCCGGGGCCAAGGTCAAGTAAGGCTTTCCCGTTCTCTCGAAATGCCTCCCCATCCGATCTTGGAACATCGGAGGAGAAAGGGACTAAAAGAGCAGCGAGCTACACGGGTTCCACGAGTAGTTTCAGTTTTCCGTTCGGGCCGCGGGGAACCAGGACGACTTCTTCGCGGGCATAGTCGTCTCTTCCCGGCCTCCAGAAAACCAGAGTTCTTCTCACCTCTTCGTCGACGGACAGATCGACTTCCTGGATTCCTATCTCCAGGCGTGCTAGCTTGCCCGAACCGATTACGTACATGTTGGATTTTCTCACCACTCCGTTTTTGATCACATCGATAAACACGGGCAAGATCTCAGCCGGAATGACGGCGATCCTCTTGAGATCAAGTTTTTTCGCATATTCGATGAACTTGCCCGCTAACCGCTCAACCACGCTTCTTAGAACAGCGGCGAGAAAATCTTCATATTCCACATAGTAGACATGCGCCTTTAGCTCCACCCTTCTCCCAAAACTGCAGGTGAAGAGGTGGATATCTTCGAGGCCAAAGGACGAGCTGAAATCCACCTCTCCTTTGCCGATATCCAGGAAGGAGATGGCCCCCTCCATATTTTTATTGCTATTGTATCCGGGAGAATACAAACCCACCTTCACGATATAGCTACTCTTTCGTTCGATGTACTTTTTGTCTATATCCTCGGGCTTGCCGTTATGCAAAACCCGAAGACTATCAGCAAAAAAGTTCACCTTCGGCATTCCGCTCACCTCCCTAAGATAATTCTCGGGGTTGAGCCCGACAAGCAGAGGGGGGCGCCTTTCCCCGAGCCCGGCCGCGCCGCTCTTATTCTATTTTGATTCGGGCCGAAGTCAAGCTCTGGCCCGGCCCCCTCAGGGCTCATAAGATCGATAAGAAATACAGGGAGGAGGTGCAGGTTCAATGTAGGGTCCGTGCGAAGAAGATAAGATTTGGGCTACTGTTTTAGTGGTATCGAAAAAAGAGGCTAATTATGCACCGGTAGCACGGAAAGCGGCTTTTCTTTGTCCTTTTATGAACTTATGAACCACCCTAAATTTTCGGTTGTGTCCATCTATTATGTAGTAGCAGACAATGGGCTCGACTCGTGATAATCCGGCCTCAGAAGAATTTTTCCAGCTCTTTTTTGCCGATGACACCCTCACGAATCATGACCGGCCTCTCCCCTGTCAAGTTCATGACGGTGGAGGGCTTATCGCCGGGCGTCCGGCCGCCGTCTACAATGCATTCGACCTTTCCTTTAAACATCCGGATCGCTTCCTCAGCCGAATCGATCTCTCTTTCGCCCGAGATGTTGGCGCTCGTCGTCACAAGCGCAACCCCGGTCTCTCGGATGATCGCCTGCAGCCAAGGGACGTCGGGAAGCCGGATTCCGATCGTTTTTTTCGGCCCTATAAGCTCCTGCGGCAGATGAGACGCCGCTTTCAAGACCAAAGTTAACGGACCCGGCCAAAATCGGGAAGCCAGAATATAGAAAACCGGTGGAAGCTCTGCGGCCATCCCTTTGGCCATCTCCAGGCTGGAAACGAGGATCGGCAGCCCTTTGGAAGCCGGCCGCTTTTTGATCTTAAATATTTTTTGCAGCGCTTTTTGGGAAAGACAGTTCGCGCCCAGGCCATAGAAGGTATCTGTAGGATAGACGATCACTCCACCTCCTTGGAGCACCTTAACAATTTCGCTGATGGGTTCGGGCCCGACCGACTTGGTATCGATCGTGATGACGCGGGTTTTCATCTCTCCTCCGGCCGGATCGCCATCCGCCCTGAAACGATGCTAGCGGGAGTGTCCGGGAAAGTCAACGCAGTCTGGAAATTCCGGTGACACGAACCAGATTCCGGAAAATCTGGATCATGTCACCGAATTTCGCCGGTCCTCCCAATTCTGGGGAGCGAGCGGGCGTCGCGAGGCGTCGAAGACGCCGTGGCGATCCGACGCAGTCGCCGCGAGGAACCGAAGCCGCGAGCTTGGCGTGGCGGTCTCATACGGATTCCCGTTTGATGAGATCCCTCGCCATGCTCGGGACGGCCCGAGGGGCGGGATTGCTTCCTCACTTCGTTCCTCGCAACGACATTTCCGCGCTGGGAGAAAACGGGCGCGGTTTCGATGCCACTGCCCCGAGCCTTTCCTTGACAAGCGTATTTGCCTGGGATATAAGACAAAACCGGTCGAAGCCCATAAAAAAGGTGACATTTGACCCATTTCGAGCACAGCCGGCTCCATCGGCTGGCCGATGTCTTTGAGAGGGTCACTTTGGCATGGATTTTGCTACTAAAGGGACGGAGGAAAAAGACGATGAAAAAAACAATCGGACTGGTCGCCATTCTCATTCTCTTGCTGCCCGGTCTCGGCTTCTCGGATGCGATCTCCGTGCGGCTCGCCTACTTCATCCCCAGGGCCCAGAGCGAACTCTGGACGATCGAGTTCGAGAACATGAGTTTCCAGAAATCGGACTTCCAGAACGCCAGCCTGGGGATCTATTACGAACACTTCTTCTCCAGGGAAATCAGCCTGCTCGTCGGCCTCGATGCCTACAGCCAGACACGCCTCGGGAGCTACCGGGATTACGTGGGCTATTCTTTTGCCGAAGGCGATTTCGCCTTCCCGTATAAGTACTATGACGGCGATTTCGACATCAGCCATAACTTCAGCGTCTCCATCACTCCGATCCAGGCGTCCCTGAAGCTGACGCCGCTCGGCCGGCGTTCCGGCTTCATCCCCTACATCGGGGGCGGTGTCTCGCTTTACATCTGGAACGTAAAAATGCGGGGTGACATCATCGATTTCACCGACGAATGGGTCTACGATGACGAGGACCTGGGCGAGGTTCCGATCTACGGTATTTACCCGACGGAGGCCCGGCAGGAGTCACGTTTTTCGGTGGGATTCCAGGGATTCGCCGGGATCATGTTTCCGATCGCCAGCCGCCTGGCCCTCGAAGCCGAGTTCAAGTACAACTACGGCAAGGGAAGCCTTGGAGACACTTTCGAAGGATTCGACGGTTTCGACCTGGGCGGCTACCAGGTCTCTGTGGGCGTCAACTACTGGTTCTAGGCTTCGACCTTCTTTCCGCCGCCATACTTCCGGAGCAACGCCCGGTAGCGTTCGGCTTCCGCCCGGTTCCCGCGCCGGACGAACCCCTGAACAAGGATCCTGCACTTCCGGGCCAGCTCTCCCTTGACCAGCCGCTCTTCGTCCGGAGTGAGATCGAGCCGGAGGGCTTTCTCCAGAGCCTGCACCCGGAACCGGTCCATTCCCCAGTATCGACGGGAAAGCTGGTCGGGATGGCCCCCCCGCTTGATGATGAGCGGTCTGGGGATGAGATGGATCGGATACTTGTGAGCCAGCCGGAGCCCCAGGTCATAATCCTCACAGACCGGCAGGCCCTCGTCGAAGACACCGACCTCCGCGAAAACCTCACTCCGGAACAGGCATGATGACAGACTGAGCAGACAGAGAGGCAGAACCCGGTCGAAGATCCAGCCCGAGTGCTTCTGATGCTTCCGCTGGGGGTTGAGGTGCTTTCCCCGCCGCAGCCAGACCTCTTCGGTGTAGCAGACCTTGGCGTCGGGGAACGCCTTGAGATATCCCATCTGGACGCCGATCTTGTCCTTCTTCCAGAGGTCATCGGAATCCAGAAAAGCGATGAACTCTCCGCGCGCCGAACGCAAGCCCGAATTTCGGGCGGCGCTGACCCCGCGGTGAGGCTGTCCGAGGAAGGTCGCCCGGCCGGCGAACGACTCGACCACTTCCCGGGTGTTGTCTTCCGACCCGTCATCGACCACCAGAAGCTCGAACGAACGCCCGGGCCCGGAGCGACGGAAATAGTCCTGATCCAGGACCGAGGTGATGGCCTCTCCAAGGAAGGCCGCGCGGTTGAAGGTCGGGATGATGACCGAGATCATTGAGCCCGGATAATCTGGATGTCGCCTTTTTGGGTGGAATCCACTTCGATTCCCCCCCAGATCGACTCGGCGCGGGCCTTGATGCTCAGCTCGCCGGCGGCGGATGGTTTCTGCAGGGAATCGAAGACCTCCCGTCCAACCTCGAAGAATTCCAGCATGTGCGGCAAGGAGAGGGTGATTTCGCCCAGGCTCCCTATCCTTTTCCCCGGGGGGACGATGCCCTCGGCGACGGTCCGGCCCTCGAGATCAAGGCGGTAGGTCATTTTTCCAAGGACCATCTCGAAGCTGTTCCTGTTACGGCAGGAAAAAACGACAGTGAAATCGGCGCCTCCGATGGTGAGCGTCTTCACCTCGAGGGACCGAACCTCGACCTCCAGCTGGCGAAAGACCGGGAACTCTCCGGAAAAAGCGAACGGGATTTTCTCCCGTCGGCCCCGGCTGTCGGCGAAGATCATAAGACCGGTGACATAGCACAGGGCCTTGGGCCCGTCGGCGGCCGCCGGCACCCTCTCCAGAAGGTCGGGATAGGTGATCCTCAGGGGGAGCGAGATCCGGGTGGTCGCCTCCCCGGCCACTGGAATCGGCTCTTCAAGGACCGTTCTCAGGGCGAAGTAATCGATGTCCTGGACGACGACCCGGTAATCGTATTCTACCAGAGAGTAGGACGAACGCTCGAAATTGGCGATCTGGAGATAGAAGACGAGGATGAGCCCGGACGCATCCATCTGCCGGATCTCTTTTCTTTCCAGAGAGATAACGATGTCCTTTTTGGCCGGCGTCGCCCCCGGTATAATCGCCGCCACGAAGAGCAGGAGAAAGGTAGCCGCCGCACAGGAAATTGGTTTTTTCATGCCCATTCTGAAGCCCTAGGATACACGATGGCCGGCCAAAGGACAAGCCTAAATATCGTTTGAAGAATCCTTCCGCTGTTCCTATAATAGGGGAAAAACGTGTTAGAATAGGTCTTCTAAGAAGACGACCATGGAAAAGATCAAAGCGGATTTCCCGGACAAGGATCTCTTCGTCCGGCTTTTCGGCGAGAACGTCTATGCGGTGGGCGGGTTCGTCCGCAACCTGGTCATGGGCAGGTCGTGCGAGGAGGTCGATATCCTCATCACCGGTTTCCCTCTGGAGGAGATCATCCGACGGATCTCCCCCTTGGGGAAAGTCGATCTTGTCGGCCGCAGCTTCGGGATCATCAAGTTCACGGTCGGGAAGAAGACCTATGACATCGCCCTGCCCAGAAAGGACACCCCGGCCGAGCAGCCGGTCCGCCGCCACAAGGACTTCCTCATCTCGGCCGACCCCACTCTCCCGGTCGAAAAGGACCTCGAGCGTCGCGATTTCCGCTGCAACAGCATAGCCCTGAGGCTGGCGGACGGGGCGCTCATCGATCCGTTCGGAGGTCTGGAAGACACCCGGGCCCGCAGGATCAGGTTGACCAACCGCCTTGCCTTTCCGGAGGACCCACTGCGCGTGTTAAGGGTGGCCCGGTTCGCCTCCGTCCTCGGATTCTCGGTCGACCCGGAGATCTACGGCATCGCCAAGGCGATCGACCTCCGCGGCTTGAGCGTCGAGAGGATCAACGAAGAGCTGTTCAAGATCCTGCTGCTCTCGGCGCGCCCTTCGGTCGGTCTGGAGGAACTTTTCAAGCTGGGGGCGCTCAAGCAACTCTTCCCGGAGCTCTACCGTCTCACCCTCTCCATCCAGGACTCTTTCTTCCATCCGGAAAAGGACGAATTCGGCCACCACAGCGTCTGGTCCCACACCCGGCTGACGGTCGACCAGGCCAAAGCCCTTTCCCGGCTTGCCCGCCTGGGTCAGGAGAGAACTCTCGGCTTGCTGCTGGCCGCGCTCTATCATGACGTCGGCAAGCCGGCGACGGCCCATTGGGAGTACAAACGGGGCCGCATGGTCATCACCAACAACGGTCACGACCTGGCCAGCGAACGGATCGTCAAGAAGGTTCTGGCCCGCTTCCGCCTCTTTTCCTGGGGAGGGCTGAACCTCAGGAAGATGGTCCCGCTCCTCATCCGCACCCATCACCGCCTCTCCGAGCTCTGGCTGAACCGGGAGAGCGTCACCAAGAAAGCCTTCAACCGCCTGGCCGCAGAGATCCAGGGCGAGATCGAGCTCCTTGTCTATCTCGACGCCGCCGACCGGGCCGGCCGCAAAGAGCGGCTGGTCAAATCTTTGGACCGGCAGGGGAAATGGCTCCTCCGGAAATTCGAGGAGCTCAATGTCAGCCGGGAGACCATCCGGCCGCTGATCCGGGGCCGGGATTTGATCGAACTGGGTGTCGCCCCGGGGCCGGCCATGGGCAAGATCCTCAAGCGGCTGTACGAGATGCAGCTCGACAACGCCTTCGAGACGAAAGCCCAGGGGATCCGGGCCGCCGAGCGCCTCCTCAAGGAGAAAAAAGCATGAAAGTCCTCGTCTGCGGAGGAGCCGGCTACATCGGCTCTCACACCGTCAAGGCGCTGCTCCGGGAAGGCTATGAGGTCGTCGTTTTCGACAATTTCTCCTCCGGCCGGGAAGAGCTTCTCAGCGGCGGCGAGGTCATCCGGGCCGACCTGGATGACAAAGGGCCGATTCGGAAGACCTTCCAGTCGCAAGAAATCGGGGCCGTCCTGCATTTCGCTTCGCTCATCCAGGTGGGAGAATCCTATCTCAATCCCCAGCGCTACTACACCCACAACCTCAGCACCAGCCTGAACCTCCTCGAGGCTATGCTGGAGGCCGACGTCAGGACCATCATCTTTTCTTCGAGCGCCGCGGTCTACGGGATTCCCCAGGAAACACCGATCACGGAAACCCACCCGTTGAATCCGATCAACCCCTACGGATACACCAAGCTATTCGTCGAAAGGATCCTCCAGGATTATGAGAAAGCCTACGGCTTGAAATTCATCTCACTCCGCTACTTCAATGCCGCCGGCGCCGACCCGGACGGGGAGCTGGGCGAGATGCACGACCCGGAAACGCATCTCATCCCCAACATCCTTCTCTTCCTGCTCGGAAAAAAGAAGATCCTTGAACTCTACGGAACGGACTTCCCCACTCCCGACGGAACGGCCGTCCGCGACTATATCCATGTTACGGACCTGGCTGAGGCCCATGTCTTGGCTCTGCGGAAGCTCCTGAGCACACCGGAAAGCGAGTTCATCAACCTGGGCGCAAGCCGGGGCCACTCGGTCCTCGATGTCATTAAAAAAGCCGAAGAGGTGACCGGCCGGAAGGTCCGTTTCAAGGCCGGACCACAGCGGCTGGGTGATGTGCCCGTCCTTCTGGCTTCCAAGAAGAAGGCTGAAAAGAAGCTGGGCTGGAGACTGCGCCATTCCGAGCTCGAGACGATCATCGAAACGGCCTGGAAATGGCACCGAAAAACGCCCGGTCTCTGACGACCTATGAAACATGAAATTCTCCTGTCTCTCCGCAAATGGTTGACGCTCCTCGACTAAAATGGTATAAGAGAGGATCTTAGGAAATTATGAAGCAGAATAGGACAGTTCTCTTTGTTCTCGGCCTGGCTCTTCTCTCCTGGGCCTGCTCCTCCTCCAAAGTCCCCCCCGGGATTGCCGCCCAGCCGCCTCCTCCTTCCGTTCAAGAGACGCCCTCGGTGCAGCCGATCCCTCAGGAACCCGGACCTCCCCAGGCCGAGCTCGCTCCCAACGTCAACGATGAACCTATTCCGGAAGGCTTGGACCAGGAGAAGGAGACTCCAGGGGAAAAGGAGGACGCCGCCGAGCTGCTGGAAGCGGCGCTGAACACCTATCAGGATGCCCTGGCGGCCTGGGAAAGAGGAGAATCCGAAGCGGCGCTTCAGGCCCTCGATGAAGCCTACGGCTTCATCCTCAGGGCCCAGCTTCCCCAGGACTCTTCACTCCTCCAGGATAAAAAGGACCTGCGTCTGTTGATCGCCCAGCGCATCCAACAGATCTACGCGGCCCGCCTGGTCACGGTCGGAGACAACCACAAGAGCATCCCCCTCGGAGAGAACAAGGAAGTGCTGAACGAGATCGCCTGCTTCCAGGGGAGAGAACGGACCCAGTTCCTGGACGCTTACAGGAGATCGGGCCTCTACCGGGACATGATCATCGAGGAACTGAGAAAGGACGGACTGCCCGAGGAGCTCTGCTGGCTGCCCATCATCGAGAGCTTCTTCAAGGTCCGGGCGCTTTCCAGGGCGCGGGCCCTCGGCATGTGGCAATTCATCTCTTCGACCGGCTACCGCTTCGGGCTCAAACGGGACCGCTACATCGACGAGCGCATGGATCCCGTCAAATCCACCCGGGCGGCCATCCACTACTTGATCGAGCTCCATGCTTTCTTCGGCGACTGGCTCACCGCTCTGGCCGGTTACAATTGCGGCGAGATCCGGGTCCAGAACGTCATTCGCTCCCAGCGGATCAATTACCTCGACAACTTCTGGGACCTCTTCCGTCAGCTTCCCTTCGAGACGGCCCGCTATGTGCCGCGGTTCATCGCCACGATCCTGATCATCAACAATCCCGAAAAATATGGATTCGAGCTTCCCCGGCCCGATCCGCCGCTCAGTTTCGATGCCACCACCGTCAACCAGCCCTTCAAGTTGACCACCTTGGCCTCAGCGCTCGGAATGGACGCCTCTGAACTGGTCACCTTGAATCCCGAGCTGCGTCACGACTCGACGCCGGACTATGAGTATTCGCTGCGCGTGCCGGCCGGACAGGAAGAGAAAGCCTTGCTGGCGGCCGCCAACCTGCCCAAGTGGATTCCCCCGGAGGCTCAGTACACGTGGCACACGGTGCGGAAGGGAGAGACCTTATCCACCATCGCCGCCCGGAACCGGACGAGCGTTTCCGCCATTGTCAGGCTCAATAACCTGCGCAGTAAGCATTACCTCAGAATCGGCCAGAGGCTCAAGATCCCGGGCCGCGGTGCGACCGTAGCTTCGTCTCAAGCCAACACGAACACCTCTCCGGCCGATAGCGAAGGAAAAGTCCGGTACGTCGTGAAGGCGGGTGACACCCTCTTCAACATCGCCAGGAGTTTTTCGATGAAGCTGGACGATTTCATGGCCCTCAACGGCCTCTCCCGGAATTCCACGATTTTCCCTGGCCAAAGGCTCTGGGTGCTCCCCCGAAACTAGCCCCTCTCCTTGAATTCTTTTTTCAGGCCTGACTACGTCTTCTTGACGCCCTTGCCTTTTCCCTTCTTTTTCTTCGCCTTCTTCTTATACTCCGAGCCGATGAGCTCCAGCATGGCCATCTGGGCTCCGTCGCCTCGGCGCAGGCCGAGTTTGACGATCCGGGAGTAGCCGCCGGGTCGCTGACCGAAGCGCGGTCCCAGGTCGTCGAAAACCTTGGTCACGACCCCCTCCTTCCGGACGAAGGCCATGACCTGACGCCGGGCGTGCAGAGTCCCCTTCTTTCCCAGGGTGATCATCTTCTCGGCCAGGGGCCTGGTCTCCTTGGCTTTGGCGAGGGTTGTCCGGACACGCTCTTTCTCCAGGAAGGAGGTGACGAGGTTGCGCAGCATGGCCATCCGATGGGCGGTCGGCCGCCGCAGTTTTCTGCCTTTGACCTGGTGCCTCATTCGGCCGACTCCTTTCGTTTCTTGTCTTCCCGGAGTTCACCCTGGATCCGTTCGAGAAGCTTGGAATGGAGATCGAGGCTCAAGCCCAGCTTCAGATTGGACAGGGTCTCCTTGATCTCGGTTAGCGATTTTCGGCCGAAGTTCTTCGTCTTGAGGAGTTCGTCCTCGCTTTTCTGGACGAGCTCGAAGATCCGCTCAATCCCGGTCGACTTCAGACAGTTCGAGGAACGGACAGAAAGCTCGAGGTGCTCGATGGGCTTGAGGAGGATATCGAGCTGGGAGATGTAGGGGATCTCCTTCTTGGCAGCAGCCGGTTCTCTTTCCAGGGGTTCATCGATGACGGTGAGGAAGATGGCCAGATGGTCCCGCAAGATCTTGGACGATTGGGAAAGCGCCTCCTGGGGAGAGATCGCTCCGGTCGTCCAGATCTCCAGGGTGAGGTTCTCGTAGTCGATCCTCTTTCCCACTCTCGCCTGCTCGACGCGATAGTTCACCTTCTGGACCGGCGAATGCGAGGAGTCGAGGGGGATGAAGTCGACGCTCAGGCTTTCGTCGAGATTCTGGTCAGCCGAGACATAGCCGCGGCCGTTCTTGACGATGAGCTCCATATCCAGCTTGCCGTCGCGGTCAAGCGAAGCGATGTGGATATCCTTGTCCAGGATCTCGATGTCACCGTCATGGACGATGTCCGAGGCTTTGGCCTCGGCCGGCCCCTCCATTTTCAGGGTGATTCTCTTCGGCTGGTCTCCCCTGAGCTTCAGGGGAATGCTCTTGATATTCAGGATGATGTCGGTCACGTCCTCGACGACGCCGGGGATGGTGGAGAACTCATGAAGGACGCCCTGGATGCGCACCGCCGTGGCGGCGGCGCCGGGGATGGAAGACAAGAGGATTCTCCGCAGGGCATTTCCGACCGTGACGCCGTATCCGCGCTCGAAGGGCTGGGCCCAGAAGCGGCCGTACTTCTCGGTCAGGGTTTCGTAATCAGATTCCAAGAATTTGGGTCGTTGAAAACCGTTCTCTATCATAGTCCCTCCTTATGAGGCCGTCTCTCCGCTCCGGCTATTTGGAATAGAGCTCGACGATGTAGTGCTCTTCCACAGGGAGCGTGATGTCATGGCGGGTCGGCCGAGCGGCGATCTTCGCGCTCAGGCTATCCCAATCGACCGCGATCCAGCCGGGCACGGTCTTGTTCCTGTTCTGGCTGATGAATTTCTTGATATCCTCATACTGTGCCGACCGGGGCCGGATCTTGACCTCGTCGCCTTCGTCGACAATGAAGGACGGCACCGTGACCTTTCTCTGGTTGACGCTGAAATGACCGTGGTTGATAAGCTGTCGTCCGTGGCTGCGGGAGCGGGCGAAACCCATGACAAAGACCACGTTGTCCAGTCGCCTTTCCAGCATGGTGAGGAGGTTCTCGCCGGTGACACCCTTCTGCCGCTCAGCCCGCCTGAAGAACAGCCGAAACTGGCGCTCGGTCATCCCGTAATATCTCTTCAGCTTCTGCTTCTCCCGGAGCTGGAGTCCGTAGCCGAGGATGCGTTTGCGCTTCCGTCCGTGCTGGCCCGGCGCGTAGCCGCGTCGTTCCACCGGGCACTTTTCCGAAAGGCACTTGTCTCCTTTCAAGAACAGCTTGGTTTTTTCGACTCGACACTGTCGGCATACAGGATCGCTATGTCTTGACATCTTGCTCTCCTTCCCGGCTCATCCCCTCAGACCCGTCTCCGGCGGGGAACACGACAGCCGTTGTGCGGGATGGGGGTGACATCACGGATCGACTTGATCTCCAAGCCGGAGGTCTGCAGGGCCCGGACGGCCGATTCCCGGCCAGCGCCGGGTCCCGAGATCCGGACATCGACATACTTCACCCCCAGGTCCCGGGCTTTGGTCGACGCTTCCTTGGCCGCCAGCTGGGCGGCGAAAGGAGTGCCCTTGCGCGCCCCCTTGAACCCGGCCGTACCGGAGCTCGTCGAGCAGACCGTGTTGCCGTCATGATCGGTGATGGTGATGATGGTGTTGTTGAAGGTCGACCGGATGTGGGCGACTCCAAACCCGATTTCCTTGCGGATCTTCTTCTTCTTGGTTTTTACCTTGGCCATGGAATCTTCCTCTCCTTAGCTTGTCTGGGCTTTTATCCTTCTGATGGCATGACCGTGAGGTCCCTTCCGGGTGCGGGCGTTGGTTCGCGTCCTCTGGCCGCGCAGGGGCAGTCTCCTCTTGTGACGCATCCCCCGGTAGCAGCCGATATCGACCAGCCGCTTGATGTTGGTGCTGACTTCTTGCCGGAGGTCTCCCTCGATCTTCTCGCGCTTTTCAATGATCTGACGGATCTTATTGACCTCATCCTCGGTCAGCGCCTTGACCTTCTTGTTCTTATCGATCTTGGCCTCCTGGAGGATCTGCACCGACTTGGAGCGGCCGATCCCGAAGAGATAGGTCAGCCCGATCTCGATCCTTTTTTCCGGAGGAAGCGTGATGCCTGCGATTCTTGCCATGTTACCCTCGTTTAGCCTTGTTTTTGTTTATGCCTCGGGTTGATGCAGATCACCCGAATGATGCCTTTGCGTCTGACAATCTTGCAGTTGCGGCATATTTTCTTGACGGAAGCTCTGACTTTCATGGGCCTTTCCTTTATTTGAATCGATAAGTGATTCGCCCCTTGGTAAGGTCATAGGGAGAAAGCTCGACCAGGACCCTGTCGCCGGGCAGGATACGGATGAAGTGCTTCCTCATCTTGCCCGAGATGTGGGCCAAGATTCGGTGCTTGTTGGTCAGCTCGACTCGGAACATCGCGTTGGGGAGGGTCTCCAGGACCGTCCCTTCCGCCTCGTAGACATCCTGCTTAGGCATAACGTTTCACCTCTGGCGATAAAAGCGCCGGATTTCCCGGTTCGCCCAGACTGAGTATCTCCACACCGCTGGAGGTCTTCGCTACGGTGTGCTCGAAGTGTGCCGAAAGGCTCCTGTCCTTGGTGACCGCCGTCCAGCCGTCGCCGAGAATCTCCTCCTGCCAGTCTCCCGCAGCGATCATCGGCTCGATGGCCAGGGTGAGTCCTTCCTTGATCTTGGGACCCCGTCCGGGAGGACCGAAATTGGGCACCTGGGGCTCTTCATGCGGGGAGTATCCGATGCCGTGTCCGACAAAGGAACGGATAACCGAAAATCCTTCGGACTCAACATAAACCTGGATGGCATGGGAGATATCGGAAATACGGTTTCCCGTCTTCATCTGGGCGATGCCCTTTAAAAAGGCCGTTTCCGCGACGGCGATGAGCCTTTGAGCCTCCGGGCCGATCTCGCCGACGGCAACGGTCACCGCCGCATCCCCGTAGAAACCTTCAAAAAGGACGCCGAAATCGAGCCCGATGATGTCCCCGTCCTTGAGGATCCGGGCGGACGGGATGCCGTGGATGATCTCTTCATTGACCGACGTGCAGAGAGATGCCGGATACCCGCGGTAGCCTTTGAACGCCGGCGTCGCGCCCATCTCCCGGGCCCTGTTTTCCGCGTAGGCATCGAGATCCCGGGTGCTCACTCCGGGCCGGACGAGCGCATTCAGTTCACCCAAGATCCTGGCCACGATCTGATTGCTCGTCCTCATGGCGGCGATCTCTTGGGGAGTCTTGTAGATGATCATCTCGGCCACTGATCCGCTTTTCTCCCGGCTTTTTCCCGGTCCAGAACTTCTGAGATCCGGGCGAACACTTGTTCCACCGAACCGGAGCCGTCCACCCGGCGGTAGACGGATTTCTCCTTATAGTGGGCCTTGATCTTCCCGGTCTCCTCTTCATATACCTTGAACCGCTCGTCGATGACCTCGGGCCGGTCGTCCAGTCGCTGATAGAGCTCGCCGCCGCAGGCATCGCACCGTCCCTCGACCCCGGGCTTCTTGAAATTGGAATTGACGACCGCTCCGCACAGCCGGCAGGTCAGCCGGCTCCGCATGCGCTCGATCAAAACGGGGCTGTCGACATCCAACTCGATGGCCACCTCGGACCGCCCGCCGTCCATGGCCTCGAGGCTGTGGACCTGGGCCAGGTTGCGCGGGAAGCCGTCCAGGAGATAACCTCGCTGGGTATCTGGGGCCGCGATTCTCTCCCGGACGAGCCCTTCGACGATATCGTCGCTGACCAGTTTCCCCCGGTTCATCAGCGCCTCGGCTTTTTTCCCGAGAGCCGTCCTCTCCTGGACCGCCCGGCGGAGAAGGTCGCCCGTGGAGATCTTAAGGTAGCCGTAGCGGCCGGCGATGAGATCCCCCTGCGTTCCCTTGCCGCTCCCGGGAGGACCGAAGAGAATGATCCTCATCGCCTATCTCCTCCCCTTGATCCGGCTGCGCCGCATGAAGCCGTCATAATGTCTCATCACCAGCTGCGCCTCGATCTGCTGCATCGTGTCCATGGCCACGCCGACGACGATCAGGATGGAGGTTCCCCCGAAATAGAAATCGACGTTCAACCCCTGAGTGAACCACCGCGGCAGGTTCGCCTCCAGGAAGTTGCCGATGAAGGGAAGCGCTTGGACCTTGATTCCGGTGATCAAGAACTCGGGCAGGATGGCGATCGCCGCCAGGTAAACGGCGCCGATCAGGGTGAGGCGCGATAGGGTCGCATCGATGAAATCCGAGGTGTTCTTCCCCGGCCGGATGCCCGGGATGAACCCGCCGTATTTCCTCAGGTTGTCGGCCACATCTACGGGGTTGAAGACGATGGAGACATAGAAATAAGTGAAAAAAATGATCGCGGCGACGTAAAGGAGGTTGTAGAGCGGCATGCCGAGGTTGAACTGCTCGGAGATCCTCTGGAAAACAGGGACCTTGATCAGCTGGGCGATGGTCTGGGGAATCGTGATGATCGAGGCGGCGAAGATGATCGGAATGACCCCTCCGGTATTGACCCGGAGGGGCAGGTGGGTGCTCTGGCCGCCGTAGACCCGTCGGCCGACGACTCTCTTGGCATAGGACACCGGGAGCCGACGCTGGCCCCGCTCCACGAAGACGATGACGGCGATGACCGCCAGCATCAGGGCCATCAGGAATATGACCCGCAGCGGGTCCAAATTTCCCGTTCTCAGGCCCGAGACGATGCTCTGGAGGCCGCGCGGCATATCGACCACGATGCCGGCGAAGATGATCAGCGAGATGCCGTTGCCGATACCCCGCTCGGAGATCTGCTCGCCGAGCCACATGATGAAAATGGTTCCCGTGGTCAGGGTGAGGACGGTAAGCATCTGGAAACCGAGTCCCGGATTGGGCACGATCCGTGCCCCGCCGGGGCTCCGCAGGCTCTGCAGGAACGCAGCGATTCCCATGGCCTGGATGAAGCAGATCAGGAGTGTGCCGTAGCGGGTGTACTGGGTGATCTTCTTCCGCCCGAGCTCGCCCTCTTTGGACAGCCTTTCCAGGTAGGGCCAAACGACCTGGAGGAGCTGGAGAATGATGGAAGCGCTGATGTAGGGCATGATGCCCAGGGCGAAGATGGTCATGCGGGACATAGCCCGCCCCGAGAACAGGTCGATAAATCCGAAGATCGTCCCCCGCTGGGTCTGCCAGAACTCCGCCAGTGCATCGGCGCTGATCCCGGGGTTCGGGATCTGGGCGCCGATCCGGTAAACGGCCAGCAGCAATAGGGTGAAGAACACCCTTTTTCTGAGGTCGGGAATGCTGAAGATGTTTTTGATGCTGTCTATCATTATGGATTTCCAATGACGACGGCTTGGCCGCCCGCTTTCTCGATCTTTTCTTGCGCCGACCGGGAAAACTTATGGGCCTGTATCTTTTTCGAGATGGAGATCTCTCCCCGTCCCAAGATCTTGACTCGCTCCGCCTCTTTCTTGATCAAACCGGCCGCGCGAAGCTCTTTGGGTCCGATCTCCTGTCCGGCCAGCCTGGCGATCTGGTCGAGATTGATCTCCGTATACGGAGTCCTGAAGATATTGGTGAAACCTCTCTTGGGGAGGCGCCGGTGAAGCGGCATCTGGCCGCCTTCAAAGCCCTTTTTCCGGGAGTACCCGGCGATGGATTTTTGGCCCTTGTGGCCCCGTCCCGCCGTCTTCCCCAACCCGGAGCCCGGGCCGCGTCCGCGTCTCTTATCCTGTTTCCTCGAGCCTTCGGCCGGATGCAGATTGCTCAGGTTCATTTCTCCACGACCTCCACTTTCACCAGATGAGAAATCCTGTCGATCATCCCCCGGATCTCGGGGCGGTCGGGACGAATCGCCTGGGAGTTGATTTTCCTCAAACCCAGTCCCTTGGCCGTCTCCCGCTGTCTCCGCGGATAGCCGATCAGGCTGCGGACCAGGGTGATGCGCAGCTCGCGCTTCCCTTCCTCTTTTTTCCCTGCCGGTGTCTTTTTCACTGCCATATCGTTTCCTTCGCTTTGCCCCTCTTCTGGGAGACCTCTTCCGGGTTCCGGAGCTGTTTCAAGGCCTTGAGCGTGGCGTTGGCCACACTGAAAGGATTGTGGCTGCGGACCGACTTGGTCAGGATGTCCCTGATCCCGG
Source organism: Candidatus Desulfaltia sp. (assembly GCA_035528895.1). Taxonomy (GTDB): domain Bacteria; phylum Acidobacteriota; class Aminicenantia; order Aminicenantales; family UBA8522; genus UBA8522. The sequence continues at coordinate 22,366 of DATKXS010000082.1, forward strand.
CCAGCTCGACGATGACCCGGACGGCCCCGCCGGCGATGACACCCGTGCCCTTGGAAGCCGGCCGGAGGATGACCGTACCGGCCCCGTCTTCCCCGCGGACGAGATGGGGGATGGTCGTTCCTTCAAGATGCACGCGGATAAGCCTCTTCTTGGCGGCCTCGACGGCCTTGGAGATGGCCATGGGAACCTCTCTGGCCTTCCCCTTGCCGACGCCGACCAACCCGTGCTCATTGCCCACAGCGGCCAGCGCGGAGAAGCTGAGGTTTTTTCCTCCCTTCACGACCTTGGTGACGCGGCGGATGGAAATGACCTGGTCCCTGAGCTCGAACTCCTGCTCTTCTTCGGCCTCCGGCCCTTTCAGTTTTTGCTCGTCCACTTTCTGTCCTCCTTGATCGTCCTTCGAGCCGACCTCAGAACGCCAGCCCGCCCTTCCTCAGGGCTTCGGCCAGGATTTTCACCCGGCCGTGATAGGGATACGTGCCCCTGTCGAAAACGATCCGCTCGATCTTCTTTTGTTTCAGGCGCTCGGCCAGGACCTGACCCAGGCTCTGGCAGGCGTCCCTGTTTTTGGTGTTTTTCGTCTTCTCTTTGAAAGCCTTCTCCAATGTGCAAGCGGAAACGAGGACCGTCCCGTTGTCGTCGTTTAAGGCCTGAGCATAGACGTAGTGATTGCTCTTGAAAACGAACACTCTCGGTCTTTCCGCGGTGCCATGGATCTTCGCTCGGATCCTCCGGCGAATCCTTGTCTTGATCTTCTTCCGGGTCTTGGACTTGTCTTTAAGCACCGGCCACCCCCGCCTTCCGTTCCTTCTTGATCAGACGCTCACCGACATACCGGATACCCTTAAGCTTGTAAGGGTCGGGCCGGCGGAACCGCTTGATCTCCTCGGCCACCTGACCGACCTTCTGTTTATCGATCCCTTTGACCGTGATCAGGGTCGGCTTTTCGACGACGACCTGGATACCGGGCGGGATCTTGTAGAGCACGGGCTTGGAATAGCCAACGCTGAGCTCGAGGCTGTCCTTATCCAGCTTGGCCCGGTATCCCACGCCGACAATCTCCAGCTGTTTGCTGAAACCAACCGTGACACCCAAGAGGGCGTTGTTGGCCAGGCTTCTGACCAGGCCGTGGTTGGTCCGCATCATCTTGGAATCATCCGCCCTGGTGAAAACGAGCCTCTTATCTTCCAGTTTCGCCTGGATTCCCGGGAACAAAGGTGACTCGAGCTTCCCTTTCGAAGACTCGAACTCGATCCTGTCGGCGTGAACCTTCACACTCACACCCTCAGCCACTGCGATCGGCTTCCGTCCGACTCTCGACATCTTCAGACTCTCCCTTCTGGGGACGCTACCAGATATAGCACAGGATCTCTCCTCCGACTCCCATGTCCTGGCATTGCTTCCCGGTCAGCATCCCCCTCGACGTCGAGATGACGGCAATGCCCAGACCGTCCAGAACCTTGGGAATGGAATCCCGGGTGCAGTAGAGGCGACAGCCCGGCCGGCTGATCCGACGGAGTCCGGAAATGACGCCCTGCTTGTCGTCCGTGTATTTGAGGGCGATGTTCAATATCCCCTGCTTGTTATCGTCGATCACCTTGAAGTTCCGGATGTAGCCTTCCTCCTTGAGGATCTTGACGATTTCCACCTTGAGCTTCGAGGACGGGATGCTCACCTCCCGCTTCTTGACACGGGCGGCATTCCGAATCCTCGTGAGCAGGTCTGCAATCGGGTCGGTTTGACTCATCGTTCGATCCTTTCGCCGGTTCACCACGAGGCTTTGACCAACCCGGGGATCTCTCCCTTCAGGGCCAGTTCGCGCAGGCAGAGCCGGCACATGTCGAATTTGCGGTAATAGCCCTTGGGCCGTCCGCAGATCCGGCAGCGCCGGTGCCTGCGGATCGCGTATTTTGGTTGACGCAGGTACTTGGCATAAGCCGATGTTGTTGACATGGTGTCCTTCCTTTTCCGTTAGGCCTCACGAAAAGGCATGCCCAGTTTCTTCAACAGGGCCAGCGCCTCTTGATCGTCGCGCGCCGATGTGACGATGGTGATGTTCATTCCCCGGGAGCGCTCAACCTTGGTATAATCGATCTCCGGGAAAACGAGCTGGTCCTTCAAGCCCAGGGTATAGTTGCCGCGGCCGTCAAACGACTTGGGCGAGACCCCTTTGAAATCCCGGACCCGGGGAAGGACGATATTGACCAGCCGGTCGAAAAACTCGTACATCCGCCGGCTCCGCAGGGTTACGAAACAGGCAATGGCTTGACCCTTGCGCAGTTTGAAGGCCGAAATCGACTTGCGTGCCCGACCGATGACCGGGAGCTGACCGGTGATCTGCCCGAGCTCCGCTCTCGCGACGTCCAGAGCTTTGATGTTCTGGATGGCGTCGCCGGCACCCAGGTTGAGGACGATCTTCTCCAGGCGTGGGACAGCCATCTTGTTGGCAATCCCGAGCTCGTTCTGGAGCTCGGCGACGACCTCGTTCTTATACTTTTCATACAGGCGGCTCATCGCTTCTTCCTTACTTCTGTTTCTCTAGGCTCATTTCGCATTTAAAACAGACCCGGATGCGGCTGCCGTCCTCCAGCACCTTTTTCCTGATCCGGACGCCCTGACCGCAATCCGAGCAGTAGATCATCACGTTGGCCGCCGAGAGGGGCGCCTCTTTCTCCATGATCCCGCCCTGGATATTGCGGCTGCGGTCGGGACGGATAAACTCCTTGACGAAGTTGATCTTCTCGACGATGACCCGGTTCTTCTCGGGGAGGATCATCAGGATCTTGCCGGTTTTTCCTTTGTCCTTCCCTTTCTTGACGGCGACCACATCTCCCTTTTTCAGCGCCATCTTGCTCATCAGATAACCTCCGGGGCCAGGGAGACGATCTTCATGAACTTGCGCTCTCTGAGTTCCCGGCCGACCGGCCCGAAGACCCGGGTTCCCACCGGCTCTCCGGCCTTGTCGATGATCACCGCGGCGTTGTCATCGAAACGGATGTAGGAGCCGTCCTTGCGGCGGATCTCCTTTCTTATCCTGACGACCACCGCCCGAACGACCTTTCCCTTGGGGATCTTGCTCTCGGGCTCGGCCGCTTTCACCGTCGCCGAGATGATGTCGCCAAGGCTGGCCAGCCGGCCGACGCCCCCCCCTTGAGGAGTGATGCACATGATCATTCGCGCGCCCGAGTTATCGGCCACCTTGAGCATCGTTCGCATCTGGATCATATTTTTATCTCCCCGATGTCAGGCTCGAGCTCGGCCGCGGACAGGCCGATGATCTCGGTGACCCGCCAGCGCTTGCGCTTGCTGATGGGCCGCGTCTCGATGATCCGCACGACGTCGCCCACCTTGCACTTCTCGTACTCGTCGTGGGCCAGGAACTTTTTCCGCCTTCTGATGATCTTCTTATATAACGGATGGCGGATCTGGCGCTCGACTTGAACCGTGACGGTCTTCTTCATCTTCTTGGCGACGACGACGCCGACCTTGGCTGTCTTTCTCGTGGGGGGCTTCGCTTCCATCGCTAATCCTTTCTCCGGCCTTTTTCTTTTTCCTTGAGGATGGTCTTGATCCGGGCCAGGTCCCGCCGGATGTTCCTCAGCTTCATGGCGTTCTCCACCTGACCCAGGGCATGCTGGAACCGCAGCTTAAAGAGCTGGTCGGTGAGCTCCTTTTTCTTCTGCTGGAGTTCGTCATCGGTCAATTCTTTCAGTTCTCGCGCTTTCATCTCAGTTCTCGACCTTCTCTCGATATGAAGCGGGTCCTGATGGGCAGTTTGTGGGCGGCCAGCCTCATCGCCTCCCTGGCAATGTCATCCGGGATTCCCTCGAGCTCGAAGATGATTCGGCCGGGCCGGACGACATCGACCCAGAACTCGGGATCGCCCTTTCCTTTTCCCATCCGGACCTCTGTCGGTTTCTTGGTGACGGGCTTCCAGGGGAAGACCCGGACCCAGAGCTTTCCCCGCCTTTTCATGTACCGGGTGATGGTGATGCGGCCGGCCTCGATCTGGCGCGCGGTCAGCCAGCACGGTTCGAGCGCCTGCAACCCGAACTCGCCAAAGGAGAGCTCGGCCCCCCGGCTGGCCGTGCCCCGCATCCGGCCCCGCTGGCTTTTGCGGTACTTGACTTTGCTCGGCATCAACATGGTCAGATCTCCTCCACCTCGACGGTCTGTGAGGTCATCTTGGCCTTCTCGATATCTCCCCGGTAGATCCAGACCTTGATCCCGATCTGCCCGTAGGTCGTGAACGCCTGGGTGAAGGCATAATCGATGTCGGCCCGAAGCGTCTGGAGGGGAAGCCGACCCTTGAGATACCATTCGGACCGGGCGATCTCGACCCCGCCAAGGCGGCCGGAACACATCACCTTGATCCCCTTGGCGCCCATCCTGAGGGCCAATTCCACGGCCCTGCGCATCGCCCGGCGGTAGGCAATCCGCTTTTCGAGCTGGACGCCGATGCCTTCGCCGACCAGCAGGGCGTTGGTCTCGGGCTTGTCCACCTCACGGATGTCCACGTAGACCTCCCGCTTGGCGATCGTTTCGAGGTAGTTCTTGAGGCTCTCGATCTCCTTTCCTCCCCTCCCGATGATGATCCCGGGACGGGCGGTGTGGATGATGACTCGCACCTTAGGGCCGACTCGCTCAATGACGACTTCGGCGATTCCGGCGTGATAGTACTTCTCCTTGATGGCCTTCTTCATCTTCAGGTCCTCGTGAACCAGCCGGCTGTAGTCATGTCCTTTACAGAACCACCGGGAGGACCACGTCCTGTTGAACCCTAAACGAAAACCGAGCGGATGAGTCTTCTGCCCCACTGTCTATCTCCCTTTCTTTTCTTCTAAATAGATATGCACATGGCTCATTTTTTTTTGGATCCGGAAAGCCCTGCCCATGGGGGCCGGCCTGATCCTCTTCATCTGCGGGCCCTGATTGACATAGATCCGGCCGATGAAGAGGTTGTCGACATCGAGGTTGGGAACTTTTTGCTGGGCGTTGGCCATGGCCGAACGAAGGACCTTCTCGATGATCTGGCTGGCCTTCTTCTTCTCCGAGAAATGCAGGATGGTCAGCGCTTCCCCCACGAACCGGTCGCGGACCAGGTCGGCCACCAGCCGGGCCTTCTGAGGAGAGACCCGGATGTATCTCGCGATCGCATGGGACACGAAATTGTTCTCTTCCATCTCACTTGCCTATTTTGACGGCCTTGGCCGCCTTGGAAGTATGGCCTTTGAAGGTTCGAGTCGGAGAGAATTCCCCCAGCTTGTGCCCGACCATGTTCTCGGTGATGAAAACGGGGATGAATTTTCTCCCGTTGTGGACGGCGATCGTGATCCCGACCATTTCCGGGATGATGGTCGAACGGCGAGACCAGGTTTTGATGACCTTTCGCTCCTTCACGGAGCGCATCGCCAGGATCTTCTCCTGCAGGGGAAGATCGATGAAGGGGCCTTTCTTGACGGACCGGCTCATGGTTATTTACTCCTTCTCCGGACGATGAACACCTGCGTCCGCTTGTTCCGCCTCGTCTTGTATCCCTTGGTGGGGATCCCTTCGGGACTGACCGGATGACGTCCGCCTTTGGACTTTCCCTCGCCTCCGCCGTGCGGATGGTCGACGGGGTTCATGGCCGTACCGCGGACATGGGGACGCCGGCCGAGCCAGCGGGAGCGTCCCGCCTTGCCGACCTTGATGTTCTGGTGGTCCAAGTTGCTGACCTGGCCGACCGTCGCCCGGCAGTCCAAATGGATCTTCCGGATCTCCGAGGAAGGCAGCCTCACCTGGGCATAGTCCCCTTCCTTGGCCAGGATTTGGGCACCGCTCCCCGCGGCCTTGGCGACCTGACCGCCTTTGTTCTTCCTGAGCTCGATGTTATGGACGATCGTCCCGAGGGGGATAAGGCGCAGCGGCATGGCGTTGCCCGGCAGGATATCCACCTGGGAGTCTGAGGAAACGATCGCCTGTCCGACCTGGATGTTCATGGGAGTCAGGATATAGCGTCGCTCACCGTCTCTGTATCGGACAAGGGAGATGAAGGCCGACCGGTTGGGATCGTATTCGATTGTCTCCACCGTGCCGGGGATATCAATCTTATCCCTCTTGAAGTCGAGCGCCCGGTACATTCTTTTGTGACCGCCCCCGCGGTGCCGCATGGAGATGCGGCCGCGCGAATCCCTCCCCCCGGAAACGGGGAGGTGCTCGAGCAGCGGCTTATAGGGTACCCGGGTCGTGAGCTCCTCGAAATTCAGTCCGGTCCGGTGGCGCAATCCTGGAGTCCGGGGGCGATATGTTTTCATGCCCATTTTAGACCGCCTCAAAGTATTCGATCATTTTTTCGCCTTCTTTGAGCTTGACGTAGGCCTTTTTCCAATCGCTCCTCTGGCCCTGACCGCGGCCCACGCGACGCCACTTTCCGACCATGTTCTGGGTACGGACGCACTCGACCTTGACCTTGAACAACTGCTCGACCGCCTTCTTGATCTCGGTCTTGTTGGCCTTTCTGGCGACCTGGAAACAGACTTCCCGGTTCCGCTCTTTGAGCTGGGTACTTTTTTCCGTGATGATCGGTTTGAGAATAATCTGGTATGCGTCTTTCATGGCGTCAGCCTCTTCACTAGCGATTTGAGGGCCCTCTGGGTGAAGACGAGCCAGTCGTGGCCGAGGATATCGAAGGCGGACAGAAGACGGCTATCCACGGCCTTCACCCGGGGGATGTTCCGGAGGGCGGTGAACAGGTTTTTGTTGTCCGCCCCGTCGACGATCAAAGCGGAATCGAGGTGCAAGGCCTTCAGCATGCTGATCGCCTCTTTCGTCTTCGGCTCCTTAAGTTCGGCCTCGGTCAGGATGAGCAGCCGGTTTTCGGCAAAGCGCAAAGCCAGAGCCGACTTCAGGGCGTTGCGCCTGGCCTGCTTGGGGATCTCGTAGTGGTAATCTCTCGGCTGAGGCCCGTGGCTGCTGCCGCCTTTCCGCCATAGCGGACTGCGGATGCTGCCCGCTCTGGCCCGGCCGGTCCCTTTCTGCCGCCAGGGCTTGCGGCTGGAGCCGCTGACTTCCGCCCGCGTTTTGGTCGCGGCCGTGCCGCGTCTTTCGTTGGCCAGGCGCATGAGGACCGACTCGTGAAGGAGGTGTTGTTTCACGGGATAAGAAAAAACCTTGGCCGGGATTTCCATTTCACCGCTCACCTGGCCGCTTGTGTTGAGGACTTGAAGTTTGGTCATGGTCTACTCTCTTCTGCCTCTCCAACCGCGGGGGCCTTGAAGCCGTCCTTGCGGATGAGGAGATAGCTGCCCCGGGAGCCGGGGACGGCTCCCTTGACCACCAAGAGGTTGTTCTCCTTATCCGTCCGGATCACGGTCAGGCTGCGGACCGTGATCTTGGTCTGTCCCATATGCCCGCCCATTCTTGTACCCTTCAGCACCCGCGAAGGATAGGAGGAGGCGCCGATCGACCCGGGAGCCCGATGGAACATCGAGCCGTGGCTGGCCCGGCCGCCCCGGAATCCATGACGCTTGACCACGCCCTGGAATCCTTTTCCTTTGGAAGTCCCGGTCACATGGACCCGTTCGCCCTCGGCGAAGATATCGACGAAGACCTGGTCTCCTTCCTTGATCGTCGCCGGGTCGCTGGCCCGGAATTCCCGGAGGATCCGGGTCGGGGGCAGGCCCGATCTCTGAAAATGCCCCGCCAGAGGTTTGGTCGGCTTCCTCACGCCTTTCTCTTCGACCAGCCCGAGCTGGACGGCCGCATAGCCGTCCTTCTCTTTCGATTTTTTCTGGATGACCGTGCACGGGCCGGCCTTGATCACCGTCACGGGGATGACATTGCCCGCGGCGTCGAAGATCTGGGTCATCCCGACCTTCTTGCCAATCAACCCTTCCACCATCTCATTCTCCTCCCGTGCCGAAGGCCTGGATCTCGACATCGATCCCGGCCGGCAGGTCCAGCTTCTGGAGTTCCTCGATCGTTTCGTTGTTGTACTCGGAGATGTCGATCAGCCTTTTGTGGATGCGCATCTCGAAATGTTCGCGGGATTTCTTATCGACATGCGGAGACCGGAGGACGCAGTAGCGATGAATGTTCGTGGGCAAGGGGACCGGGCCGGAGATATGCGCGCCTGTCCGCTTGGCCTTGGTGACGATATCTTTGACCGACTGGTCGAGCAACCGATGGTCAAACGATTGTAACCTGATCCTGATTTTTTCCATTGTCGTCCTCTGTTCTCCGTAAGAGCAATTCTCTTTCTACCTCTTTGCCCCTATTCCAATATCTCGGTCACCGACCCGGCGCCGACCGTTCGTCCGCCCTCGCGGATGGCGAACCGCAGCCCCTTCTCCATGGCCACGTCCGTGATCAGCCCGATCTCCAGGTTCACGTTGTCCCCGGGCATCACCATCTCCACGCCCTGC
>DATKXS010000083.1:0-5110 GCA_035528895.1 Candidatus Desulfaltia sp.
CGCCAGGGGGCAGAAGATCGCCCGGGACGCGGACGGCCTGCTCGTCGTCCTCGACGCGTCCCGGATGCAGAGCGGCGAGGATGAACAGTTGGTCCGGAGATACCGGGGGAAAAAAATGCTCCTCGTTTTCAACAAATCCGATCTCCTGCCGAAAATCGACAGGCGGAGGATCCGGGAGCTGGCCGGTGGATCCCCGTCCATTGATGTCTCGGCCCTGAAGGGCAGGAATATCGACAAGCTGAGGGAGGCCATCCGCGGGCAATTCGCCCCGGAACCCGCAAAAGAGGAGGACATTATCCTCCACGCCCGGCAAAAAGACCTCCTCCGGGCCATTCTCGAAGCCCTTCGGCGTGCGGCGGTACTCCTGGGGAAGGGGCATTCCGTCGAACTCTATGCCGAGGAGATCCGCAGCTGCTTGCCCCTCGTCGGCGAACTGACGGGGCAAGTGCGCATTGACGAGGTCATCGACGAAATCTTCGGACGGTTCTGCGTGGGGAAATAGGGACTCCGGATGAAGGCTGAAGGCGGGTTCGATGTCGTCGTCGTTGGGGCTGGGCATGCCGGTTGCGAGGCCGCGGCGGCGGCGAGCGCCATGGGCCTCCGGACATGCCTGGTGACCATCCACCTCGAGACCATCGCCCAGATGTCCTGCAACCCGGCCATCGGCGGCCTGGCCAAGGGGCACCTTGTCCGGGAGATCGACGCGCTCGGTGGCCTGATGGGCCTCCTGGCGGACGAAACCGGCATCCAGTTTAGGCTTCTCAACCGTAGCCGAGGCGGGGCGGTCCAGGCTCCCCGGGCCCAGTGCGACAAATCCGCCTACCGGATGGCCATGAAATACAGGCTCGAACGGATGCCCAACCTGACGGTTTTCCAGGGCATAGTCGCCAAAGTCCTGGTCACGCGAGGCGCGGCCAGAGGGGTGGAAACCCTGGATGGGACCCGCCTTGAAGGAAAAGCGGTCATCCTGACGCCGGGGACCTTCCTCAATGGGATGATCCATATCGGGCTTCGGAGTTATCCGGCCGGACGGGCGAACGAGCCGCCGTCGGTGGATCTTGCGGAGCAACTGAAAAAGCTGGACCTGAGGGTTTTTCGCCTGAAAACGGGCACGCCCATGCGCTTGGACAGGGATACAATTGACTGGGGCCCTTTCACGCCGCAGCCCGGAGACGCGGAGCCGGTGCCATTTTCCTACCGGACGAGCGGGCTTCTCCAAAACAAGGTCATATGCTATCTGGGCTACACCAACGCGGCCACCCATGCGGTCGTTCGCCGTAACCTCGATAAATCCCCCCTATATGGCGGAAAGATCAAGGGTATCGGGCCGCGTTATTGCCCTTCGATAGAGGACAAAGTGGTCAAATTCCCCCACCGCGCCCGCCACCAGTTCTTTCTCGAGCCGGAAGGGCTCGAAACGACGGAAATCTATATCAACGGCATGTCCTCGAGTTTGCCCTACGACGTCCAGAGGGAGATCCTGGCCACGATCCCCGGCCTGGACCGGGCGAAGATCCTGAGGCCGGCCTACGGAATCGAATACGACGCCGTCTCCCCCACCGAACTCCTGGCCACTCTCGAAACGAAAAAGATCAAGCGTCTCTACCTTGCCGGGCAGATCAACGGGACATCGGGATATGAGGAGGCGGCCGCCCAGGGCCTCATGGCCGGGATCAACGCGGCCCTATCCATCCGGGAAAAAGCGCCGTTCGTGCTGAGACGGGACGAGGCGTATATTGGGGTGCTCATCGACGACCTGGTCACGACCGGCGTTGAAGAGCCCTACCGCATGTTCACCTCCCGGGCTGAATACCGGCTCCTGTTGAGGATCGATAACGCCGACCGCCGGCTGATGGAATATGGTCTGAAGCTTGGCCTCGTTCCGGAAAAAACTTGGAAGGAATACCAGGAAAAACGGGCTCGTGTGGCGAGCGCAGTTTCGTTTTTAAGGAAAAACAGACTAAAATCGGGGACCGGGGATACCGTGACGCTTTTCGAGCACCTGAAAAAACCTGAAATCGGCCTGAGAAGTGTGTTAGAATATGGGAAATTCGAGGAACCGTTGAGCGATGAGGATTGCAGGCACATCGAATCCGAGACAAAATATGAGGGGTACATCAAGAAACAGGAGAGGGAGATCGCCAAGTCGGTGCGGTCCGGTTCGATGAAAATACCCGTGGGCGTTGATTTCCGTAAGGCTTCTGGATTGACCAGAGAAGCAATCGAAAAGCTTGAAAAGATGAGACCGGCGACTTTAGGCGAGGCCAGGAAGATCCCCGGTATGACTCCGGCGGCAGTCCAAAATCTCAGTCTTTATTTAGAGATCCAGGCCAAAAAATGGGTCTCGAGGGCCCCTGTTTCACGTGGAACTTGCCTTGACGATGAATAAGATCATTGCCGTAGCGAATCAGAAAGGCGGGGTCGGAAAGACAACGACCGCCATCAATCTTTCGTCTTGCCTTGCTCTCAAGAACAGGAGGACCCTCCTCATCGACCTCGACCCCCAGGGCATGTCGACGCTGGGGTTGGCCAAACCGAAAGCATCCGGGCAGGGCATATACCAGGCGATGATGAACGGCCGAGACCTCATGGATTGCATCCTCGGGACGGAGCTCGAGAACTTCTATCTCTGCCCGTGCTCTCCTGAGCTCTCGGGCATCGAAGCCGAGCTTTACGCAGTCGAGCGTAGGGAAAAACGGCTTCTCGACGCGGTCGAAAAAACGAGAAGATTCTTCAACTATATCATTATCGATTGCCCGCCCTCCTTAGGATTCCTGACGATCAACGCGCTGACCGCGGCGGACTCGCTGCTTATCCCCGTCCAAACGGAATTCTTCTGCATGGAAGGGATCCCGGACCTCTTTCAAGCCCTGGAAACAGTGCGGGCCCACTTCAACCCCAAGTTGGCCATAGAAGGGATCCTCTTGACCATGTTTGACGAGCGGACCAACCTTTCCAAACAGGTCGCCGAAGAGATTCGTAAGTCTTTGAAAAATATCATGTTCGAAGCCGTCATTCCCCGCAACGTCCGCCTGGCCGAAGCGCCCAGTTTTGGAAAACCGATCGTCCTTTATGATATTAAATCCAAAGGAGCCGAGGCCTATCTCAGCCTCGCCGAGGAGATCATTAGCAGATGAGCAAGAAAGCCTTGGGAAAAGGCCTGGGAGCGTTTATCCCGGACGAGTTCAGCATCCTGAAAGACGAGAGGTTTGCCGAACTGAACCTCGAGGACGTCAAGCCGAACCCCTTTCAACCGCGGACAAGGTTCGACGACAAAACAATTGATGAATTGGCCCAATCCATTAGGGAGACAGGTATCGTGCAGCCGGTGATCGTGGCCCCGGAAGATGATCATTACATGATCATCGTTGGGGAACGGCGGTGGAGAGCCGCTCAGCGGGCGGGTTTGCGCAAGATCCCTGTCCTCATCCGGAACATCCCCAAGGACAAGCAGCTCGAGGTCTCGCTCATCGAGAATATCCACCGCGAGGAGCTGAATGCCTTGGAGATCGCCCATGCCTACCAAAGACTCATCGACGACCACGGCTATGCCCAGCACGAGCTTGCCGACAAGGTCGGGAAGGACCGGTCCTCGGTCACAAACTACCTCCGCCTGCTCAAACTCCCCCAGGAGATCCAGGACCGCCTCGCCGACGGGACGATCTCCATGGGACACGCCCGGGCCATGCTGGCCATCGAGGACTCGGTAACCCAGCTCTACGCCTGCCGCCAGGTCATCGATAGGAACTTGTCCGTCCGGAACACCGAGGCCCTGGTCAACCGGCTGAAAAAAAAGGCGCCGCGCGCCCAGAGGAGCCTGGCCGACCCCGACCTCCATGCCCTCCAGGAGGAAATGCTCAAGAGCCTGGGGACAAAGGTCCTCGTTGCGGGAAACCGGAACAAAGGCGTGGTGAAGATCTACTACTTTTCACTGGACGACCTGAATCGGATCTACGACAGGATCAAAGGAGTAAGCTCATGAAAGACAAGCCGCGCGAATTGAACGAAAGCAAGCTGGCCGGTTTGATCGACATGGATTCGGAGTTCAAGGGCGACCTGACCTTCAAGGGTTCCTTCCGGATCGAGGGTCATTTCAAGGGCACGATCAACTCGGACTCCCTTCTCGTCATTGGGGAGAGGGGTAAGGTCGAAGCCGACGTCAAGGTGGGACAGCTCGTCATCAATGGCGAGATCCGGGGCACCCTCCAGGCGACCGAGAAGGTCGAGGTCCACAACAAGGGCCGCGTGTTCGGGACCATCCTGTCGCCCATTCTGTATGTCGAGGAAGGGGCGTATCTCGAAGCGACCTGCCAGACCAAGGGCGCAGCCAAGACCGCTCCTGCAGCAGCTAAAGAGCCGGCCGGCGCCTGACCGCGGGCGGGCGCGGCGGAATCGCCCGGGCCGTGTTTCTCCGCTTGAGTGTGGAGCGTCCGCAGGATATAATCGGAGGGTCAATTTCCAGGAAAGCGTGTTCATGACCAAGTATATCTTCGTCACCGGCGGCGTCATTTCGGGTTTGGGCAAAGGCATTGCCTCGGCCTCCATAGGCCGGCTCCTGGAGAGCCACGGCTACAGGATCACCATCCAGAAGTTCGACCCTTACCTCAACGTCGACCCAGGGACGATGAGCCCTTTCCAACACGGCGAGGTCTATGTCACCGACGACGGCGCCGAAACGGACCTCGATCTTGGCCACTACGAACGGTTCACATCGGCGAAGACGACGCGAGCCCACAACTGGACGGCCGGAAAGATCTACGAATCCATCATCCGGAAAGAGCGGAAAGGCGAATACTTAGGAAAGACGGTCCAGGTCATCCCCCATGTGACCGACATGATCAAGAGCGCTTTCGAATCTGTCGCTGGCGATAACCATATTGTTATCTGCGAGATAGGCGGGACTGTCGGCGACATCGAAAGCCTGCCCTTCCTCGAAGCCACGAGACAGATGCGGCTCAGCTTGGGGGCCGACAAGACGCTCTTCGTCCACCTGACCCTCGTCCCGTTCGTCGGCTTTTCCGGGGAGCTCAAGACGAAGCCGACCCAGCACAGCGTCAAGGAACTTCGGGCGATAGGCATCCAGCCGGACATCCTGCTCTGCCGCACGGGA
>DATKXS010000084.1:0-42785 GCA_035528895.1 Candidatus Desulfaltia sp.
AGACTCAATTCCATTATGTCTTTTTGTTGAATCCTAAGCTGACTTGTCTCCCATGAATACCACAGGATAGCAAGAAGCGTAAGGAATAAAACGTAGGGGCCTATAAGGTTAAGTTCTTTGGGTATAAAAATCCTAACAGGGACATAAGCCACCACTGCACAAATTAAAATGATCAACCGCGTCTTTTTCGTCATGAGAATTCTTCCCCTCCCTTGCAAATTCTTATGCTAGGAATGCTAACCCCATTTGGGCAGTCTGTCAATGCCCATGCCTCACGTGGGGCCTCTGGCCTCCAAGCCCCTTATTTTTTAGCGTCTATCCTGGCTTAACTCCTGGATTATCTTTTTTAGGTTCTCTTGCTCATAAAACGAATTATCCGCCACGAAGTTCTCACTCGTGCGCAGACTTCCAGCATACAGTCTCACTTCTTCATAGTATGGCAAGGTAAGTCTTCGCATTAGCTCAACAAATTCTCGCATATCTTTTACTCGCGGCCCTTTATAATCTTTCATAAGAAGCGGACCCAGGTCCAAGAAACACAACAACCAAGTATACCCACCTTCCCCCGTGAAGTGGGTTAGTGGCGTGCTGTTGCTACCTGGGTATTCACGGTCTGGATAAAAGTAACACTTTGGGTCGGCATGAACGATTTTGAATCCATATTGAGAGTTATACATCGTATCATCGCCCTGCTCTAGCCACTCGACCCACCCATCCCGCGGCGATTTAATAGTTTCTCCGCACTTATCGCAGATAAATTGTTTTAACGGTTCTAACATAGCTCCTCCTTTCTTTTATTTCTCTTCTTAAATGGACCTCTGGCCTCCATGCGCCTCATTTCAAATTTCACTAAAATGTTTAAGAGCTTTTCTAATTGGCTCTAACTTTTTTGGGGGACAGGGATTAGCTCTCTTGAGTTCATATAATCTATTTGGTGCTTTCCTAAGTTTTAACCCACATATCTCTTTCACATGAGCAATCCAGCATGGTTTTACCGTGAATCCATAGCTCTCTTTTACCCATTTTTGAATTTGTTTATACGTTGCCATATGCCAACCTCCTTAGACTTATCCCTCTATTTATATAGACGCAGCAAGTGCTAACTTTTCTCTCACCGAATCTCAGTGTGTTCCCCTAATCGGTCTTACTTCTACTTCATTGAGATCCGGTAGAGAGAGGACCTGATGTCGTTGAACAGACAATCCCCTTTCGGAGGTGTTACGTCGTACTGGACCCAGAACTGGCATCGTTCTTTGACACAAGGTCTAACCTCAGGGCTTGCGGACATGATGGGACAAATTTTTCGATAAGCCATCGTTCGACCTCCTCCTCCCTCAACGTTACTCTGATCCGAAGGTGCTATCAATCGATCCGGGCGGAACTACTCCCCCTTCTCCAGCCTTTGCTGTTTATCTTTTCCGAGAAATCTTTATCCCCCCCAACCTCATCCCCTTCTCCATCTTCTCTAACAGGTATTGGGCAAGAGATTCTGTTTGGCCGACTACCCGATAGAGTCCCGCCTCCGAAGAGAGGTTGTTTGCCTTTTGGCACGTGAAATCGAAATCTCTCCGACGCTGCCTGCTCATCCATCCAGACCAGTGGTCGTCCATTTCATGAAGCAACCCCTCGGTTGTTTGGATCAAAACCGTTTGGTTCTTGCTGGGTTTCCATGTTCCCATGTTCCACCTCCTTCCTTCAAACACTACTCCCCCCCGATGGAACTGTCAATCGGAACTACATCTCTTCTCCTGCCGTCCCGAGGGAAACAACAATTTCAAATTATTGTTTTGCTCGTCCTTCTCTCCCTCTGCTATTTAAGCTTAAATAGCAGCCTTCACCAAACCAGTCTCTTTTCTTCCTTCGGTTGTCAGGATGAGCTGACTGAGAGGCAGGCCTTTGGCCTGCCGAGTTCTCGGCCGGAAGCGTTGTCCGAAGAATGAGGACAGCGCGAGGGCGGAGAACTTGGTCGATCTGAGATGCTTTGAAGTGTCACGGCGGGGAAGCAGCGTATTATATCTCGCTACGCTCGATATAATACGCGCTTCCTATATATCTCAATATATCTCTTCTTTTTGTCTTATTAAGGCCGAGAAACCTCGGGGTTGTAATCCCGTGATTTCCCGGGGTTCCGTCTGAGGAACGCGTTTTTTTGCGTGTTTTCTGCATTTCTCTATTTCCTTCTCCCGTTTCTTCCGCTTCCCTGCGGTCGTCCACCATTTCTTGACATCTTTCATTGTGTATATGTTGTAGACCCCAAAGCCTATTTCCCGAGCCTGCCGTCTCACCGCGAGCAGACCGACTTCCTTCAACTCGCCGATGCGCTTCCTTACTTGGTCTTCCGAAACACCTAAGTAATCAGCTAACGTCTTTTGGTCTGGAAAGCACTCGGGCTCTTCTCCCGGCTTCCGTGCATGATACCGAAGCACACACCAGAGCCTGAACGCGCCGTCCGACAGCGCTTCTCCTGCGAGTATGATCTCCTCCGGCACTGGTGTGACCCAGGTGCCTTCAAATATAAGAAGCGACCCTCCTTTATGCTTCCTCACTATCTCCTCCAGCTTTCTTTCATATTCATCCATCACAACCTCCACCTGTCTGCCGGTCGGCAGAACCGCATTAGGTTCGCCGGCTCTAATACTGTGCAGGCTCCAACACCTGTCGTATTTGTCTGATTTGAAATCTCAGGTCAATTGACCGGATGTATCTTATAAAACCGAATACTAAGGCACCCTCCCCTATTTTCCCTTTTTGACCTGATTTTTTGGCACAAAAGGCGAGGTCTATATTCAATTGACACTATTATTCGTTCTTTGCTAATCTATGGCCACACCTGATAAAGGGGACCAACAGTGCCCATTAAGTGCCCGAAATGTCATTCTGAGAATTCCGACACCTTGAAATTCTGTGGGGAGTGCGGCACGCAGCTTATTCCCCCATCCGAGGACATCCATCCAGGCGTTACAGAAACCCTTCAGATGCCCATCCATGAACTGACTACAGGTTCCACCTTCGCCGGCCGCTACCAGATCATCGAAGAGCTGGGCAAAGGAGGGATGGGCAAAGTATATAGAGTCCTGGACAAGAAGCTCAAAGAAGAGGTTGCCCTGAAGCTCATTAAGCCTGAGGTCGCTTCAGACAAAGAGACTATTGAAAGGTTCAGCAATGAAGTGAGGCTGGCCAGGAGGATCGGTCACAGGAATGTCGGGCGGATGTTCGAGCTCATGCAGGATGAAGGGACTCATTTCATCACCATGGAATATGTCACCGGGGAAGACCTCAAGAGCTTCATCAGAAGGTCACGACAATTGACAGTTGGGACAGCCATTGCCATAGCCAAGCAGGTATGCGAAGGATTGGCCGAGGCTCACAGGTTGGGGGTCGTCCATCGGGACCTCAAGCCCTCCAATATCATGATCGATAAGGAGGGGAATGCCCGGATCATGGATTTCGGCATCGCCCGGTCTCTCAAGGGGAAAGGCATCACCGGGGCCGGGATGATGATTGGCACCCCAGAGTTCATGAGCCCGGAGCAGGTCGAGGGAAAAGACATCGACCAGAGGTCGGATATCTATTCGCTGGGCATCATCCTATATGAGATGGCAACAGGGAGAGTGCCCTTTGAAGGTGATACGGCCTTGAGCATCGCCATGAAGCATAAGGGAGAGATACCGAAGAACCCGAAGCAGTTAAATCCCAACATCCCTGAGGACCTGAGCAGCGTTATTCTCAAATGCCTGGAAAAAGATAAAACCAATAGATATCAGACTGCAACTGAAGTCCGCTCCGAGCTGGGAAAAATCGAAAGGGGAATTCCAACCACGGAGCAGGTCATACCCGAGAAAAAGGCTTTCACTTCAAAGGAGATCACCGTCACTTTTGGTTTGAAAAAAATTCTCCTACCCGCTCTTGGACTTTTGTTTCTTATCATAGCGGCGATCGTCATCATCTGGAAGGTTTTTCCTAAAAAAGAAGCGGCACCCGCAGCATCAGCCAAAAAATCCATTGCTGTACTCCCCTTTGTGGACTTGAGCCAAGCCCAAAACAACGAATACTTGTGCGATGGAATTTCAGAAACACTCATCAACACCTTGACCAATATCGAAGGCCTCTGGGTTCCGGCCAGAACCTCGGCATTTTTCTTCAAGGGGAAAACCCAGGACATCCGTGAGATCGGCCAGAAGCTCGGCGTGGAAAATGTGCTTGAAGGAAGCGTCCAGGTGGCCGGGGATAATCTCCGGGTCACAGCACGGATCAGCAATGCCCAAGATGGCCGCCAAGTCTGGTCGGAGATCTTTAATCGCAAAATGGCAGATATATTTACCATCCAGGATGGCATTGCCAAGGCCATAGTCACAGCGCTAAAGATTAAGCTATTGGGTGAAAAAGGCGCGCCTCTCATCAAGAATTATACCGAGAATCTTGAGGCCTATAATCTTTATTTACAGGGCCGCAATCTTTGGAACAAGCGGGATGAAGCGGACTTAATAAAATCTATTGAATATTTCGAGAAAGCGATTGAAATAGACCAAAATTATGCGCTTGCCTATACGGGCGTGGGAGACGCTTACTATATTCTTGGAAACAATGGCTTTTGGCCGGCTGAAAAGGCATTTCCAAAAGCTAAAGCAGCGCCATTAAAGGCACTAGGAATTGATGACAAACTCGCTGAGGCTCACGCTACTTTAGCAAGCATTATGTGTGAATATGATTGGGATTTTGTTGGGGCTGAGAAAGAATTCAAGCTGGCGATTGAACTTAATCCCGGTTATGCTACAGCCCACCAGTTCTATGCGGTCAGTTTGTCAAGCTTCGGCCGATACGAGGAGGCCATGAGAGAGATTAAGATAGCTCGGAATCTTGACCCTCTGTCGCCCAGGATAAGCACAGATGTGGGTCTTTTCCTGTATTTTGAACGCCGATATGGCCAGGCCCTTGAAGAATTGAACAAAGCGCTTGAAGTAGATCCCAGTCACTATGCAACTTACATATTTCTTGGATGGGCTTATGAAGCTAAGGGGAAATATGAAGAAGCCGTCAAATATTATCTTCGATACATAGAGCTCCGTGGAGGATCTAAAGACCGGGATCCTAATATCGCAGGTTGCTATGCGCTTATGGGAAAACGAGAAGAGGCGCAAAAAGTACTCAACAATATTATAGTGTATTCAAAAGGGAATTATGTACCATCCGTACCTATAGCATCGGTTTTTTCAGCTCTTGGAGAGAAGGAACAGACCTTCGCTTGGCTTGAAAAAGCGTTACGTGAGCGCGACCCATATTTATTAATGTTTCTGATAACTTTACACAGGTTTGATCCGGTGCGCTCCGACCCGCGTTATGCGGCACTGCTGCGAAAAATAGGCTTAGAAAAATAAATTTCGAGACACCTGCAAATCATGAAGAATTCCTCACCCTCTGGAAAGACGCCGACCCTGGCCTTCCCGAGTTCGAGGATGCCAGGAATAGGCTGGCTGGGCTGGGGACTAAGCAAGAGACCGAAGACATTGAATCTGATATGCGATGCTATTGTGCCTGAGAAAAGTTCGAAAATTGGACATTAGTCCACCCCGCTTTTCTTTGACCCGCCCCCCCGTGGTCCAGATGACAAGATAAGAACCACTTGGGCAGTTTATTGCCGTGCTCCGTTCACAGACTCCAGGGTGACGATATCATTTCTGAACTCCGCGGACTCGAGATCCAGGTCCACGGGAGACAGCTCTTTTCCGTCCCAGCGGCTGGAATTGTCCTCGTGGGGGAGCTTCTCGATCATATAAGTGATGCCCCACTTGTCGAGGAAATATTGCGTGTCCTTCTTGATCTGCTCCATCCGGAGGCGGTATTGACTGTGATAGGCATCCTTTCTGTCCACCTTGGAATAATCATGATTATGGAGGGCCTCAGCCTCGGGACAATAATGGATCTTATACCCCGCCTTCCGGACGCTCAGACTCAGATCCTTGTCTTCGTTGGCGATGAAGATCCCCCGCCCGGCGGTGATATCGTCGAATCCTCCAGCCTGGTATAAGACTTCCCGGCTGGCCAGGAGAGCTGTCGTCGTATACCAAGGAACCTCTCCCCCCTTCATTGCTGGGGGATCATGTCTCTTCAAGTCAGCCAGCGGTCCCGACTTGATGAGCCCGATGCCGTAGACCCGGCCGTCCTTTTCGAGCGTTATCGTATGGGAACCGCAGTAATAGACCTTTTCCATCTCCGCTTTCAGGAGTTTAGCTCCCACCAGGCCGATTTTCGGATCCCGGGCCGCCCTCTCCTGGAGATGATTCAACCATCCGGGCAAGACGAGGACATCGTTATCCATCAGAACGATCCGGCTTCCCCTTGAAAAAGAGATGCCCTGGTTGCGCTGCCCCGTTGTTCCCGTGCTCTGCTTGTTATAGATGATATGGAGATTCCTATGGGCATCCTCGAGGGCGGTGATGACATCGCGCGTTTCCCGGCTCGACCCGACATCGCTCAGGATGATCTCGAAGGGTTCCGGAGTATTATCGATGATCGATTCCACGCACCGCTTGGTGTCGGCTCCCCTTTCCGCGGAAATGATGACCACCGACGTCAGCCGGCTGAAATCCGGGCCGTGGACGGTGCCGTGCTGGTCGTGAGCCGTCCGCCGGTCGAGGTCCAAGGCCCGGCCGTCCCTATCCAAGAAAGAGTATCTCTGGGGCACATCCTTAAGCATCAGTAACTCCTTTCTGCCGAAATCGCACAGCTATTGATGATGGCTCGAGCCTTCTTTTGGAGGTCCAGGGCGAACTCGTCCTTTGTCGCGATGGCGTCTTCAACGACGGAGAGCGTTTCATAGAAGAGATCCCACCCTGTGCGTTCTTGGACATAGGTCTGCTCGAGCGGGCTGTCTTTGCCGCGGGCAAAATCCAGAGCCTTGCGGAGGCGCGCGGCGCCGTCTTTGATGAATTGGACACCCTGGACATTTTTCCCCAGGGCGAAGAAGGAGGCCGCCTTAAAGGCAAACCGAAGATAGACGACGGTCGCCGGAATAAACGATACAAAACAGCCGGTGAAGGGGTCTATCGTCTCTTTGAGCTCCCGGATATTGTCCGTAAGGGCCCTGGCATAAGCGGAAAAAGTGATGATTCGGATATAGTCGCCGATCAGTTTCCCCACAAAGGCGGAGGCCATGGCCTCCTGGGCGAAGGCCTCCTTGTCATGCCGCATGATCAGCCCGTCCTTGTGGACATAGGCCAGTTTTATGCCGGGATTCAGGAGCGCGGACAGGATGTAGGCCTGGTCCTCTGCCCGGCCCACGAAAGAAGGTGTGAACGGCCGGTGGCGGCGCAGGCTATCCACCAGGATCCCGTTCGTTCCCCCGGTGACATGGATGCGCTGGAGACAGGCCCTTTGTCCGTCCAGGTCGTCCCGGTCATAACGGGCCATCATCTCCGCTTCCGTCGAGAGCGCCTGGGGCAGGAAGCTGAAAAAAATGAATTCATCAAAGGACGGTTCATGATCCGGGAACGGAACATCGCAGCTGAACAGGGACCGGTCAATGTCCTTGGCGTTGACCAGGGCGCCCGCGATCATCCCCAATTCTACGGGCCGCCCTTGTGCGTCCAGCCCCTGCGCTCCCCAGAGCGGGGTCCGGAAATGCTCAAAGGCAGAACAACCCGTTTCAGCCACGAGTTCCTTTTGCGGGAAGACCTGGTCCAGGTCGATCTTGAACGTCGCCTTTATGCGGGGATCGATCAGGACCTTCCAAAATGCGGCGATGGCCTTTAAGAAGCTGTAGTGCCGCCCATATTCTCCATCGACGCCGAAGACTCCGAGCAGTCGCTCTGTATCTTTCCTTCGCAGGTAGTGAGCTCCGGCCGGCCCGAGGATTCGAGCGACGATCCTTCGCGTGTCGGCTTCCGTGAAGGCATAAAGGTCTATCATTTTCAAGCCGCCGGACCGGGCCAGCTCTTCCTGGATGAAACTTCTGGCCAGCCCCCGGAGGCCCCGGTGGGTGACCGAGACCGAGAGGACGCAAACCGGCCTGGATCCCCGGGGAATGTGGCCGCGCTCCCGCTCGAACTCCAGGGCCTTGTCCAGGCCCTTGAGACCATAAAGAACCTCGTTTTTCCCCGGCTCGAGGCCGACCGGAATCGGGTGGTCATACCAGAAGAGCTGTGGCTCCTGCCTGGTTCCGGAGGGTCTTTCTTTCGCTTCGGCACTCAGGGGAAGCTCGTCCAACGGCTTTCTTCCGAGGGGCAAGGTCAAAAGCACGTTGGAAGAAAAAAGCAATTCGCGGGCGGGATCGGTGAGCGGAGAGGAATTCAGTCGGGTGATCGTGACCCGGCGTCTGGAGCGCAACTCTTCGATGCGGTCTTCTCTGTGGCTCAGGAGGCCGTTCGCCTCGGGGAAAAAAACGGCCCAGAATCTCTCGGCCGTGTTCTTGACATCGGCCAAGTTCTGCCCCCGAGAGATCCACGCGGAAAGCCGATCGAACCGGTCGGCAAAATCAGCGTCATCCCGAACCGCGCTGATTATTTCCCGCTGAACGAGCGATTCCCCCTCGACATAGAATTTCGCCACTTCTCCCCACTCGGCGGATTCCGTCATGCTTTCCAGGTAACTCCTGGCTCTTTCGAACGCCGGATGGGAGGCCCCTGCGAGGATGATCAAAAATGCGGAGTTCAGGGCCTGGGCAATATTGTCCTTGGCCGGCTCAAAAGAAAAGACAGGATCTTCCCGACCTTTCCTTTGCATCAAGGCATGGACAATCGTCCCGAGCTTGGACATCGTTTTCCGGCACAAAAAGAGCCTCGAGCGAAACTTTGGGAGGGGGGCCTCAGCGACGGATAGAAGGTCAATAGAAGAGGTTCGATTCCTCCAAATGGCCTTCGTCGTTCCGAAAGATCATCCTGGCGCCTTCCCTGGTCCCCAGCTTGTCTTGCTGATAAATGACCACCAGGTTCAGGTCCTTCTCTTTTTCAAAATATTCCTTGGCCTTGGCCGTCGCTTCCTCGAGCGTGCTGTACCCCTTGTCGTCCTGGAGGATGAGGGTGGTTTCTTCTTCCCAGTCGGTTTTGGACTTGTGACCCTCGATATAGAACTCGCCCTTCATCTTGACCTTCCTTGGCGAAAAATTGCAGCTGAAACAACTGTCCATTTTATTCTCCGTCTTTCTCCTCCATTTTAGGAAAAACGGCCCGAAAAGTAAAAGGCTTTTTATTGAGATTCGTTCCGCCCCCGCTGCGTCTCATATACTTTGAAGACTCATTCCCGATGAGGAGGAAACATGAACAAGAAGATTTCGCCGGAAGAATTCGTCCGTCTGGCCATCCAGAAATTGCGGAGCGACCCGTACAAGGGAATCCATTCCGTCTACAGCGGGTTCAACGAGGCCTTCAAGAAATACTTCAACGGCCAGGACCCGGTCGAGTTTACCAACAGCCTATCCGAGGACGGAAAGATCATAATCCGGCCGATGAAAGGCGGAGTGGTCCTGTACTTGCCCGAGGAAGCCCCCCAGGTTAAATCCCGTGGCGATGAGGCCCTCAAAAAGATGGGGCTGATTTAGCACCGTTCACCCTCTCCCCCACCCTTTTCCGGAAGACGGTAGCCGGCTGTTCATTCAAGAGCCGGCCGGCGATCAGAGCAGCTTTTCGATCCTCCGGCTGACGTCCGCGGCGAACCTGTTGATATAGCGACAGACGAATTCCATGATGTCCAGCGAGGGGTCCTTGACGAGGGGCGTCAGGTCCATGGCAAAAATCATCGACGTGGCCACGTCCACGTCATGGGTGGCGTAGTAGGTCGCGTGGGCCCGTCGCCGTCCGATGGTCGCCATGTCATAGCCCTTTCCGCCGGCCACCTGGGAGTCGAAGACGCTGACGAGCGAGGTCGCCAGGTTCTGGTGTTCGGAGACATCGAGTCCGACCTTGTCCTCGTCCAGCATCCAGTCGAGGTCCCTCCAGACCTCGCAGCCGAAGACCCGCTCGGGACGATGTTCCGCCGGGATCTCCCGGATCGCCTGGATGGTCCTCAAACCTACCGCGACGTGGGTGTCGTGCTTGTCGGCCGGATTATGGGTGTAAACGATCTTCGGTTCGGCCAGCGTGATCAGATCCTTGATGTCGTCCTTGGGGCCGGGATCCCCGGCTTCCTTGATCTCGGCGCTCGTGTAGTTGAGGAAGGCGACCCCGACGTACTCGCCGACGAAGGCCGCTTTTTTTTGCTCCTTCTTGCGGACGGTTTTCATCTCCTCGTCGGTGAATTTCTTATAAAAGCCGGCGCGGGGGCTGCCGCCGCCGTCGGTGGCGATGAGCCCGAAGAAGCAGTCCTTGTCGCTGGAAAAGCACTTCAG
Organism: Candidatus Desulfaltia sp.; assembly: GCA_035528895.1. Taxonomy (GTDB): domain Bacteria; phylum Acidobacteriota; class Aminicenantia; order Aminicenantales; family UBA8522; genus UBA8522. The sequence continues at coordinate 10,319 of DATKXS010000084.1, forward strand.
TATTCCGTGGTAGGCCATGATCTCAAGGTCATCGGGATGGGCGGCGACACCCAGGTAAGAGGCGCGCTCGACAGCCCCGGGGAGGGGTGTTCCATCGGGGATAAAAATCTCACTCCCGGGTTTTCTCAGTTTCAGGTTCATGGTCTTTCCTTTTTTCATTTCTTCTCAATGACCGGCAGGCTGGCGGCGGCTACGGCCTGGCCGATGCGGCGGCTCTTCTCGTCGGGGAGATGAAGCGTCAGCATGCCGATGAGGTCGGGAAACTCCGTTTTCAGGACATCGCGGGCCCTCTCCAGGATGATCGGCCCGGCATCTCCCGAGGTCACGCGGCCGAGGATGAGAACATGGGCGATGTCATAGTAATCCGCGTAATGTGCGATCCCGTAGCCCAGGTAATCGCCGATCGTCTCGAAGACGAGCCGGGCCCGCTCGTCCCCCCCGTGGAGAAGCTCTTGGACGGCCTTGAGCTTAGCGACGGCCGGGAGGTCATCGGCCAGGCTGATCCCGGCCTTCCCGGCGAGCCGGAACACGGCTTGCTGGGAAAAGTACTGGACGCCGCAGCCGGCGTCCCCCGACCACTCGTCCAGGGGAGCGGCGGGGTTCATATCGACCGGGGCGAAGGCCAGTTCGTTGAGCCAGCCGGTGATATTGCCCCGGTCATTGACGTAGCCGCCCGCCTGGCTCGATCCCAGGGCGACGCCGAGCACGCGGTTGACGTTGAGGGACATCGATCCGGCGAGGGCCGTGACCTCGCCGTCATTGACTACTTCGAACGGGACCTTCCATTCCTTACGCATGCGCAAGAACATCGGCTGGATTCCCTTCCGGAAATCCGCCGCCGGGATGCCGCGGAAGAGGGAGGCGACCATGGCCCGGTTATCGATGTAGATCCCCGCCGCGCTCCCGCCGATGGCCTCGACTCGGGGAAGATGGGAGGCCGCCTGGTGAAGTCCGGACATGACCTGGTGATAATGGTAGAGCGGGTTGCTCTGGTTGCGCGGGTCCCAGGGGACCTCCTCGCTAAAGACGGTTTCTCCTTCGACGACGGCGCTGACCTTGCGGTCGCTGGCCCCAAGGTCGAATCCGATGCGACAACCATCGAGGTGCCGCCCTAACGGACGCGTGTTCTCCAGAGCCGGAGGAACGGAATCGGCCGCCGTGACCTCCACGGAGAACCTCTTGCCGTAGGCGGTGGACATCAGGTCGGCATCAAAAGCCCGCTCGCCCCGGCGTGAGTAGGATCTCCGGATGTGATTTCCGACGGCCGCCGGGCCGCCGACGATCACTCTGTGGCCGCCCCACATCCAGAGGAGAGTTTTGATCAGGCGTTCGGCGTAGCGGAGTCCCAGTTCGAAGGACGGATGTCCCGGAGGGAACGCAACGGTCTGATAGCGGGAGATCGAGCCGCCCGCTCTCATCAAACCAACGACCAGGGAGTCGCTCCGGCCGTCGGCCCCGGCCGCAGCCCGGTAGGCCTTGTTCCAGAGGACCGCCGGAATAAAATCGGCGTGGAGCGGCGGTCTGACCTTGGGTTTTGCCACTTCATCAATCTCGGTCTTCACGGGTGACCTTTTTTCCATCCGTCTGACCATCCCCTGGTCAAGAAGAGAAAATCTCGTTGTCGCCTGGGCAAAATAAGATTATAGGCCAAGCTCCCCCGCGGCGCAACTTCTCCCGCGGAAACTTAAGCATCTTTATGTAATAAACAACTTGGGAATGGAGAAGCAACCTCGAAGGTTTACCCTGAATCAGAAAAGGATCTCACAGGGAAGGCCGTATTTTCTGGCTTCCCGGGCGATCCTCCGGGCCTGGTCCCGGAAGAAACGGTCGGTGGCCGCTTCCGAGAGGCCGAGCTCATGGTAGAGGCCGATGATTGTCTCCAGGTAGTTCATCCGGTCGACCAGGATCCTGTCCACTTTACCGGCGAGGCCGGCGACAAACCTTTCGGGCCCGCCGGGAAGAAGGGGCCCGAGAAAGGCGAACGTCGGAATACCGCGGGAATGGATCTTCTCGAGCGCCGCCTTCCGCTCGGCGACCGGCGAGGCACCGGGCTCGAACATCCTGACGATCTTCTCGTCGTCCGTGGTCAGGGTCATCCCGACTTCGATCTCCTCGAACCGTTCGATGATGTCGAGGTCCCTCAAGATCAGAGTCATCTTTGTCTGGATGGTGACCGGAAACCGCGCTTCGGCCAGGATCTCAAGGCACTGCCGGGTCAATCGATATCTCTCCTCGAGCGGCTGGTAGGGATCGCAGACGGAGGAGAGCCAGACCTTCCCTTTCTTCATCTTGGCGACCTGCCGCCGGAGGAGTTCGGGGGCGTTAATCTTGACATCGACAAAGGTCCCCCAAGGCTCGATGTGGCCGGAGTACCGTCTCATGAACAGCCGAGCGTAGCAGTAGCGGCAGTTCACCGCGCATCCCGTGTAGGGGTTGAGGCAGTAATCATAGATCTTGGATTTATTCAGGATGCTCTTGGCCTGAATTTCCCGGACGTGGACCATTGATTTCTATTATATCAGAAAGCTCAGATACAGGCAGGGGTGCGGCACGATAGGTTAGCATTAGGACAGGACTCGTTCTCTTCCCCCGCCCTAATAGCGGCCGGCGTCAGCGGCGATCTCGGCCAGAACCCGGATGTTCTCCGGCGGTGTGCGCGGGGCAATCGAGCAAGCGGTGCTCAGGATATACTCCCCTCCAGGCTTGCCGATCTCCAACCTCGACCGGGCGTCCTTTTCGACCGTCTCCAGGCTTCCGCTGAGCAGGACATGGATGGGGTCGATATTGCCTTTGATGAAGGCTTCTCTTCCAATCCGCCGCTTGGCGTCGGCCAGATCGACGTCGCCGAGCGGCCGCGGGTCGAGGCATTCGAGGCCGGAAAAACCGGCCTCGACCATCATCTCCAGGCGGTCATGGATGGCCCCGCAGGTGTGGACATAGGCCGGAACACCGCGGTGGCGAATCGCCCGGGCTATCCGGCCTTCATGGGGTAGGACGAACTCCCGATAAAAACGCGGCGAGATGAACCCGGAGCCGGCATAGGGGGAGGACAACTTGACCGCGTCCACATGATGAGCGACAAGCTCCTCGGCCAACCGGACGAGGCCTTCGCTGTAGCGCTCGAGGACCGCTCTGGCCCGGTCCGGCTCTTCCAGCAGACCGATCAAAGCCTGAGCATGCCCGAACAGCCGGAGGTAATAGTCGAACGGCGAGGTCACCTCTCCGTGGACGGAGAATTCCCGTCCCGCCTGCTCGACGATAAGGTCGATAGCCTGGTAAGGATGCTCCGGATCGATGAAAAAATCGAGTCCTTGGGAAACGGGGATGAAATCGATCACCTCGGGGATGGATTCGGGGTCGAATTCGGCCAGGGACGGGACCGAGCGCTCGACGGAAGGATGGTGCCTGGGCAGGTCGTCAGGGGGGAAAATCGTCATGTCTCCGTTCTTCCAGGTGACGGTCTCGACCCCCCCTTCTTTTTTCAGACCAACCATCCGCTTTTCCCAGTCCTTCCGGTGTCCATGGAGGCTGACCAGGATGCCGTCAAAAAGATAGGATTCTCTCATGGCCAGAAGCCCGGAGGCGAACACTTCGGCCGAGTTCCAGAAGGCCGCCGGGGAATGGCCGGTCCGGAGGAGCATATGCCCGATGCTCATCTGGGACATCACGGGCACGCGGTCGGGAAGCGTCCTGCCCATGGCGCACCCCATCCGCTCTTTCGAGGTCATGGCTTTTCGAACATAAGCCCGCCGCCTGATATTGTCAAGAACAGGCTCACCCGAGCCCTCCGCCCCCAAGGGGAAACAAATTCATCCATGAAATCACCCCAAAGGGTGATTGACCCTCTTTTTCCTCCCCTCCACAATGGAAGCCGTCAACCGCAAGGCAGACATTTCGGTCAGGCTAAACCGAGATGGATAAAAAAGAACGGCTTTAGGAAGACCGATGAAAGACAAAAAGATATTGGTTGTCGACTTCGACGAGGAATCTCTCATTGCCTTGTCTAACCTCGTCTTCGAAGAAGGATTCCAGGCTGTGACCGCCATGGACGGCCTCTCCGGCTACGAAAAGTATAAAGCCGAGGATTTCGACCTGGTTATGATCGAGCCGATGCTGCCCAAGCTTCATGGTTTTGAGTTGATGAAAAGGATCAACCAGGATCCTACCAGAAAAACCCCCATCATCGTTGTCACGGGGATATACCGAGAGCCCTCCTGCAAAATGGAAGCTCTCCAGGTTTACGGGGCCTCCGGGTATTTCACCAAACCGTGGAACAAAGATGAGCTCCGTGCCAAGATGCTCCAGCTCCTAGTCAACGGAAGAGAGGAGCCGGTCGAAAAACAGAAAGCCCCGGCTTCCCCTCCTGCCAAAAGCCCATCCGCCCAGCCGCCTGACGATTGGGGGCTTCTGAAAACAAAGGCGGCTCCCCGGGAGTCGAAAGCGACCAAGAGCCTCGATGACCTCGAGAAAGAGCTCCAGGCCGCGGTCTCCGGGCTGACCAGGACGAGCCGGAAGAAAGAGCCCATCAAGGATGCCGGCAAGCAAAAAAGGGAGACCAGGGCCGGTGCCGACGGGGATATCGAGGCCCTGCTCAAGGGAGCCATCGGTGGCCTTGGTCTTGATGAAAAGAAGAAGAAAGTCGAGCCCGCGGCGAAGCCAGTCCCGTCTTTCGGGCCTGAACCCAAAGTGGACGAAGTAGAAAAGACAAATAAGATCCCCGTCGCCAAGGAGATCAAAGAGAGGATCCCTCCCCAGCACAGGATTGGGAACAATATCCCGCCCTCTCCGGCCCGGGCCCCCTTTGCTACTGAGAAGACGCCGTACGGCATCGACCAGACGCTCATCGAGATCGACAAGATCCCCCTCGACATGGAGAAAGACTTTCCCAAGTCCGAAAGGGCCGCTGTGGAAACGGAGAAGGCCGAGCCCGAAAAAAAGAAGGCCTACTTCGACGAGTATGCCGAGCCGGCCAAGAAGAAACCACCGGTCGCTCTGATCGGGGGCCTGGCCGCCTTCCTGATCGTCGCCGGATCGACCTTCATCGTCCTCAAGTCCAAGAAGCCCAAGGAGCCGGCGCGCCAGATGGTTTCTTCCCTCCAACCTTCGCTGCCGAGCGAGTTCGCCCAGAGGCAGGAGGAAATCCCGGCCGCTCCGGCCACCAAGGAGAACGTGTCCAGGCCCGCGCCGAAGACCGAGTCCAAGCCGATCCCCAAGAAAGAGGCATCCATGCCGGCGGAACAGCCCGACGCTTCGGAGAACATGGCCCCGATCCGTCCGGTCCTCCCCAATGTCACTCCTCCTCTTGGTTTGGAGTTGCAGACGGAGCCCGCGACCGAATCCTCAGCTCAGGCCTCCCAGGAGGCGGTCCCTCAGACGAAGACTCCGACCCAACAGGACGTCTCCCCCCAGACGGAGCCGCCTGTCAAGCCACCGGCCAAGGAACCGACAAGGGTCATGGCTAAACCCGGTGACCTGGTCCCCCTCGACAGCGTCGATGCAGCACCCGTTCTCTTGAAAAAGATCGCCCCGAAATATCCCGTCCAAGCCCTGAACATGGGAGTGGGCGGTACGGTGACCGTGAACGCCCTGGTCTCGGAGACCGGGGACGTCATCCGAACCGAGATCCTCAAGGGAATCAAGGGGGGTTTCGGACTCGAAAGAGCTGCCGAGACGGCCATCCGTCAATGGCAGTTCAGGCCCGCTGAAAAAGACGGAGTCCCAGTCAGGGTCTGGAAACCGCTGGACATCGTCTTTAAGACAAATCCATCGCTAAACCAATGATATAAGGAGTAAAGGAATGGCCCTCAGCAAGGAACAGGAAGATCTTTACAAGAAGACGATGCAGGAAGCCAAGAGGCAGCTCGAAGGAGTGGATGCGCTGATCGAGAAGGAGCTCCAGAAGGTCCGGGAAAAGCTGGCCGAGCTCCAGGAATCCAAGAAATCCTACCGGATGATCTACGAGGGAACGGCCAAGCTTCTGGGTGTCGAGAGCGAGCTCGAGGACGAGGATGAAAGCTCCGATGTCGCTTCCGCAGCTTCCGCAAAGATGTGAGCCATCCCTGCCTGATCTCCCCTCCGCCCGACGAGCGTCCGGGGCCGCGTCAGGCTAGATAAATCCCGCGGCGCGCCATCCGGACGTCCCCCCATCATCTAATTTCCGAAAGCGTTTGAAGACGCGGAGAGCGTGGCATTATAATGATGATGATCATTCCATGGAAGCCGGAGAGCACTTTTACACCGATGACCCGCGCCGGAACCCCCAAGACGGTCAGACCACTCTCCCCGGAGCGGAATATTACTTCCTCGGGAACGGTCTCATCCAGGCCGCTGTCCAGGTTTGTTCCGGGAAAAAGGGAACTCCGGTCGGGCTTCTGGTCATGGATCCCGCGCGTTTTGGACCCAAGTCACAGGCCCTCTCGTTCGACCCGGACTCCGGTCTGCGGCCGACGCTGCTCGAGACAGAGGTCGGCGGCCGGGTCTTCACCGCCCCTCCCGGCCGCGTCAGAGCAAAATGGTCGGAAAAAGAGAGCCTTCCGGCGGTCGAGATCAAATGGCAAAATGATCATCTTTCCATCGTCGAGGCCTTTTATTGCCCGGACCGGGAAGAGCCCCGGATAAACCGCACCATCACGATAAGGAATCGCCGGAAAGAAAAAGTCGCCGTCATCCTGCGGACCGGTATCCGGGACAATAAAGTATCGCGCCGGTGCCAACTTCCCGGCTGCGGGGAAAGACGATTCCACCTCGAATACCGGCTCTCCGGAAAGCCGGGCCGCCGCCGGGTTGAAGTCACCTGGAGCCGGACGCCGAGAGTGTCGAGCACGGCGCGCCGTTTCTGGCGCCGGGCATCCCGATTCCGTTCCTCTTCTCCCCTGCTGGACCATTTTTTTGCCGCGTCGCTCTTCCAGCTCCCGGCCGTCATCGCGGCCTCGGGAAAGCTCGACGGGAGCGTCTGGCAATACAACCGCGAGTGGACCCGCGACCTCTCCATGGCGGCCATCGCCCTGACTCTCAGCGGCCGGTTCGAGCAGGCCCGGACCGCTCTCAACCGCCTGTTCTCGCGGTTCGTCACCGCGGCCGGCGATACCCTCGACTCCAGCCGGCGCCGGCCGCCGGAGGAATGCGAGCTCGACCAGAACGGGACCCTTCTGTTCGCCCTGGAGATATACCTGCTCTGGTCGGGTGACGACACTCTGCTCAAAAAATATTGGCCAAAGATCCAGGCCGCGGCCGAATTCCCGTTACAGGAAACCTTCCGTCATGCACCCTCCGGACTCCTCCACAACCGGCGAGAATTCTGGGAACGCCACGCTGCCCACGGAATCGAGGACGGTCTCGAGCTCGCCCATCAGATCTGGGTATCGATGGGGCTCGAAGCGGCCTCCCGGATGGCCCTCCGGATCGATAAAAAAGGAGAGGCCGAACGCTGGGATAAAGAAGCCAGGAGGCTCAAAAAGGCCGTTCTTTCCGACGAGAGGTTCGCGCTCATCCAAGACGGCGCGTTCATCAAGAGGCGGAAGTCGACGGGCGAGGTCCAGGAGGAAGTGCTGCCCGGGGTTGTTTCCGGCTTCCCCGACGGTGTGCCCCTCTTCTCCCCGGGACGTCATCTTCTCAACCCCGACACTTCGACGGCTCTTCCGCTCGCCTGGGAATTCATCCCGCCCCGCTGCCGGCTGGCGCAAAAGACGCTCCGCCGGATCGAGACGCTCTGGAACCAGCGGTGGAAGGGCGGAGGGTACGGTCGCTACCACGTCACCTCTGAGCCGGACTCTCCGGGTCCGTGGCCTTTTCCCTCGCTGTTCGTGGCCCGGGCCTACCTCGAGGCCGGCGAGGACGGCCGGGTCTGGCGAGTCCTCCGCTGGCTGGGAAGGGCCAAGGGAGGCCACTCCGGAAGCTGGTTCGAATTTTACGGCCGCCGGCCGGTGCCCCCCTATCCCCAGGTCGGGATCGTGCCCTGGAACTGGATGGAGATGCTGATCCTCGTCATCCATCATCTCGCCGGCATCCGGCCGGACTATTTATCGTTCCGGGTGCAGCCTCGCCTGTTGTCCGGGATGACCTGGTCCCGCTGCGATCTTCGGCTCAGAGGCTCCCGTGTCACGATCCAGTCGCGTCCGGTTAAGCCTGGAGAAAAGCCGGTCTTTGTTGTGGACGGCCGGACCCGCCCCTATTCTGAGGAAGGATTGCTTTTGCCGTATCCCCAAAAGGAAATGCGCATCCTGGCCCGGATTCCCCGCCGGGCCAAAAGGAAAGCCGGATAAGGAGAGAATCTCATGCCGCGCCCAAAAATCCATCTTGTCTCGAACGCTCATCTCGATCCGGTCTGGTTGTGGGACTGGGAGGAGGGAGCCGGCGAGGCCCTGTCCACGTTCCGCTCCGCCGCCGCCCTCTGTCAGGAATTCCCCGCTTTTGTCTTCAACCACAACGAAGCGATCCTCTACCGCTGGGTGGAGGAATACGAACCGGCACTCTTCAAGAGGATCCAGCGCCTGGTCAAGGAAAAGAGGTGGCACATCCTGGGCGGCTGGTACCTCCAGCCCGATTGCAACATGCCCTGCGGCGAATCCTTCGTCCGGCAAATACTCGCGGGCAAGAGGTACTTCCGACGGAAATTCGGCGTTGAAGTCCGAACGGCCTCCAACCTCGACCCTTTCGGCCACAGCCGGGGGCTTGTCCAGATCCTGGCCAAGGCCGGCTACGATTCCTATATATTCTGCCGGCCGGGACGCATCGACGGCTCCCTTCCCGCCGAGGATTTCGTCTGGGTCGGGTTCGACGGCTCCGAGGTCATGGCTTCGCTCGTCTCCGCCCATTACAATTCGCCCGGCGGAGAGGCCAAAAAGAAGGTCCTGGACTGGATCGCTACCAATCCCGGGCGTGAGCTGAGCCTTCTGCTCTGGGGAGTCGGGGATCATGGGGGCGGTGCCTATCGCATCGACCTGCGCGAACTCGGGGACCTGACGAAGGAGCAGAAGAGTTGCGAGGTCCGCCACTCCCATCCCGAGGCCTATTTCAAAGACCTCAAGAAAAAACGGCCGAAGCTTCCAAGGCACGCCAAGGACATCAATCCCTGGGCCGTCGGATGCTACACGACCATGGCCCGCATCAAGCAGAAGCACCGGCTTCTCGAGAACGACCTCTTTCTGGCGGAGAAGATGGCCGCCGCGGCTTCCTACCAGGGTCTGATGACATATCCTCGGGAAGAACTCCGGGAGGCCCACCTCGACCTCGCCTTCAGCCAGTTCCACGACATCCTTCCCGGCTCCGCCATCCAGGAGGCCGAGGAATCCTCGGTCCGGAGGCTGGACCACGGTCTGGAGATTCTCTCCCGAATCAAGGCCCGAGCCTTCTTCGTCATGGCTAACGGGGAAATGCCGGCGCCTGAAGACGAGATTCCCATCTTCGCTTACAATCCGCATCCGTTCAAGGTTAAGGGCGTGTTCACCTGCGAGTTCCAGCCCTACGAGATCAACCGGTCGCGCCGGTATCTGTTCCCTCAGATTTTTTCCGACCGTAAGCCCCTTCCCTCGCAGCCCGAAAAAGAGGCCAGCAATCTCAACCTCGAATGGCGCAAAAAGGTCGTCTTCGCGGCCCAGCTCGAGCCCGGCCGGATGAACCGTTTTGTCTGCCGGCTGGAAAAGCGGCCCCGTAAACCCGCTCCTCAAATCAAGGAAGAAGGAGGGAAGATCGTCTTTAGGACCCGAGAGATCGAGGTCGTCATCAATGCAGGGACCGGCTTGATCGATGTCTATCGGATCAAGGGACGTGACTTCCTGGCCGCGAACGCCTTCACGCCCTTGGTCATGAGCGATAACGCTGACCCCTGGGGGATGACGGTCAAAAGATTCCGGGACACGGCCGGCCGCTTCGAACTGGCCGCCGCCCGGGAAGGGAGCGAGGCCTCCGGCATCAGCGTCCGGCCGGCGTCCTCGGTCCGCATCGTCGAGGACGGTAGTATCCGGACGGTCGTGGAGTCGGTCCTGACCTACGGTCGTTCGGTCATTTTCCAGAGATACAAGCTTCCCCGGCAGGGGACCGAGATAGGAGTGGAACTCCGTGTTCACTGGAACGAAAAGGACAGGATGCTGAAGCTGGCGGTCCCGACACTTTTTCCTCAGGCCCGCTATATCGGGCAGACAGCCTACGGCGTCGCCGAGCTCCCCGCGGACGGGAACGAAGCGGTCGCGCAAAAGTGGGTGGCCGTCGTCTCCGACAGGGACGATGCCGCCCTTACCGTCATCAACGATTGCATCTACGGTTCGGATTTCCTGGAAGGAGAGCTGCGCCTGTCGCTCCTGCGTTCGGCCGCCTATTCGGCCGACCCCGTGCCCTCCGGCCCCATGGTCGCCCAGGACCGCTATGTCCCCCGAATCGACCAGGGCGAGAGGATGTTCCGCTTCTGGATCAACGGCGGAAAACGTTCCTCCCGACTAACCGCGGTCGACCGGGAGGCGCTGGTCAAGAACGAGAAGCCGCCTCTCCTCGCTTTCTTTCCCGCCGGCCGCGGCAAAAGGTCTCAGCCGTTTGTCCTCCTCAGCGACCCAGCCGTCGAGATCTCGGCGCTCAAGAAAGCGGAGGACGGAAACGAGCTCATCATCCGGCTCTTCGAGCCGACGGGCAGGGGCCGGACGACGATGCTCTCTCTCCCCTGGGCGGGAGCAAAAAAGACAGTCCGTCTCCGAGCCTTCGAGATCAAGACTCTGGCTTTCAACCGGAAGACGGGACGTTTCCATGAGCTCGACCTCCTGGAACGGCCGCTGTCAAGATCACGATGAAAGAACCGGTAGCCATCGTCCTGGTCGGAATCGGAGGCATGGGCTCCGTCTACCTGGCGTCTCTTCTCCAAAACAGTGAGGAGGGAAGATTTCGGCTGGCCGGGACGGTCGATCCCAATCCCCAAAGATGCCCTCAGCAGGAGGAACTCGGGGCCTTGGGCATCCCCGTTTTCGCGACGTTGGAGGAGTTCTATTCCCGGGGTCAAGCCGACCTGGCGATCATCGCCTCTCCGATCCACTTCCACTCCGCCCAGACCCGCCTGGCTCTCGCGCGCGGAAGCGATGTGCTCTGCGAAAAACCGGCCGCGGCAACAGTCCAGGAAGTCCGCCGGATGCAGGCCGCCGAACGGTCGGCCCGGAGATGGGTGGCCATCGGCTATCAGTGGTCGTTCAGCTCCGCCATCCAGAGACTGAAGAGCGATATCCGCAAAGGGCTGTTCGGCCGTCCGCGGCGGCTCAAGTGCCTCTATCTCTGGCCGAGGGGCGAGGCCTACTACAGGCGCAACGATTGGGCCGGAAAGGTCAGGGATGCCGAAGGCCGCTGGATCCTGGACAGCCCGGCCAACAACGCCATGGCCCACGACCTCCACAACATGCTCTATGTCCTCGGCGGAGAGAGGGAGACGGCGGCCGAACCGGTGCGGATCGAGGCCGAGCTCTACCGGGCTCACGACATCGAGAATTTCGACACGGCCGCCATCCGTTGCTTCACAGCGGCCGGCGCAGAGGTCCTGTTTTTTGTTTCCCATGCCGCCGGGATTGACACCGGCCCGGTTTTTTCGTATGAGTTTGAACGGGCCGAGGTCAGAGCAGCAGGACGGGCCGCCGAGATTATCGCCCGCCGAGCCGGGGGCAAAAAAAGCTACGGCACTCCCGACACCGAGCCGCTCTGTAAAATGTGGGAGGCGATCGATTCCGTGAAGGGCAGGGAGCTTCCCGCCTGCGGGCTCGAGGCTGCGTTAGGACAGGTCCTGGCCGTGAACGGAGCCCAGGATTCCCAACCAAAGATCCAGAACTTCCCCCCAAAGATCATCTCCTCCCAAGGAGAACCGGGTCACCGGGAGATCTCCGTTGAAGGCCTGGCCGATATCCTTGGAGAATGTTACGAGAAAAACCTGCTCCCCTCCGAGCTCGGTGTTTCCTGGAGCAGGAGAGGCCGGATGATCGAGCTCTCTGAATACGCTCATTATCCCGGAGGCTAAAAGTAAACCTATGCCTCCGTTTTTTTCCCGGCGAGCTGGCCGCAGGCCGCCCGGATATCGGCTCCCTGGGAACGGCGCACCGTCGCGGCCACTCCTTTTTCTTGAAGAACCCGGAGAAAGGCATCCTGTCGAGCTCTGGGCGAAGCCGTCCACTCCGGCCCGCAGCCCGGGCTATAGGGGATAAGGTTGACATTGGCGTGAAGCCTTCTCGCTATGGCCGCCAGTCGGTCGGCGTCCGCCGCCGCATCATTGAGGCCGGAGATAAGGATGTACTCGACGGTCATCATCCGTCCTGTCTTTTTCAAATAGTCCGCGCCGGCCTTGATCACCTCGGCCAGAGGGTACTTCTTGTTGACCGGCAGCAGGCGTGAACGCAGCCCGGCCGTCGTGGCATGAAGCGATAGCGAGAGGTTCACCTGAAGGCCGAGGCGCTCGAGCTCCTTGATCGCCGGGACGATCCCGACCGTGGAGATGGTGATACGGCGGGCACCGATGGCCAGCCCTTCCCGGGCGTTCATGATGCGGATCGCCCGGACCACGCTCTCGAGGTTGTCCAGCGGTTCCCCCATGCCCATCAAAACGAAGTTGGTCAGGCGGACGTCGAGTTTGTCCCGCAGAAAGAGGATCTGGCCGAGGATTTCTGAAGGCAGCAGGTTTCTCCTGAACCCTCCCTTTCCGCTCGCGCAAAAGACACAGCCGAACCTGCAGCCGACCTGGGTGGAGAGACAGAGCGTCCGGCGGACGCCGGACGGGATCAGGACGGTCTCTATGAATGCGCCGTCAGATAGACGGAAGAGGAATTTTTCGGTCCCATCCCCGGAGCGGAGCTGTTCGGCGAGTTCGGGAGCGCCCAGACGGAAATGGTCTTCGAGCTTCTGTCTCAAGCTCTTGGGAAGGTTGGTCATGGCGCCGAATGCGTCTGTTCCTTTTTTGTAAATCCATTCGAAGATCTGTCCGGCGCGATAGGACGGCTCTCCCCAGCTTTGGAGCTCGGCTCTGAGCTCATTCAACGCCAGATCTCTGATATCTTTCAAGCTCATTGCTTCGTTGAGGGCACTGCCGTGCCGGGACCCATTTTTATCTAATCGTAACCATAAGCCAGAGCAACAATAGGATCACTCCCACCAACACCCATGTCCCCCCGAAACCGAGAACGTCCGCCCGGCCGGGCTTCATGAACTCCCAGTTCGACCGTGGCCAGAGCTTACGCTTCTCGAGCCTCTCGGGGTGAGCTTGGGCTTCCCTGACCGCCATCTCATCTGTCTCCGGTGAGGGCTGCACCGGAGTGTGGACCTTGCCGAAGAACCCGTCTAAGTAGGCCTTCGACACCGGCCTGGTGAACGCGCTCAAAAGGAAAAGAAGGACAAAGGGAAAAAGCGCATCGAAAAAGAAACGCGTCGCCACCAGCTGGGCCTTGCTGAAACGGCTGAAATCGATGCCGAACCCGCTCAAAACCCAGACCTCGGCATCGAACCGCCCGATACCGATCTTGGCAGAGGCCGGGTCCTCGGATTGGACCCGGGCCACCTTCTCAAAAAAGATGGCGGCCGGCTCGACCCGATGCGGCTTTTCGATCTTTTCGCCCACCGCCGCGGCGCGGCCGGCGGCGACGTCCTCCTCGAGCGCCCTGGTGATGATCCGAATGACCTGAGGCTTCGTCTCCCGCAGGAACGCGGCATTCGTCCTGGCCCAGTTCCAGGACTGGAAGACGTTGGGGATGACGGCATAAATAGCGAAACAGGCGAAGATCTGGACGATGACCGCCCATCTGGTCAGCCTCCGCCAGACGAATCCCAGCCAGATGGAGGCGCCGAACACGGCGGGTATGGAGATGAAGTACTTGAAGAGATCGAGCAGGTTGCCGACAAACAAGGCCGCCCCGACGCCGCCGGCCAGAGTGACGGCGATGACGATCCGGCCAACCGAGAGAAGGTGGCGCTCTGATTTCGGAGAGACGAAGGGCTGGTAGAGGTTGCGGATGAAGAGGGCCGAGTAGGTGACCGAAGCCGCGGAGAGGGTGGACATGTTGGCCGCCAGGATCCCGGCCAGCATCAGCCCTATGGCGCCCGGGAAGAGGAGGTGCAGGGTCATGTATCCCCAGATCAGGTCGGGGTCGTGGACCTGTCCTTTGAAGAGCCCGAAGGCCAGCAGGCCCGCCAGCGCCCAGAAGATCATCAAGAGGCGTTTGAAGAACATGCCGACGATCATCCCGAAGCGGGCCGCGTTCTCGTTCGTGGCCGCGCTAGCGGTCTGCATCATCGGCGCCGAGGCGACGATCGACACCAGGTTGGCTAGGACCATGGCCAGGATGGTGTACCAAGCGTATTCGCTCGTCGTCACCGACCCGAAGAGATTGAACATGAAATCGGGCACCTGGGCATGGAGCCCCGCGAACCCCCCGATCTTGCCCAGCGCCAAGGGGATGAGGAGGATCGAAAAAATGAGGATCAGAAATCCCTGGATGACATCGGTGAAGGCGGCGGCGATGAATCCGCCCATCATCGTGTAAATGGCCACGATCAGGCCGAAGACAAGGTAGATGACGAGAGGGTTGACGTAGGAGATAAAGGACCGGAGCTCGCCCTTTTTGAAGCGGTCATTGAGCTCATCATAGCGGGCCTTCTCGCCGGCCGAGAGTCCTCCGGCGAGCTTCTGCTTGAGCGTCTGGTATTCCCGGAACATCTCGACGCTCTGCCTTTCCGCCGCCGTATACATCTCGGCCGGTTTCGGGGTCAAGGTTTCCACCGTCTTCCCGGCCACCATGAACCCGACGCCTCCGCCGACGATGGCCATAACCAGCGTGAAAACGGCGAAGGCGGCGCCGAGGAAGCGGCTGCGGAAACGTTCGGTGAAGAAATCGCCCAGGGTGACCAGCCGGACCCGGCGGTAGAAGGCGCTGGTGAACCAGTAGAACGGCGTCAGGAAAAGCACCAGATACTGGATCCACATCCCGCCGATGCCCTGGCGGTAGACTTCCCGGGCCACGGCCACGGCCTGGTCGGCGTTGGTGGCATGGCCGAAATTGAGGAAGAACTGGTAGAACTTGCCGAGACGCCGGCCGGCGATATAGAAATCTCCGATATTCTTGGTCAGGCGCTGGGAACGGCGCCCCAGCCAGAGGATGACGACCAGATAGAGGATGATGATCCCGATGTCGAGTGCGTTCATCCCGAGGATTAGCATGGCCTATCGATCGCCCCTATTAGATACGCATCCGTTAGGACGAGTCAATATGGGCTCATCATACCGGCTGAAGGGGAATTGACGCCCCTGATTATCTCTGTTATAAGGGGAAGCTTACTTTCCCATGGGCCCATTCTTCGAGTCCCTTCAGGGTTCGCCGTTCCGGGGAGAGATCTTCTCGTTAGGCTCGGCATTCATCTGGGCCATTGCCGTCCTGCTCTTCCGAGTCAGCGGCCGGACCGTGTCCCCCCTCGGCCTGAACCTCTTCAAAAACTCAGTTGCAGTCGTCCTGCTCCTCCTCACCATGCTCCTTCTCGGCCAGCCGCTCCTGCCCAAAACTCCCTGGCAGAGTTACGGGCTCCTCGCCCTGAGCGGGCTCATCGGGGTTGCCTTCTCCGACACTCTTTTCTTTCGCTGTCTGAACCTCCTGGGAGCCAGCCTGACCGCGGTCATCGACTGCCTGTACAGCCCCTTCGTCATCCTCTTTTCCTTCCTGTTCCTCGGCGAGCGCCTGGGAGCGAGACAGCTTCTCGGTGTCGTCCTCATCCTCTCCGCGCTGGTGTTGATATCCCGCTCCAAGGAAAAAGGCCTGCCCCCGCGAAAAGACCTCATCCTGGGCATCGGAGTGGGGACACTGGCCATGGTCACGCTGGCTGCGAGCATCGTCATGATCAAGCCGCTGCTGGCCGGCTCCCCCGTGCTCTGGGCGACGCTCTGGCGGATGGCTGCCGGCGCTGTCGCCATGGGAGTCTTGCTGCTGTTTCATCCGCGGCGCCGGATGATCTGCCGGCCGCTCGCCTCACCCGCCAACTGGCGGTCGATGGTGCCGGGGACCTTCCTCGGAGCCTATGTCGCTCTGATCGCCTGGATGGCCGGCATGAAATACACGCTGGCCTCGATCGCCGCGCCGCTCAACCAGCTCAGCTCGATCTTCATCTTCGTCCTGGCGGCTGTCTTCCTCAAGGAAAAGGTCACCAGAGCGAAAATGGCGGCCGTGGCGCTGGCAACCGTTGGTGCCTTCCTGGTCAGCTGGCCATGAAGGTCTTCTCGAAGTAGCGGCAAGCATCCCGGATGGTCTCTTCGATAGGGATGTAGTCGTGGGAGAAATCTCTGCGGCTTTTTTCGTTGGAGTAGAACGTCGTCAAGCCGCTGAGTCGCCCGTAGGCATAGGTGAGCAAAGGCCTCTTCCGGGTCAGAAGGCTCGCCGTCTCCAACGACAAGCCGGCGGCGGACAGCAGAGGCCCGGGAACGGGAAAGGGATAGACCCGGCGGCGGGCATATTTTCCGATCAATCGCAAGACGTCCGGATAGCGGATGTTGGTCCCGACGAGGAGGTATCTCTCCCCGGCCGCCCCCCGATCGAGACCCTTGCTGATCAGGGCCGCGACATCGCGGACATCCACCACCCCCAGCCCGCCGCTGAAGGAGCCGATCATCCGGCCCCTGTAGACCCGGTCGTAGAGCTGGTTGTGAGGAGTCTGCAGAATGAAGTCCCCGGGTCCCATGACCGAAGCGAGGTTGAAGATAACAGCGTTGAGCCCTTTCGTCCGCACTGCCTTCTCCACGATCTGCTGGCCCAAGTATTTGGACGCCATGTAGTGAAATATGGGGGGCCAGTTGAAGGCGGTCGATTCGTCGATCGGTTCTCCCCTCTTCTTAAACCCGATGGCCCCCACCGAAGAGACGTGGACCAGCCGGGTGATATTCGCCTGGAGACAGGCGCTTACGACCGCCCGCGTTCCCCCGTAGTTCACCCGCATCAGGCGATCGAAGTCGCGCCGCCGGTAAGAGATAAAGCCGGCGAGATGGATGATATGGCTCCGCCCTTTCATAGCCTGAACGAGTCGGTCACGCTCGGTGATATCTCCGCGAATAACGGCGATCCTTTCGTGTTCCCAGATCGCCGGGATGCGGTCTCCGGGCAGCACGTAGACGGCGATGGAATCCGGCCCGTACTTTTCGATCAACCGGGGGACCAGGACGGAGCCGACAAAACCGGTGGCTCCGGTGACGAGGATCCTCATGCCCGAGACTTCCTCCAATAGTCCCGGTGATAAATGAACGTATCGGTGGAGATCCCGGTCAGCGCGTGAAGAAAGATCGTATAGAGAAAAGAGCCTGTGTAATAAGCAATAAGACCGAAGACCACACCGGCGGCCAGAGAAGCGAAGAGCTCCGACGGCGGATGCCCAAGGTGGTGCAGCGTCGAGACGATCGTCTCGAAGGCCAGCGCCGGGACCAGCCCGATGGCCGGAATCAACGGGAAAAAGAGGATCCCACGGTAGAAAAACTCCCAGGCCACGTAATACAACAATAAATAGGCCGTTTCGAAAGCGATGAATGTTCTCGGGCTCCGGCAAGCCGTCTTAGAGAAAGGGTAGAACCGACGAAGCTGGGAATCACGGGAACCGATATACCCGGCGAGGACAGCGAGGGGAGCGCCGCCGGCGGCGATCACCAATCCCCTGCCTGCATTCCCCAGAGAAAGCCCGGCCTCCTTCAGGAAAAGAAGAGGCTCCGGGGAAAAGAGGACGACGATCAGGCAGGGGATAACCAGGAAAAGAAAGAAGAAGGCGGCGAAATAGCCCAGGAACGCCCGGAAGTCATCCCCCTTTTTCAAGAAGCGCCGGTAATGAAAAAAGGTCATCCCCAGGATGAAAGCCAAGGCCAGATAAATCCACAGGATCGGCTGGACTATTTGATATATCCTTTCTTCCGCTCCTCCCGGTACCATTCCACGATCGCCCTGATCTGCATCTCGGTGTCGTTGTCGGGACGGTACCCGAGCTCGGCGACAGTCCGGGAGATATCATAGGTCGTCTCGGTGGTGATCCTCCGAATCCTGTACTGAGTCAGGTCCGGCTGAAATCCAGGGGAAACTTTCTTCCGGAACTCCTGGGTGCCGGCGAAAACCTTGGCCAGCCAAACAGGGACGTAGATGCGCTGCCGTCTCCCCAGTCCTTTTTGAAAACCGGCGAAGAACTCCCTCCAGGTGGGCAGGACGCCGTTGGTGACTGTGTAGGCTTTGCCGACCGCCCTATCGTTATGAAAAGCCAGTTGGACGGCCTGGCAGAGGTTATCGATATAACAGAAGGCGAACTGGTGTTTCCCGGTCCCGACGATGATGGGGACCCCCCGCTCAGCACCCCTCAGGATCTTGTCACAGGCCGTGCGGTCGTGGGGGCCATAGGTGTCGCCGGGCCGAAGGATGACGACGGGCAGACGGTCGCTCTTCATTCTTTCCAGAAGGTAAGCTTCGCTTCTTTTCTTGGCCCGGACGTAGGGCATGAAATCCACCGGGCGGCCGGGCCTTTCTTCGGACAGGTTCGTCCCGAGATACCCGAGGGTCAGAGTCGTCGAGATGTAGACGAACCGCTTGGGCTTGATCCCCAGATCCTGGATCTTTTGAACCAGGTTCACCGTCAGTTTGTAAATCCCGGCATCGCATTCCGTGTCCGAGGCCTGGTCCGAGACGATCGAAGCGGCATGGACAATATAAGCGGTGTCCTGCGGAATACTGAGGCCTGGCGGTTCGCCGAGATCGCCGAAGATGAGCTTGACCGGGAGCCCCTCCAGAAAATGGAGGTCGGAAGTCCTTCTCACCAGTCCATGGACATCATATCCCTTGGCCAACAGACAGCGGCACAGGTTGGATCCGATAAAACCGTTGGCCCCGGTGATGAATGCTTTTTCCTTCAAGAGAAGACTCGTGGCCGCAAAATCAATGTTTTAATGTATCCCGATTCCAGGCTTTTATCAAGACCCTCCCCAGGGCCATCGCCACAAGGGCGGCGGCGATGCCGACGAAGACGTCGAAGAGATAGTGGAAACGGCCGTAGACGGTCGACACATAGAGGGACAGGATGACGGGCGCAAGAATATAGAAGGCCGGCCGGACGTAGCGGTAGGCCGTCCACCACATGATCGTCGCCGCCGCGCAGTGGATGCTGGGGATCGTCCCTCCCGGAGCATGCACCCGGTTGCGGATGAGCTCGCTGACTGCGGTGAAGAGATAGCCGCGCAGCGGCACGGTGTGGAGGTCCGCGATGTGACGCATCGGGCCGGCCACCGGAAAGATCATGAAGCCGAGCGTGCAGAGGAGGATGACGAAAGCGATAAAGAACAGGTAGTCCTCGTTTTGTTCCCCTCCGTGTCGCCGGAAGATCAGAAAACTCAGGAGCGGATAGACCGGGACATAGAAAACATAACAGAACATCATCCACTCGGTGAGCCAGGGCGTGACGAACCGCTGCAGCCAGACGGTCGGGGCGACTCCCAGAAGGCGGGCCTCCAGGTCGATGACCACCTGGTCATGCCACTGGGGAAAGAAAATGAGCTGGTGCCGAAGGGACATGCCGTAGATATAAAGCAGGATGAGCTGAATGGAAAACGTCCGCAGGAGAAAGCGGAGATGCCGGCCGGCGGTTCTCTGGGCGATGAGATTCGCGGTCAGGAAGATGGCGAAGGCCAACGCATTGGCGAGGACGATCCCCGTCCACCCACCCCTGACCCGCGAAGGAAAGAGAACGGCCAGGAAAGAATAAAAGGCGAGTGCGGACAGGATGAGGATGTCGGTGACCTTGACTCTCAGGCCGAAGAATATCCGGGAAGCGATAGGGTTCGAGTCAGGCGTCTTTTCCATTTTACAAAGCCTGATTATTAGTCGAAGTGGAAAAAAATGTCAAAGGGCCAAAGCCTCTATGCCCAGCCGTGTTCGTTATTCCAAGCGACCGTCCGCCGGATAGCTTCCTTCAGGTCCGTCCGCGGCTCGAATCCGAGCTCTCTCTTGATGCGAGTGCCGTCATAGATCCAGTGATATTTCCGGGCCGCGGCCACGCTATTGCGGGTCAGTCTCGGCCTTTTCCGAGTCAAATGGGCTGCAGCCTCTGCGGCGGCGGCGGCCAGCCATTGGACAGGATAGGGTATCTTTAGGAGAAAGAAGCGAATTCCGAGAGTTTCCTGTATGGCCTTAGTGACCTCGGACCAGGCATACGGCCTGGGATAGGCCAGGAAATAAGTCCGGCCGTCGGCTTCCGGTTTTTCGGCCGCGAGGATCAGCGCTTCGACGACGTCCCCGACATAGCAGAGGCTAGTCTGGGGTTCGCCCGTACCGACCGACGGCTTGATCCTCCGCTTGATCAGGCGGACCGCCTCCCGGAGCTCCCGCTGCCGGGGCCCGATGACGTTGGGCGGCCGGATGATGACGCAGGGGAATCTGTCAGCAAACGCATGAACAGCCTCTTCGGCCGCCAGCTTGCTTCGGCCGTAATCGCTGATCGGGAGACACGGATCGTCTTCGGTCGGGAGCTGACCCTTCTCCGAAGGTCCGGCGGCACTTATGGAGGACACATAGATGAATTTTTTCAGCCCGGGATTGCGCTCGGCAACGGCCTCAAGGAGGTTCTTCGTGCCGACCACGTTGGCCTGGAAATATTCCTCCCAGCTCAAGGCATTGATGACGCCGGCGAGGTGGAAGACACAATCAACGCCTTCGACCGACGGCCCGAGGGAGGGCTTGTCCCGGCAGTCCCCCCTCACCAGATGCACATTCAGGTTTTCGATCCAGCCCAGGCCGCTCGGCCTCCGGACCAGACATCTGACGTCCCATCCTCGCCCGGTCAGTTCCTCGGCCAGATGGCTGCCGATGAACCCGGTCGCCCCGGTGACAAGTGCCTTCATCGCTCTTTGGTCAACGTTCGATCCGCCCGGAACGGGAATCCAACGGAATTATGTTTCAGTCGTTGGCGCTCTCTTTTCCAAGGCGGCCGAAAACGAGATCTAGCGGGCGAGAAGCCTGGCCACCTCCTCCACCGCGCTGGCGGCATCGGGAGCGTAGCCCTCGGCCTTGATCTCGGTGGCGTAGTCGCGCGTCACGGGAGCGCCGCCGATGATCACGCGGATGTCGAGGCCGGAGGCCTTGACCGCCTCGACGATGGTCTTCATCCCGATCATCGTGGTGGTGAGGAGGGCGGAGAGGGCCACGATATTCGCTTTGTTCTCCTTGGCCGCGGCGACGAACTTTTCCGCCGAGGCGTCGATTCCCAGGTCGATGATCCTGTATCCCGCTCCTTTAAGCATCATGGCCACGATGTTTTTCCCGATATCGTGGAGGTCGCCCTTGACCGTGCCGATGACGACCGCGCCCTTGGGCTGGATGCCTTCCTTGACCAGCAGCAGCTCGAGCTTGGCCATGCCGGCATTCATAGCCCGGGCGGCGACAAGCACTTCCGGGATGAAAACCTCGTTGTTTTTGAACATGACGCCCAGCCGGTCCATCCCGGCGATCAGGCCCTCGTTCAGGATCGCGGCCGCGGAGAGCCCGGAGGCCAGGGCTTGATCCACCAGTTTCTCTACCTCATCCTTCTTCCCTTTGAGCAGCGCTTCCTGGATATCGTTCAGCATGATCTCCTCCTCTTCACTCCGGGAATTGACCGCCAGGAGCTACAATATATCTGAAATATAGAGATGAATGTCAAGGATAATGCCGACACCGATATCCTCTCTCGCTGATACCGAGCCCCGGGCCGAGACCTTGACGGGAGCTACTGATCCGGGATATTCTGAACAGCACATTCGTTTTATGTTCAACGACATCAAGCAACTCGGCAAGGAAACGGCCATCTACGGGGTCAGCACTATCATCGGTCGTTTCCTGAACTTTCTCCTCGTCCCCCTTTATACCAATGTTTTTTCCCGGCAGGACTACGGCCTGGTCACCAACGTCTACGCCTACATCGCCCTGCTCAACATCATCTATCTTTACGGGATGGATTCCGCCTACTTGAAGTACGCCAGCACGGAAGAGCTGGGGGACGAAAGAAAGACGTTCAGCACGGCTTACAACGCCGTCCTCCTCAGTTCTCTTCTGTATTCTATGCTCTTCCTGGTTTTCCGGAGTGGGCTCTTCCGGCAGTTCGCCCTGGCCGAAGGACAGACGCGAATCCTTTTTTTCATCATGGGCATTCTGTTCTTCGATGCCGTCTCGATCGTGCCCTTTGCCCGGCTGCGTTTCCACAACCGGCCTTGGAAATTCGCCCTCATCAAATCCGTCAATATCGTCGTCAACCTGGCCCTCAATGTCGTTTTCATTCTGCGGTACCACATGGGTATCGAGGGTGTTTTCCTGGCCGGTCTGGCAGCCTCGGTGCTGACCTGGCTCATCCTTCTTCCCGATATCCTCAGGAACCTGGAGTTCCGGGTCAGCAGAGGCCAGCTCGGACCTCTCCTCAGGTTCGGGATTCCCTTTGTCCCCACCGGGCTCGCTTCGATGATCACCCAGGTTATCGACCGACCCATCCTGCTTGCTCTGACGAACGCGGCGACCGTCGGTGTTTACCAGGCAAACTACAAGCTGGGGATCTTCATGATGCTTTTCGTCTCCATGTTTCAGTATGCCTGGCAGCCCTTCTTCTTGAAGAACGCAGCCAGACAGGACGCCAAAATCCTCTTCGGCAAGGTCCTGACGGCGTTTCTTCTGGCGGCCTCCGCCATCTTCATTGTCTTGAGTCTATTCATCGAGAACATCGTCAAACTGAGCATTTTTGGAAAGCACCTGATCGGCCGGGACTTCTGGGGAGGGCTGCCCATCGTGCCGATCATCCTGCTTGCGTATTTGTTCAACGGCCTGTATATCAACTTCATGGCCGGCATTCAGATCGAGAAAAAGACCCAATTCCTGCCGATCGTCACCGGAGCCGGCGCCCTGGCCAACGTGGCGGCCAACTTCCTTCTCATCCCGAAGTACGGCTATTTCGGCGCCGCCTGGGCGACCCTGGTGAGCTATCTCATCATGGCGGCCGGAAATTACTTTTTCTCGCAGCGTTTCTATCGGGTCCAATACGAGTACGGCAAGCTGGCGCTCGTCGGGACCGCTCTGCTGGTCTCCTTCGGGGGATATCTGATGGCGAAGCGGCTCTGGCCGGACGGGGGGATTCTCCTCAAGATGATCGCTCTAATCATCTACCTAGTCCTTATTTTTTCCTTCCGCCTGGTCGATCTTCGGACAATAAAAAAAATTTAGGGGACGTTCCCCAGGGGGACACCCTACTCCCTCACCATCACTGAGGTACACTGGGGAACATCCCAGAAAGTATATAACCTGAGACCTGCGTTAAGATGAGAAGATGATCACGCTAAATCATGAAATATTAGATATATGCAAGTTTCTTATGCCGGATTCTTAACCTACCTTTTAGTTAGGTTAAGAATCAACTCGGAAATAATGTCTTTCCAGATTAGATTTTTGAAAAGTTGGCTTTTTCACGCCGGATTCAGGTATAAAGCTAAAGTAGGGTGTCCCCCTGGGGAACGTCCCCGAATTTTGAATCGCCTCTCATTTTGACAACGGCCTGACCTGTGTTATAAGCTTTTCCCGGAGTTCTTGGCCTTAAAGATTGAGATGATGCCCGCGCCTTTCAAAGTCGGAGTGGACAGCTATTCGCTCCACCCTCTGAAGCTCACTCCCTTCGAACTCTTGGACTGGGTCAAGGTCAACGGCGGCGACGGCGTGCAGTTCTCCGAGGTCAACCTGCCTCCCCGCCGCCGGCTCGACAGGTCGTTCCTCCGGGATCTTTCTCAGAACGCCCGGGAGAAACGTCTCTACCTCGAATGGGGAGGCGGGCAGCATATCCCCTTCGACCTCCGGACGGGACGTCCTGTCGATATCTTCAAGGTGAACCGCCGGGCCGCCGAGCAGGCCCATCTCCTCGGCCTCCGGGCCATCCGTTCCTGCTCGGGCGGTCTGATGAGGTGGACAGATGATGCCCTCCCGACCGGAGTCCTTTTGCGGGCCATGGCTCAAAGCCTCCGGGAACAGAAACGGATGCTCGGCGACCTCGGCGTGACCCTGGCCATCGAAACCCACTTTGAGTTCACCACCTTCGAGCTTCTACGTCTCTTCACCGCCTGCGGGGTCCGGCCGGACGAATATCTCGGCATCTGTCTCGACACCATGAACCTGCTGACCATGCTCGAGGACCCGGTCCTGGCGACGAGGAGAATCCTCCCCTGGGTCGTCATGACCCACGTCAAGGACGGCGGGATTCTTCTGACCGAGAACGGGCTGCTCTCTTTTCCGGTGGAAGCGGGAAACGGTATCGTCGACCTTAAAAAGATCCTGCACCTGCTCTCCACCCTCGACCGCCGAGTCCACCTCTCGCTGGAGGACCATGGCGGGGAATTCCTGATCCCGATCTTCAACCGGGCCTTCCTCCTCAAGTTCCCCGACCTCACCGTGGTCGAGCTCGCCCAGCTCCTCGCTCTAGCGAGGGAGAGCCAGAAGCTCTTTGAGCAGGGAAAGCTCACCGCCGTCGAGAGAAGCAGCTGGCCGGAGGTCTGCGAAGAGCGGGTCAGGAACGGCCTTCAGAACATCAAGAAAATGGTGGGATGAACGGGTAGGATGCCGCACGAACGTTTCCATTTCCCGGACCGTGCCGCCCTGGAGCGCAAGATCGCCGAGCTCGGCCTGGACATTCCTTTCTCCGATGATGTTTCAGTCCTGTTCAGCCACGTCTATATGCCCGGGAAAACGCTGCTCAATCGTTTTGTCGTGCTCCCGATGGAGGGCGCCGACGCCGATCCCTCCGGCAGCCCCTCGGACCTCAGCCGCCGCCGTTACAAGCGGTTCGCCGAGGGAGGCAGCAGTATGATCTGGTTCGAGGCCACGGCGGTCGCAGCCGAAGCCCGTTCCAACCCGCAGCAGCTCTGGATCCATCCGGAAACAAAGAACGGCTTCCGAAGACTCGCCAAGGAGACGCGGCTGGCCGCTCACAGAAAATTCGGGCATGACCACAACCTGCTGCTCATCCTCCAGCTCACTCATTCCGGGCGGTTCGCCAGGCCGGACGGACGGCCGGCGCCCATCGCCGCTCAGCCCAAGCCTCTTCTCGACACCGAGACGGGTCTCTCCGCCGATCATCATCTCATCTCCGACGCGGATCTCGATGCCCTCCAGGACCGCTTTGCCGCCGCTGCCGGGCTGGCCTACGAAGTCGGGTTCGATGGAGTGGACATCAAGGCCTGCCACGGCTATCTGATCTCGGAACTTCTGGCTGCCCGCGCCAGGCCGGACAGCCGCTACGGCGGCGGGTTCGAAAACAGAATCCGCTTTCTGCTGGAGACGTCACAAAAAATCCGCCGGCAATTCCCGGGGCTGATCGTCACGAGCCGGCTCAGTGTTTTTGACGCCATTCCCCGGCCCCATGGATTCGGAGTCGACGCTGAGGACGCCGAACGGCCGGACCTCCGAGAGCCGGTCGAGCTCATCGGGAGGCTGGTCCGTCTGGGCTATCCGCTCATCGGGATCTCGCTCGGGATCCCCGCCTTCCGGCCCCACTACGGACGGCCTTACGATAAGCCGCTCATCGGGCAAGACCTCCCGGCCGAACATCCGCTCGTGGGAGTCGCGCGCTGGCTCCGCCTGACGGCGGAGATCCAGAAAGCCTTCCCTTCCCTTCCGGTCGTCGGCGCCGGCTATTCCTGGCTCCGCCGTTTCTTCCCCCACGCCGCAGCGGCCATGGTGGAGAGGGGAAAGGCCTCGCTCATCGGGCTGGGAAGAGAGGCTCTCGCTTATCCCGATTGGGTCAACGACCTGGCGGCCAAGGGCCTCCTCGACTCCCGCCGGGTCTGCCTCTCCTGCTCGAAGTGCTCCCAGATGCTGCGGGCCGGAACCCGCGTCGGCTGTTCTGTCCGCGACACCGCTATCTACCAGGCCGAATATCGCCGGGCCAGAAAACTCGCTAAAGAGGTCCGGCGGAACGAGAAGCGGACGGCCAGGGCCGTCAAAAGACAGAAAAAGCGGAAATCCTGAGATGAAAAAGACCATCATGTCCGTCGGCGCTGCCCGCCTCCCCGTCATCTCGCTCAACACGCTCGTCATCGGGAGCGGAGCGGCGGCGCTCAACGCGGCCGTTTGCTTGCATGAACAGGGAGTCGAGGATATCGCCATCGCCACCGACCTCTGGGGTGGAGGCACGTCCAACAACGCCGGTTCGGACAAACAGACCTACTACAAACTCTCCCTGGCCGGCGAACTCCCGGATTCCGCCCTCCGCCTGGCGGTCGACCTTTTTTCCGGCGGCTCGATGCACGGCGACATCGCCTTTGTTGAAGCCCAGAACTCGGCCCGGGCCTTCTTCCATCTCGTCGAACTCGGCGTGCCTTTTCCCCACGACCGCTACGGCGCCTATGTCGGCTACAAAACCGACCATGATCCGAGGCAGAGGGCCACGTCCGCCGGGCCGCTGACCTCGCGCCTGATGGTCGAGGCGCTGGGCCGGGAGGTCAAAAAGAAAGGCATCCCCATCCTCGACCGGCACGAAGTCATCGCTCTTCTGACTCACGGCCGAGGAAACGCCAAGAAGGCCGTCGGCACCATCGCCATCGACAAGAAGAACATGAACCCGGCCAACTTTGGTTTCGTCCTGTTCAACGCGGTGAACATCGTGCTCGGGACGGGCGGACCGGCGGGAATATACAAGACCTCGGTCTATCCAGAAAGCCAGGTCGGCTCGCACGGGCTGGCCTTCAGCGCCGGAGCCGCAGCCCAGAACCTGACGGAATCCCAGTACGGGCTGGCCTCGCTCAAGTTCCGCTGGAACTTGTCCGGGACGTACCAGCAGGTCATCCCCCGCTATATCTCGACAAACGTGAAAGGCCAAGACGAACGGGAGTTCCTGAACGATTATTTCCCCGACATGGACCGTCTGTCCACAGCCATTTTCTTAAAAGGCTACGAGTGGCCTTTTGACCCGACGAAGATCCGGGACTACGGCTCTTCCCTCATCGACATCCTCGTCTTCCAGGAAACCGTCCTCAAGGGGCGGAGGGTGTTCCTCGATTTCCGCCGGAACCCGGGCGGCGGAGGAAAGCTCGAGGAGTTCGCCTTCCATCTTCTCAGTCCGGAGGCGCTGACCTATCTCCAGAGGTCGGGCGCTCTTCTCCCGACGCCCATCCGCCGACTCGCCAAGATGAACCCGCCGGCGATCGCCGTTTACAAAGACCACGGCATCGACCTGTCCCGCGAGCCGCTGGAGATCGGCCTCTGCGCCCAGCACAACAACGGCGGTTTCCGGGCCAACATCTGGTGGGAATCCAACATCCAGCATCTTTTTCCCGTCGGCGAGGTGAACGGCAGTCACGGGGTGCGTCGTCCCGGCGGGTCGGCCCTCAACTCGGGTCAGGTAGGGAGCATGAGGGCCGCCTACTTCATCGCCCGGAGATACAGTGCCGCTCCGCCCGCCCGGAGAGCCTTTCTCGCCCGGGTCGGTCCGCAGGTCCGCGCGGCCCTCGGCCTGGCCGCTAAAATGATCGACGAACATTCGCGGGATATGGATCTCGTCGCCCGGACCCGCCAAGAAATCCGGGAGAGGATGTCGGCCTGCGGGGCGGCCGTCCGCGACCCGGAAAAGGTCAGACAAGCCGTCGGGGAGGCCTGGTCCCTTTATTCCCGGCTGAAATCGGAAATCAAGGTCCGCTCAGTGAAGGACCTAGCCGCCGCCTTCAAGAACCTCGACCTCTGTTTGACCCATGCCCTCTATCTCGAAGCGATCAACGAGTACCTGAGCAAAGGGGGACGAAGCCGCGGCTCATATTTGGTCCTGGACAAGGCCGGTGAAAAGCCGTGCCCGGAACTGGCCGGCGAATGGCGCACCTCCTTGAATCCCCGGCCCTCCTTCGTCGATCAAAAGATCCTGGAGGTCTCCCTGACAGAAAACGGAGGGGTGGTCAAGGAGTGGGTGGACATCCGGCCCATCCCCCGGGAGGATCTCTGGTTCGAGACCGTCTGGGCGGCATTCCGGGAGGACCGGGTCACCCGGGAAAAGGAGAGCTAGATGAAGAAAAGACCGGTGGCTCTGATCACGGGGTCGGGACGGGGAATCGGCCGGGGCATCGCTCTGGAGCTGGCCAACAGCGGCTTCGACATCGCCGGCCTCGATATCGTTTTCGAGCCCGAGAACAAGAAGGTCGGACTCTTCGAGGTCAAAGAACTCGTCAACGCTCTGGGCGCGGATTTTTTTCCCCTCCAGGGCGATATCTCCGACCTCGCCGCCCACGAGAAAATCCTCGGCGAGGTCAGCGGCCACTTCGACCGGATCGATCTCTTGGTCAACAACGCCGGAGTCGCTCCTCTTGTCCGTCTCGACATCCTGGAGACGACTCCGGAGAGTTTTGACCGGGTGTTCGGGACCAACGCCCGGGGCGCCTTCTTCTTCACCCAGAAAGCGGCCAAGCAGATGGTCCTCCAGGTCAAAAAATCTCCCGACCCGAAGCCGGCGATCATCTTCATCACCTCGATCTCCGCGGCCGTGTCCTCGCCGTCCCGGGCCGAATACTGCATCTCCAAGGCGGCCCTGAGCATGACGGCGGCCCTCTTCGCCGACCGCCTCGCCGAGTTCGGGATTAACGTCTACGAGGTCCGCCCGGGAATCGTCGAGACCGACATGACCGCGCCGGTCCGGGAGAGATATGACAAGCTGATCGCCGAGGGGCTGGTGCCGCAGAAAAGATGGGGATTCCCGGAGGATGTGGGAAAAGCGGTCGTCGCCCTGGCCAAGGGCTATTTCCCTTTCTCCACCGGGCTCGTCCTCGAGGTCAGCGGGGGGATGAACATCCGCCGGCTCTAGAATCCGGGGGACATGGGAGTGAAATGATTCCATGATCAAATGGTTACGCTCGTCGAGAAAATGCTCAAACTACATAGACAAATGCCACAGGCCAAAACCCCGCACGAAAAAGAATCCGTGAAACGCCAGATCGAGGCGACGGATAAGCAAATCGATCAGCTCGTTTATGAGCTTTACGACCCTACCCCCGAAGAGATTAGAATCATAGAAGGAACACTCTGATCTGGGATAATCAATATTTCGAGATTCGGCAAATCAACTGAGGCATAACCTGTGCATAGCCTTTCCTGCCAACCGAAGTGAAAATAGAAGAAGAAATCGTCCAGGAATATCTTCACAAAATAAGCACCGATGTTGTTCATGAACCCGATGGCAAGATTCCCCCTGACTTCAAGCTAAATCAGATTATTGCCATTGAGGTTCGGCGTCTAAACAAAAACTTATTTGCGGGCCAGTTCAGCAAAGGGCTAGAGGAAGACCAACATAGTCTAGTAGACGGATTGTCTGAAATAATTAAAGAATTCGACTCTCCGATTCCGGCAGACAACTATGGGATTGAATTACGGATCTCGCGTCCCACACCGAAAATAAACAAACTCAAGAGCGCAGCGAGAAAAGAGCTAAGGAGTTTTTTGGAAAACAAGCCTAATATGCCCTTTGAAATAAAACTGTCTGCTAATGTATCTATCATTCTTTCTAAAGACAACAGGAAAAGTTTAAAAGTGTTCCATATTGCTGTTATTTCAGATCAAGGACATTGCGGTTGGACAGCTCCAGATTACGTGGAAAATATAAATTTTTGCATATTAGAAAAGACAACAAGAATTCAAAAATACAAGTTTAAATACCCCGAATGGTGGTTGGTGCTTATTGATTCTTTAGCTGCAGGAATTGAAGAGCCAGAAAAGACTTTCGTAATTCAACACATAATCAAAGGTGCTGACTGGAAAAAGATAATAGTCATTCACCCCGAGACAAAAAAGGAGAACCTGGTGATCGGTTCATCTGATTTTATTGCCGAATGAACCATGCTTAATAGCTCTCAAAATGCGCCAAGTGCTTTTTTATGAGACGGATTTCTTCACCCCAGCGTTATTCCTTTGTGGAATTTTCGGATAAGCTCAAGCTGCAGGGGTTATTGACATAAAGCGCTTAATCGCTTAAGCTACTATTGAAGGAGAGCCCTCATGGAGACCGCAACCATCCGCATTCCCGAAGATAAGAAAAACCTGCTCAAGGCCATCGCCAGCCTGGAGAACCGAAAAATGAACGACCTGCTCGTGGACCTGATCGACGATTACGTCGAACGCCGAAAGGAAACGCTTGAACTCCTGACGATTCCCGGCTTGTACGAACAGGTTTGCGCCTCCTCACGCGAATTCCGGGAAAGAGAAACAGTCCCTTTAAAAGATGCCCGGAAAAAACTGGCACGTTGAGCTCTCCAGGTCCTCCCTGAAAGCCCTCGAGCGCTTGGGGAAAATACACTCTTCTCGGATTCTGGACCAGCTGGCGAAATTGGGGGAGGCAGAAAATCCGCTTCGCGATAAAGATGTCCGGCCACTCGAGGAAAAGCTGAAGGGATTTTACAGGCTCCGTGTAGGAGAATATCGGATCATCTTCGAATTGGACCCGGACAACAGGCGGATCGGCATCCTGGCTATTGTCCCAAGGGGAAGAGGCTATTAAACTGACTGAACATCCATTTCTTTGAACGCGAGATTGTGGTATAAATGGAGCACTTCGCGCGGGAGAATTGATCATGCCTTCACAGAAACACTCTTCGGGACGTATCTTCTGGGGCCTTGTGCTCATCCTGGTCGGGGTGCTCTTTCTTCTCGACCGGATGGGGCAGCTGGATTTCGGCGAACTCATCGGCCGCTGGTGGCCGCTCATCCTGGTCGCCGCCGGGCTCTGGCATCTCATCGCCAATCAATTCCGGGATGTCGTCGGCGGGCTCTTCCTGATCGTGATCGGCGCCATGTTCCAGCTGGCCAAACTCGAGATCCTCGGCCGGAGCGCCTGGCATTACATCTGGCCGGCGCTGATCATCATCCTCGGACTCTGGGTCCTGGCCGGCGCTTTCCGGCGGCAGGCCGGGCCTAAAATCCCGACCAGCAAAGAGGATACTCTGGACGCTTTCGCCATCTTCGCAGGCCTGGAACGCCGCATCGAGTCGCAGAATTTCCGCGGCGGCAAGGCCACCGCTCTCCTGGGCGGGATCGACCTTGACTTCAGCCAGGTCCGCCTGGCCGAAGGGAAAGCCAGCCTCGAGCTTACCGCCATCCTGGGCGGGATCGACGTCCGGGTTCCCAGGCACATCCGGGTCGAGCTGGACGGGAGCCCTGTCCTGGGAGCTATCGAAGACAAGCATCTTCACACACCGGTCTCTGGAGGCGATCAAACCCTCTATATCAGGGCGACCGCCATATTGGGCGGGATCGAGATCAAGGCCTGAGATGAAAAAGATCTTCCTCTGGCTGTTGGCGTTCGTCATTACGGCGGCCGGCGCCATCTACCAACGAACGACCGGCCCGACCTATCCGATGCGGGGAAAGGTCGCTCTTTCCCAAGGCAAGGTTGGTTTCAAGCTTCCCCGCAGTGCTGAGATCACGGCCGACTGCGAAGTCGGGGTGGAGGTAGCCGATCCGGAGGTCACCGGACAGCTGCTTTTCAAACGGTTCAAGACCGCCGACCCCTGGACCGAAACCGTCATGTCGCGGCAGGATGGGCGGCTGGTGGGCTATCTTCCCAAGCAGCCGATGGCCGGCAAGCTGGCTTATCAGGTCGTCTTGGCCGATCGGGAAAAAGAGGTCTCGCTCGGCGGCGATGAACCCATCGTCATCCGCTTCAAGGGACACACCCCGATGCCCCTGCTCTTCGCCCATGTCCTCATCATCTTCGGGGCCATGCTGGTCTCGACGCGGGCGGGACTCGCCGCCCTGGACCGGAGGAGCGACCCGAAAAGGTTGGCCGTCTGGACGGCCATCTTGTTCTTTGCCGGCGGGTTCATCCTCGGCCCGCTCATGCAAAAATTCGCCTTCAACGCCTGGTGGACCGGTTTTCCCCTCGGCACGGACCTGACGGACAGCAAGACGCTTTTTGCCATGCTGGCCTGGGTGGCGGCGCTCGTCGCCGGCCGGGGAGGAAGACAGAACAGGCGCTGGGTGCTGGCCGCATCCGTCGTAACGCTCATCGTCTTCTTGATCCCCCACAGCCTGCTGGGGTCGGAGCTGAAATACACCGATACACCGCGCTAGTGTCCCATCTCGTAAATCTCTTCCAAAAGTCCTCCGCAGAGACGGGACACTTACAGGGGGGAGTCAAGCTCCCCCCTCGGCGCTCCGCTCCGCTGACCCCCTGAGGGGAACGACGCCGTCCCCCTCAAACTCCCCCGCGGTGGCGCGTCTTTATTGATCGTTCTAAAGCCAAGTTATTTGTGAGACGCACCACTAGGGAGCCGGAATGCCGGCGACGAAACGGCGCCTCATGAGGCGGCTTGCCTTTTTAATTTAGTATTTCTATAATATTTATAAATTTAGTAAGGAGATTTCGCGTGAGAAAATATATCGGTTCTCTCGGAGCGTTCCTGGCCGTCCTGACGATCATCTTCCTCTCCCACTGCAGCAGCGACTCCTCCACCAACCCCGAGCCGCCTCCCGCGGTCAAAGATGACCCTTCGTTCGCC
>DATKXS010000085.1:0-4872 GCA_035528895.1 Candidatus Desulfaltia sp.
GGTCATCCAATCGGACGACTGGAAAAAACAGGTCCGGAGCGAGGAGCTCAAGGGGCCTTCGCCCGTGATCCAGGAACTCACCGAGCGGATGAAGCGGGCGGAAGGAAAGAGCGAGGTCGAAGCCCTGCGCATCGGGATGGAGCTCGAGCAGAAGGCCATCGACTTTTTCACCAATTCCACCTCCGAGATGGACGACCCCAAGGCCAAGGAGATCTTCGAGAAGATCGCCGACGAGGAACGGTTCCATTACGATCTTCTCCTGGCTCAGTATGATTCCGTGACCGGGTCGGGCTTCTGGCTCGACAGCGCCGAGTTCGCCATGGACGGCAAATACTAGGGGACGTTCCCCAAGGTGCCACCTTTGACTAGGCAAATACTAGGGGACGTTCCCCAAGGTGCCACCTTTGACTAGTCTTGAACTTGGATTGATTTTAGAATGTTAATTGAAGAAGGTTTAAACTGAGGTTTAGGTCAGGGATAGCCATTCATATCGAGCGGAAAAAGCGAAGAAAGGTGGTACCTTAGGGAACGTCACCATGATTAGGATTTCGAAGCTCAGCAAAATCTATGCGACCGCCAAGGTCCGGGTCGTCGCGCTCCAGGACGTAACGCTCAGCCTCGAGGACGGCGTTTTCGCGGCGGTGACGGGCGCTTCCGGCTCCGGAAAATCCACTTTTCTCAACCTGCTCGGCGGCCTGGATACGCCGACGGCGGGGATGATCGAGGTCGGAGGCCGTAAGATCTCGGAGATGAACCGGGAGGAGCTGGCGCTCTACCGGCGCTCGGGCGTCGGCATGATCTTCCAGTCGTTCAACCTCATCCCCGGCCGGGACGCGCTCGAGAACGTGGCCCTGCCGCTGATCTTCGCCGGGATTCCCAAGAGGGAGCGCCGGAAGCGGTCCGCCGAGATGCTGGCCCGGGTCGGTCTCGGAGAGAGAATGCGGCACCGGCCCTCCGAGCTTTCCGGGGGCGAGCAGCAGCGGGTGGCCATCGCCCGGGCCCTGATCAACAATCCCCGGGTCCTACTGGCCGACGAGCCGACCGGCAACCTGGACAGTCGCACGGCCCGGGAAATCATCACCCTCCTGGCCGGCCTCAACCGGGACCAGGGCTTGACCGTCGTCCTGGTCACTCATGAAGAGGCGCTGGCCGGGGAATTCGCCCACCGCGGCGTCCGGCTCCACGACGGCCGGGTTGAGACCCAGGAAAAATGGCGATGAAGCTTAGCGACCATATCGAGCTCGCCTTTTCCAACCTCCGGAAGAGAAAGCTGCGGGCCTTTCTCACCGCCTTCGGGGTGACCATCGGCATCGGGGCGCTCGTTTCCATGGTCTCTTTCGGCAAAGGGATGCAGAAGAACGTGACCGAGAGCTTCCGCTCGCTCGACCTCTTCAACTCCATCGCCGTCTTCGCCGAAGACTTCATGACGCGGGAGCGGTTCGACCCCGACGAGAGGCCGCCGGCCGCTGTTCCCTCCGGGGCCGGCCGGGTGACGCTCGATGACGCTGCCATGGAGAAGATCGCGGCGCTCAAGGGAGTGGAAACGGTCTTTCCGGAAATCCGCATCCCGGCCATTGTCCGGTTCAACGAAAAGGAGGAATTCCGGCTGGTCCAAGTCATTCCCGCCAAGGTGGTATCATCGAAGGCCTTCCGGTTCAGCGCCGGCCGCGGATACGGGTCGGACGATGAAAATTCCCTGGTCTTGTCCAAATCGTTCCTCCGCCGGCTGGGCGTCGACGACCCGGAGACCGCAGTCGGGAAGATGGTGACGATCTCCTC
Source organism: Candidatus Desulfaltia sp. (assembly GCA_035528895.1). Classification (GTDB taxonomy): domain Bacteria; phylum Acidobacteriota; class Aminicenantia; order Aminicenantales; family UBA8522; genus UBA8522. The sequence continues at coordinate 1,780 of DATKXS010000085.1, forward strand.
AATCGCCTTCGATTTTTCCCGCCTCAATCCCCTTGATTTGGCGGCGGCCCTGGGCGGAGAGAAGCTTCCCTTCCGGATGGAAGACTACGATCTGACCGTCGTCGGCGTTACCGAGAGCATGACCTTTGCCGGACCGATGCCCATCCAGAGCGATATCTTCATCCCGCCCGGGACCTCAGAGCGAATGAAAAAGCTTCCTTTCAGCAACATCTGGGACATTTTCAGGGCGAGGGAGGGCCGGCTCGGCTATTCGGCGCTCAACGTCCGCCTCTCCTCGCCGGCCTATGTCGAGCCGGTCAAGCGGGAGGTCTCCGAAATGGGATTTCAGAGCTTCGCCCTGGCCGACCAGTTCGAGGAAGTCCAGCGCGGCTTCCTGGTCATGGATATGATCCTAGCGGCCGTGGGCATGATCGCCATCGTCGTCGCCTCGCTCGGGATCGTCAACACCATGGTCATGTCCATCCTGGAACGCTATTCCGAAATCGGCATCATGAAAGCGGTCGGGGCGAGCGACCGGGACATCCGCCGGATCTTCTTTTTTGAATCGAGCATCATCGGATCCCTGGGGGGCGTCTTCGGCCTGGCGCTCGGCTGGGTGGTGAGCGGGATCATCAACCGCGTCGTCAACTACTTCCTGGCCAGGCAGGGCGTTCCTTTTATCCACTATTTCAGCTTTCCCGTCTGGTTGTGTCTGGGGGCGGTCGTCTTTGCCGTAGCGGTGAGCCTAGCGGCGGGTATCTACCCGGCTATGCGGGCCGCCCGGGTCGACCCGGTACGCGCCCTCCGCCACGACTGAAGAGGTTGCCGGGATTATCCGATGTATTAGTGTATGTTTTTCGCCCGCAGATAGAACAAGGGGACCAGGATGATCAGGAAGTTGAGGGCGACCAGGGCGTTGTGTGTATAGAATCGAAATAGCTCCCGGCCCCAGACTTCGATGAGACTTGTGGAGACGGCCAGGAAATTGACGATCAGGATGATCCTCAAAGCGGGCGGCAGCCGGCGCCAACCGGCGATGACGATCATGACGACGGGTATAGAATAAAGGTAGTTGTAATTCCAGCCTAGAGGGGAGAAAAGGGGGATCAGGATGAGGAGAAAGGCGCTCTCGAGAACTTCAGGATTTTGCGGGGCGGCTGGCTCTTGCCCCTTCTTGATCATCCAGAGGACGGCGAGAGCCAGCGCCAGGAAGATCGTCAGGAAGATGGCCCCTGTGGCTTGTTTCGAAAGGAAAGAGAACGTCTTCAGCAGAAAGCCATAGAGGGAAGCATTATCATAGCTGGCTAGAAGCCCGGAGGTCGATTTGGAGAGGGTCGCCGGCCATTCCCGGAGGACGGCCAGGTTGCCCCGGACTCCGTAGAAGATCGCCGGAAGCAATAGTCCAATGAGAGCGGTGGCCAGCCCGGCGACGAGCGTCCGGAATTTCCTCTTGATGAGGAAATAGGGCAGGAAAACGAGTGCATAGGGCTTGAAAAAGAGCGAACTCCCCCATAGAAACCCTGCGGCAATATCTTTCTTCCAGAGGAGGAGATAAAGCATCGAGGTCAGGAGGAAGAGGATGAAGAGGTTGACCTGACCGAGTTCTATCTCACGGGCGAAGAACTTGAGCTCGATGAGGAAGGTCCAGGCAAGAGTCGACGCCGCTCTTTTTCCCGCGATCGGGAGGATCTTGAAGAAGAGGAGAAAAATTCCGGCCAAAAAAGCGAATTCCAGGATATACCAGATGACCTTGGCCGCGCCAAAGGGGAGGAGCGCCAGAGGCGCGAAAAAAAGGGCCGAAGTCGGTGAATACTTGTATTGAAGATGCCCATCCGCGTCCCGGTAGAGCGTTTCTCCCTGGACGATTCGCTGACCGCCTTGGTAACAGACTCCGAAATCCGACATGTCCCGGCCGATATGAAGGAGGTAGACGCCGGCCAGGAGGGCGGCCGCCGTGAGGATGAGGGCGAGGCCAACGGCCCTTTTTCTTCGCTCTTCGGGAAGGCTGCGCATCGATCGGCCAAGGCGGCTCGGCTAAGCATAACAGAGGCAGAGGAGAAGGGTCAATAAAGTGAGTACGGTCTTTTTTTCCACCCTCTCCCTCCACCCTCTACCGTCAAGGGAGAGGGAGTTTTTCTTAAGGACCGTCCATATTTTTCATTCGTTCAGTCCCCATTTGTCACTCCATTTTCGTGTCGGCCGCTTGTTTAATGAGAAAGCGGGACGGACTGTGATACAATAAGGACCCTCCAATGAGAGTGCCGCGCAGGAGATTTCCCCCTTTCTTCAACTGAAAGGAATATCATGTCGCGAAAAAAAATCCATCTTTCGGTCCTCTTTTGCCTGACTGTTTTCATGTTATTCCTGGCATCTTGCCGGCCGGAGCTCGCCGAGGAGGACCTGGCGATCAAGGCCCGCCGGATTCATGACCGTGTCCTGACCGTGGACACGCACTGCGATACCGCCTCCCGCCTCCCGGGCGGCAGCTGGGATATCGGCGTCCGGCACGAGCCCGGCGACCGGGCCGGCGGCAGGGTCGACCTGCCCCGGATGGCCGAGGGCGGGCTGGACGCGGAATTCTTCGCCGTCTTCGTCGGCCAGGGCGAGCGTACCGATCAGGGGTATACCCGGGCAAAAGAATGGGCCCTCAAGACGCTCGACGCCATCCAGGCCATGTGCGAAAAGTACCCGGACCTCGTCGGCCTGGCGCTCACTCCCGACGACGCCTACCGGCTGGAAAAACAAGGACTGCGGGTGGCCTTCATCGGTATGGAGAACGGCTATCCCGTGGGCAAGAGCCTGGAGAACCTGGAAGACTTTTATAAGAGGGGAGTGCGCTATCTCACCCTCTGTCACTCCCGGGACAACGACATCTGCGACTCCTCCACCGACCGGCAGGACCCAGAGGACCGCGGTCTCAGCGATTTCGGCCGGGAAGTCGTGGCCGCTTGCAACCGCCTGGGCATGATGGTCGATGTCTCGCACATCTCGGACAAGTCCTTCTATGACGTCCTTGAGGTGACTCGGGCGCCCGTTATCGCCTCCCACTCTTCCTGCCGCGCTCTCTGTGACAGCCCGAGGAACCTTTCGGACGAGATGATCCGCGCCCTGGCC
>DATKXS010000086.1:0-15179 GCA_035528895.1 Candidatus Desulfaltia sp.
GCAGGGCGTGGAGATGGTGATGCCCGGGGACAACGTGAACCTGGAGATCGGGCTGATCACGGACGTGGCCATGGAGAAGGGGCTGCGGTTCGCCATCCGCGAGGGCGGACGAACGGTCGGCGCCGGGTCGGTGACCGAGATTCTCGAGTGATCCGATACCGGAATGAGAGAACTGATCACCCTGCAGTGTACGGAGTGCAAGCGCCGGAATTACACGTCTACGCGGAACAAGAAGGCCCAGACCAAGCGTCTGGAAACCAAGAAATACTGCAAGTTCTGCCGGAAGCACACGCTTCACAAGGAAGTGAAGTGAACCGCGGCCGGGCTTGAGATCGCGATTCAGATAAGATAAGGAAGGAATAACGGCGGGAAGGTGAGTAGCTCAACTGGTTAGAGCAGCGGTCTCCAAAACCGCAGGTTGCGGGTTCGAGTCCTGCCTCACCTGCCCTTGCTTCTGTTGAGAAGAGAGCAGCAGCAAAGCACGCACTCCCTCAGATCAAAGGAGGCATAAGCTCAGGACGGATCGTGACTTGAAGAGAGATTGCCCATGGAACAAAAAGTCAGATGGCACAAGCGCTTCTCCAATTTTCTGAGAGAGGTGCGGTCCGAGATCAAGAAGGTCACCTGGCCTTCCCGCAACGAGGTTTACAACACCACCGTGGTGGTCATCATCGCCATGGTTTTCTTCGGCTTCTACCTGTATTTTATGGACTCTATCTTTTCCTGGGTCCTCCTGCAGATCAAGGCGTTCTTTGGCTGAACAGGTTCGTAAAATGACAAAGAATTGGTATGTTGTTCACACCTATTCCGGTTTCGAGAAATTCGTGGCCGAATCGATCCGCCAGCGGGCCATCGAGCTGAACTTCGAGGATCAGTTCGGGCAGATCATCATCCCCACCGAGGATGTCATCGAGATCAAGGGCGGAAGGAAGGTCGTTTCCACCAAGAGGTCCTATCCGGGGTATATCCTGGTCGAGATGGAAATGAGCGACGAGAACTGGCACCTTGTCCGCGAGACTCCCAAGGTGACGGGCTTCGTCGGTTCGGGGAGGAAGCCTTCAGCGCTCAACCGGGACGAAGTCGGCCAGATCGTCGAGCATATGGAAACGACTTCCGAAAAACCCAAGCCCAAGCATTCCTTCGAGAAGGGGGAGGCCGTCAGGATCATCGACGGCCCGTTCTTCAATTTCAACGGGATCGTGGAAGAGGTCAATCGCGAGAGGAGCACGCTCAAGGTGCTGGTCACGATCTTCGGCCGCTCGACTCCCGTGGAACTGGAGTTCCTGCAGGTGGAGAAGCTATAGGAGGAAAGGATGTCAAAGGAAGTGACCGCTCGAATCAAGTTGCAGATAGCCGCAGGGCAGGCCAGCCCGGCGCCTCCGGTCGGCCCGGCTCTGGGCCAGCACAGCGTCAACATCATGGATTTCGTCCGCCAGTTCAATGAGAAGACCCGGGGGATGGAGGAAGGGTCGATCATCCCGGTGATCATCACGGTGTACAAGGACAAGAGCTTCGTTTTCGAGCTCAAAACCCCCCCAGCCTCTTATCTTCTGAAGAAAGCCGCCGGCATCGCCAAAGGCTCGGGTGCGCCGAATAAAGAAAAGGTCGGCCGGGTCACGCGGAAGCAGATCGAGGACATCGCCCGAGTGAAGCTCCCCGACCTCAACGCCAGCGATCTGGAGGCGGCCAGGAGGATCATCGAAGGCACCGCCAGGAATATGGGATTGGAGATCGTCAGTGAGTAAGCGAGGAAAGAAGTACGTCAAATCCAGAGAGCTGGTCGGGCAGTCGGACTACAGTCTCGAGGAAGCGGTCAGTCTTTTGAAGAAAGCGGGCTACGCCAAGTTCGACGAATCCGTGGACATCGCCATGCGCCTGGGGGTCAATCCCAAGCATTCCGACCAGATGGTCCGGGGGATCGTCGTTCTCCCGCACGGGACCGGAAAGAAGAAGAAGATCTGCGTCATCGCCTTGGGGGAGAAGATCAAGGAGGCCGAGGAGGCCGGGGCGGACCACGCCGGAGGCGAGGAACTGATCGAGAAGATCGCTGCGGGCTGGATCGATTTCGACGTCGTTATCGCCACCCCCGACGTGATGAGGGGGGTCGGCAAGCTGGGTCGGATTCTCGGCATCAAGGGGCTGATGCCCAACCCCAAGTCGGGGACGGTGACATTCGATATCAAGAAAGCCGTTGAGGAGACCAAAGCCGGAAAGGTCGAGTTTCGCGTCGACAAGACGGCCATCCTCCATTCCACGGTCGGCAAGATCTCTTTCCCGGAGGAGAAGCTGGTAGAAAACATCCGGACCTACATCCAAGCCGTCGTCCAGGCTAAGCCTGCCGCCGCCAAGGGCAAGTACATCCGGACCATGTCCATCTCGTCGACAATGGGGCCCAGCTTCAGGATTTCCGAGGCCATTCTGGAAAAATAGGAGACGAACGGTGAAGAGAGACGCGAAAGCCCAAGCGGTCAAGAATTGGGAAGAGGACTTCAATCGCCACAAGACCATCTTTCTCCTGGATTACACCGGCATGAAGGTCTCCCAGGCGGTGGCCCTGAGGAAGCTCCTGAAGAAGAATTCGTATGAGTTCAAGGTCCTCAAGAATCGGCTGGCCTTGCGCGCCCTGAAGGAGGAATTCCCCCAGGAATTCCGGGCCTATTTCCAGAAACCTACAGCCGCCGCTCTGGCCGCCGAAGATCCGATAAAGCTGGCCCGGCTGCTCAAGGAATTTTCCGTTCGGAACAAAGTCATGACCTTCAAGGGGGGACTCATCGAGGGACAACTGCTCCCGCCGGAGCGGTTTGACGAGGTCTGCAAACTGGGATCCCGAGAAGGACTGCTCGGAAAGATCGGTTATCTGATGGCCTTTCCCCTCGTCCAGCTTCTGAGGACTTGGCAGGCCCCCCTGTCTCAGCTGGGCCAGTTGTTGAGTCAATTAAAAGAAAAAAAATAGGTCGGAGGTAAAAATGACCAAAGCGAAAGAAGACGCAACCAAACTCACCAAGGAACAGTTTTTCGAGCACCTGGACGGTCTGACCGTGTTGGAGCTGGCTGACTACATCAAGGAGTTCGAGACCCGCTACGGAATCAGCGCCGCCGCCGTTCCCATGGCCATGCCGGGTGCGGCCGCGCCGGGGGCGGAAACGCCGGCCGAGGAAGCCAAGACGGAGTTCACGGTCGTGCTCAAGAGCGCCGGCGACAAGAAGATCAACGTTATCAAGATCGTCCGCGAGATCACCAGCCTCGGGCTGAAAGAGGCCAAAGATCTGGTGGACTCGGTCCCCAAGCCGGTCAAAGAGAAGGTGAACAAGGAAGAGGCCGAGTCGATCAAAGCGAAATTCGAGGAAATGGGAGCGACCGTCGAGCTGCAGTGAGCCGTATACTGACGGTGGTCCCTTTATTGTGAGGGATGATGAAACGACTCTTGTCCGAGAGTTAACATGCAAAAGGAATCCGCAATCAGCAACCATCGCATCGTGCGGACCGATTTTTCCAAGATCGGGACGCAATTTCCGATGCCCGATCTTTTAGCCATCCAACGGCAGTCCTATGCTGAGTTCCTGCAAATGGACCTGCTGCCTGAGGAGCGAAAGGACACGGGCCTGCAGTCCGCCTTCAAGGACGTTTTTCCCATCTCCGACTTCAAGGAGACCACGGCGCTCGACTTCATCAGCTATTCGATCGGGAACTGGGAGTGCAAGTGTGGACGGCTGAAGGGAGTCGAGAATTCCCGGGCCCGCTGTAAGTCCTGCGACACCCTCCTCCCCGTCGAGGTGGAGCTGACCGAAAAGGAGATCTGTCCCTATTGCGGCACCATGAAGAAGATCGTGGTCCCGACCTGTGAGCACTGCGGGGACAGGGTGAGACTGAAGCTCAAATATAGCCCGAACGAATGTATCCAGAAGGGCTATACCTTTTCCGTCCCGCTGCGGCTGAAGGTCCGCCTGATCTCTTGGGAGAAGGATGCCAACACCAAGTCCAAAAGGCTCAAGCATATCAAGGAGCAAGAGGTCTATTTCGGGGACTTCCCCCTGATGACCGACAAAGGGACGTTCATCTTCAACGGCATCGAGCGCGTTGTCGTCAGCCAGCTCCAGCGTTCGCCCGGCGTCTTTTTCCGTCCCGGAGAGACCAAAGGGTTCTTCATCGGCAAGATCATCCCTTACCGGGGAGCCTGGGTCGAGTTCGAATACGATTCCAAGAACATCCTTTACGTCCGCCTGGACCGGAAAAAGAAATTCCTGGCCTCGGTGTTCTTGCGAGCCCTCGGGTTCGGTTCGGACGAAGAGATCATCCGTTTGTTTTACCGCGTTTTCAAGATCATCGCCGAGGACGGCCGGCTCTTCTGGGAGCTTTCGGATGACCTGGTAGGGAAGACGACGGCCGACGACATCTCCGCCCCGAACTCCAGAAAAGTCCTCGTTCCTGCCCGGAAAAAACTCACTCCCGAGATCATCCAGGAGCTCAAGGAGAAGGGAATCGCCAGGATTCCCCTCTTCAAGAAGGATCGTCAGGGGGCGTTTTCCCTGAGCTCGATCAAGGGAAAGGTCAAGACGAACGAGGAGCTGGGCGATGTCCAGCTCGACCTCCTCAGCGGCCGTGGCGAGCCGTTCGAGGTCTTCTTCCCTGAGCAGGACCAGACGGGCACGATCATCAGCAATACCCTCAAGAAGGACCTGCGCAAGGACAGCAGTCAGGCTCTGGCCGAGATCTACCGGAAGTTGAGGCCGGGCGAACCCCATACCATGGAAAGCGCCCACAACCTCTTTCACAATCTTTTTTTCAACTCCCAGAAATACAACTTCTCCCGCATCGGCCGGCTGAAGTTCAACCTCAAGCTCGGCCGGAAGACTTCGCTCGAAGAGAAGGTCCTCCAGCCCCTGGACTATATCGATGTTATCAAGTACCTCTTCCGCCTGCGACAGGGAGAGGGGACGGTCGACGACATCGACCATCTCGGCAACCGTCGGGTCCGGTCAGTCGGCGAGCTGGTCGAGAACGCCTTTCGTATCGGCCTGACCCGCATGGAGAGGACGATCAAAGAGAAGATGACCATCAGCTCCGACCTGACCTCGGCCATGCCTCAGGACCTGATCAATTCCAAGCCCGTCATCGCCGCCCTCAAAGAGTTCTTCGGGAGCTCTCAGCTCTCCCAGTTCATGGACCAGATCAACAGCCTGGCCGAGATCACCCATAAAAGACGCCTGAGCGCTCTCGGACCGGGCGGACTGAGCCGGGAGAGGGCCGGGTTCGAGGTTCGCGACATCCAGAATTCACATTACGGCCGGATCTGTCCGGTGGAGACGCCGGAAGGCCCGAACATCGGCCTTATTTCTTCGCTGAGCTGCTATGCCCGGGTGAATGATTACGGGTTTATCGAGACGCCCTACCGGAAGGTCGATAACGGCCGGATCATCGATTACGTCAGGATCGTCCATCCCGGCGACAGTTCCTATAAGATCGGCGAGGTCGTAGAAAAAAGCGAGATCCTGAAGACGATCGAAAAGATCAAGAAAGGGAAGTACAGGCAGCTGCCCGTCGTCGAACTCCACTGTTTCTACCAGACGGCCTGGGAGGAGGAAAAATACACCATCGCCCAGGCCAATGCGCCCTTAGACGAGACCGGACGCTTCATCAACGAGTACGTCAGCGCCCGCCAGGCCGGCAATTCTAAGGTGGTCCCCAGGGATCAGGTCGAATACATCGACGTTTCCCCCAAGCAGCTCGTATCCCTCTCGGCCGCCCTGATCCCCTTTCTCGAGCACGACGACGCCAACCGCGCCCTGATGGGATCGAACATGCAGCGGCAGGCCGTCCCGCTGCTTCGTCCCGAGGCCCCCCGCGTCGGGACCGGGATTGAATACCTTGTCGCCAAGGGGTCGGGTGACGTCATCATCTGCCGGCGGCCCGGTGTCGTCGAGTTCGTCGACGCCGAGCGGATCCTGATCCGGGTCGACGATAAGGAAAATTCCAAGGAACATGAAGTCGGAACCGACCTCTATCTTCTGACCAAGTTCCTCCGGACCAACCAGAATACCTGCGTCAACCACCAGCCGATCGTCCGCAAAGGCGATCGGGTGGCGCGGGGACAGATCCTGGCCGACAGCTCCTGTACAGACAAGGGCGAGCTGGCCCTCGGGAGGAACGTCATTTGCGCCTTCATGCCCTGGCGCGGGTACAACTTCGAGGACGCCATCATCGTCAGCGAAAACCTGATCAAGGAGGACGTCTTCTCGTCCATCCACATCGTCGAAGAGACGATCGAAGCCCGGGACACCAAACTCGGCCCCGAGGAGATCACCCAGGATATCCCCAACGTACCCGAAAACCTGCTCCGCAACCTGGATGAAAACGGGATCGTCCGGATCGGGGCCTACGTGAAGTCGGGGGACATCCTGGTCGGGAAGGTCGCTCCCAAAGGGGAAACGCAGCTCTCGCCCGAGGAAAAGCTGCTCAAGGCCATCTTCGGAGAGAAAGCCCTGGACGTGAAGGATGCTTCGCTCTACTGCTCTCCGGGGGTCGAAGGCACCGTCATCGACGTCCGCATCTTTTCCCGGCGGGGGAGCGAAAAAGGACCGCGGGCGAAGGTCATCGAGAAGGAAGAGATCGCCAAGATGAAACGCAACCTCGAGGACGAGATCAGCATCCTCGAGGGGGAGAAATGGCGGCGGGTCAAGACCTATCTCAAAGGCGAGGTCGTCGAGAAGGACCAGGAAATCTCCGGCCTCTCGCTCACCAGAGGCACCAAGCTGGCCGAAAAGGTCCTCGACGGCATCGATCCCGAGGATTACTCCAAGCTGAAGCTCAAGAGCAACGAGGACCGTGACTGGAAGATCAAGGACATCGAGAAGAAAGTCCGCCGCCAGATCGACGCCCTCAGGGCAGAATTCAAAGAGAAGGTGGATGCCCTGAAGAAGGGGGATGAGCTCTCTCCCGGCGTCATCCAGGCGATCAAGGTCTATATCACCATGAAGCGAAAGCTCTCGGTCGGAGACAAGGTCTCCGGGCGCCATGGCAACAAGGGCATCGTCGCCAAGATCGTGCCCGAAGAGGACATGCCCCGCCTGCCCGACGGCACTCCGGTGGAGATCGTCCTCAATCCGCTGGGCGTTCCTTCCCGGATGAACGTCGGACAGATCCTGGAGACCCACCTCGGCTGGGCGGCCAGTAAGCTCAACCTCTGGGTCGACACGCCGGTTTTTGACGGCGTTACGGAAGGAGAGATCAAGAATCTCCTGAAGAAAGCCGGGCTGGCTGAATCCGGAAAAACCCCGCTCTACGACGGGATGACGGGAGAGCTCCTGGCCCAGGAGGTCACCGTCGGGTCCATCTACATGATGAAGCTCTATCATCTCGTTGATGATAAAATCCATGCCCGGTCGACGGGGCCCTACAGCCTGATCACCCAGCAGCCCCTGGGCGGGAAAGCCCAGTTCGGCGGACAGCGCTTCGGAGAGATGGAGGTCTGGGCGCTGGAGGCCTACGGCGCCGCCTTCACTCTTCAGGAACTTATGACCGTCAAATCCGACGATGTCGAGGGGCGGGCCAAGATCTACGAAGCCATCGTCAAGGGCGACCTGGACTTCCAGCCCGGGCTGCCCGAGTCAGTCAACGTCCTCATCCGGGAGCTGCAGAGCCTTTGCCTGAGCGTCGAGCTGGAAAAGGCCGAGAGGGATGAGATCCTGCCCTGGGGGATCGAGGTCCCGGCCATCAAAGGAGAGCGGTAATGGAAGTCAAAACAAACGTGTCGGCCAGGGCCAGGGTCGATTTCGACCGGGTTCGGATCAGCATCGCTTCCCCGGAGAAGATCAAGAGCTGGTCCTGGGGTGAAGTCACCAAGCCCGAGACCATCAATTACCGGACCTTCAAACCGGAAAAGGACGGCCTTTTCTGTGCCAAAATATTCGGCCCGATCAACGATTACGAGTGCCTCTGCGGCAAATACAAGCGGATGAAATACCGCGGCATCATCTGCGAGCGCTGCGGCGTCGAGGTGACCAAGTCCAAGGTCCGGCGGGAGCGGATGGGCCACATCCAGCTGGCTTCACCGGTGGCCCACATCTGGTTCTTCAAAAGCCCGCCGAGCCGGATCGGGCTGGTTCTTGACCTCTCCATCAAGGACCTGGAGAAGGTCTTCTATTTCGAGTCCAATATCGTCCTTGACGCCGGTGACACGCCGCTCAAGGAGAAGCAGCTGCTCAACGAGGAGGAGTTGAAAGAGGCCCAGGAGAAATACGGCAACAAGTTTGAGGTCGGGATCGGCGCCGAGGCCATCGATGCCCTGCTCGCCAGGATCGACATCAACAAAGAGTCCGAACGCCTGCGGAAGATGATGAAGAAGGAGACCTCTCAGCAGAGGAAGCTGCGCACCGCCAAGCGGCTCCGGGTGTTCAAGGCGCTGAGGAAGTCCGGAAACCGACCGGAGTGGATGATCGTCAAGGTTGTCCCCGTCATCCCGCCCGACCTTCGTCCCCTGGTCAGGCTGGATGGTGGGCGGTTCGCCACCTCCGACCTGAACGACCTTTACCGGCGGGTGATCAACCGGAACAACCGCCTCAAAAAGCTGATCGAGCTCAAGGCTCCCGAGCTCATCATTCGCAATGAGAAGCGGATGCTCCAGGAAGCTGTCGACGCCCTCTTCGACAACGGGAAGAGAGGCCGTGTCCATCTCGGCGCCAACCGCCGGCCGCTCAAGTCGCTGAGCGAAGCGCTGCGGGGAAAACAGGGGCGGTTCCGCCAGAACCTGCTGGGAAAGCGGGTCGATTATTCCGGCCGGTCCGTCATCGTAGTCGGGCCGGAGCTCAAGCTCAACCAGTGCGGGCTTCCGAAAAAGATGGCCCTGGAACTCTTCAAACCGTTCATTTTCCACAAATTGGAGAAAGAAGGGCTGGTCCCGAGCGTCAAGATCGCCCGGGAATGGCACGAAGCGGAACGGCCTGAGGTCTGGGATTACCTGGAGGAAGTGGTCCGGGAGCATCCGATCCTGCTCAACCGCGCTCCCACGCTTCACCGGCTTGGTATCCAGGCCTTTGAACCCATCCTTATCGAGGGCAAGGCCATCCAGATCCATCCGCTCGTCTGCGCCGCCTTCAACGCCGATTTCGACGGCGACCAGATGGCCGTCCACATCCCCCTCTCCGTCGAGGCCCAGATCGAAGCCCAGACGCTGATGCTATCCACCAACAACATTCTTTCACCCGCCCACGGGCGGCCGCTGACCATTCCCAGCCAGGACATGGTCCTCGGATGTTATTATCTGACGCTGGAGAAAACAGGCCTTCCCGGAGAGGGCCGGATATTCTTTTCCCCCGAGGAGGTCCTGCTTGCCCTGGAGAACAGGAAGGTTTCCCTGCAAGCCCGGATCAAGTTAAGGTTCAAGGGGCCGTTCATGAACCTGGCCACCTATTACGATGACCAAGCGGTCATGACCTGCCCGGTGACCGACATCCAGAACGCGCTCGTGGATACCACCCCCGGCCGGATCATCTTCAACAGCATCCTGCCCCGGGAGGTCCCTTTCATCAACGGAATGTTGAGGAAGAAGGGGATAGAAAGCCTGGTCACCCTGACCTATCTCAAGGTCGGCCTTAAACAAACGATCGGGATCCTGGATAAGATGAAGGAGACCGGATTCCTCTATGCGACCCTGGCCGGCTTCTCCCTCGGCATCGATGATTTTGTTATTCCCAAGGAAAAAAAGGGCCTCGTCGACAGGGCCCAAAAGGATGTCCAGGACATCGAGAAACTCTACCGCGACGGGACGATTTCCGCCGGTGAGCGCTTCAACCGCGCCATCGAGATCTGGAGCACCGTGACCGATCGGGTTTCCAACGCCATGATCGGCGAGATGAAGAAGATGAGCTTGGAGGGGCGCGAGCTCAACCCGCTGTTTGTCATGGCCGACTCCGGGTCGCGCGGCAACAAACAGCAGATCCGGCAGCTGGCCGGGATGCGCGGACTGATGTCCAAACCTTCCGGCGAGATCATCGAGACGCCGATCGTCTCCAACCTGAGGGAAGGGTTGAACGTCCTGCAGTACTTCCTTTCCACGCACGGCGCACGAAAGGGATTGGCGGACACGGCCCTGAAAACGGCCAATTCCGGCTATCTGACACGCAAGCTGGTCGATGTGGCCCAGGAGGCCATCGTCGACGAGCGCGATTGCGGGACACTGAAGGGAGTCAACATCACGGCCATCGTCGAGAACGGGGAGATCATCGAACCCTTCACCGACCGGATCATCGGCCGGATCGCCATGGAGAAGATCCTCCATCCCGACACCAACGAAGTGATCGTTGCACCAAACCAGGAGATCACCGAAGAGATCGCCCATCAGTTCCAGCTCTTGGGCATCGAACGGGTCCGCATTCGCTCCGTCCTGACTTGTGAGGCGAAGCGGGGTGTCTGTCAGCTCTGTTACGGCCGCAATTTGTCCAGCGGTTCCCTGGCCGAGCTGGGCGAGGCGGTCGGCATCATCGCCGCCCAGTCAATCGGCGAGCCGGGCACGCAATTGACCATGAGAACTTTCCACGTCGGCGGGATCGCCATGCGCGGTGCGGAGAGGTCGAAACTCGAGGCCAAGAACGACGGCACGGTCCGGTTCAACAACCTGAAAGGGGTCTTGAACAAGGAGGGGCAGCTGGTGGTGGTCAACCGGAATGCCAACATTGCTGTGCTGGACCACCGCTCCCGCGAGATCGAACATTATCAGGTGCCCTACGGCGCCCGCGTCTTCGTCAAGGACGGAGACCCCGTAAAAGCGCGGCAGCCCTTTGCCGAGTGGGATCCCTTCAACACCTACATCCTCACCGAGGACAGCGGCATCGCCGAGTTCCATGATGTCGTGCTCGGGGTCAGCATGGAGGAGATCCAGGACGAGTTCACCGGATTGATCACCAAGGTCGTCATCGAGCCCAAGGATGAGAAAATGCAGCCCCGGATCGAGATCGTCCATCCCACTCAAAAGGAGAAAGGGCGCGACGGGAAAGAGAAACCCGTCCTGCTGCGGCGCTATTACTTGCCTTCCGGGGCGACACTGGAGATCAAGGAGGGCGGCAAAGTCCACGCCGGCATCGTCCTGGCCAAGATCCCGCGCGAGGTCGCCCGGACCAAGGACATTACGGGCGGATTGCCCCGTGCCGAAGAGCTGTTCGAAGCCCGGCGGCCGAAGAATCCGGCCGTCATCTCAGAGATCGACGGTGTCGTCCAGTTCGGCGGGCTGGTCAGGGGCTACCGCAAGCTGTCGGCTATCAGCGAGAAAGGCGGGGAAAAGGAGTATCTCATTCCCAAGGGCGCGCATCTGGCCGTCGGCGAGGGAGAGCGCGTGCGGGCGGGCACGCCCCTCATGGACGGACCGGTCAATCCCCATGACATCCTCCGTGTCCTGGGAGAGAAGGAACTGGCCGAGTACCTGCTTCGGGAAGTCCAGGAGGTCTACCGTCTCCAGGGCGTGACCATCAACGACAAGCATATCGAGGTCATCATCCGGCAGATGCTCCGCTGGGTCAAGGTCGAGGAGGTCGGGGACACCGAGTTATTGATCGACGAACAGGTCGACAAGTTCGTCTTCCAGGAGGAGAACGAGAAGATCATGAAAAAGGGCGGGAAGCCGGCCAAGGCCCGGCCCCTCCTCCTGGGCATCACCAAGAGCGCCTTGAGCACCGACAGCTTCATCGCCGCGGCCTCTTTCCAGGAGACGACCCGCGTCCTGACCGAGGCCAGCCTGTGCGGGAAAGTAGATTATTTGAGGAGACTGAAGGAGAACATTATTATGGGCCGGCTCATCCCCGCGGGAACGGGATACAAGTTCTACCGCGATGTTGAGCTGAAGGAGCGGACCGGGGCCGAAGAAGAGCCGGAAGTCGAGGCTTTGGCCCAGAGCTGAAAAACCGGCTAACTTCCTCAAAATCCTTGACATAGAATGGCATTTTTGCTATTATCGGCATAATTCGTCTCGAGATTATTTCCCTTCGGGATGAAGCCAATCTATTTTTTTTTATGGAGGAGTAGATTTTTTGCCGACTTTTAACCAGTTAGTCAGGAAAGGCCGAGCCCGCAGGCACGACAAGAGCAAGTCTCCGGCTCTGGAGAATTGCCCTCAGAAAAGAGGTGTCTGCACGCGGGTGTTCACCACTACCCCGAAAAAACCCAACTCCGCTCTCCGCAAGGTGGCCCGAGTCCGTCTGACCAACAATATCGAGGTCACGGGCTATATCCCCGGGGTCGGACATAACCTCCAGGAGCACTCGATCGTCCTGGTCCGGGGCGGCCGGGTCAAGGACCTGCCGGGCGTGCGCTATCACCTCATCCGCGGTACCCTGGATGCCGAAGGCGTGCAGAATCGAGGCCAGGGGAGGTCCCGCTACGGAGCCAAGAAGCCTAAAGAAAAGAGAGCCGCCAGCTGACCAAGGAGAGGCCCAGATGCCGAGAAGAGGAACCATCAAGAAGAGGAAAACCAAACCCGACTCGTTCTACAACAGCACCCTTGTCCAGAAACTCATCAACCTCTACTTGAAAGAGGGGAAAAAGAGCGTCGCCGAGAGGGTCGTTTACAACGCCATGGAGATCCTCAAGCAGAAGACGAAAGAGGATCCGCTCAAGGCCGTCGAGAAGGCCATTGAAAACGTCCGGCCTGTGCTGGAGACAAAATCACGGCGTGTTGGAGGTGCCACCTACCAGGTTCCCATCGAGGTCCCGATCGAACGTTCAACCGGAGTGGCGGTGCGCTGGCTGCTCAGCTTCGCCCGGGCGCGCAGCGGCAAGAGCATGGAAGAGAAGCTGGCGGCCGAGCTCATGGATGCCATGAACAACCGGGGCGGGGCCATCAAGAAAAGAGAGGACACGCATAAAATGGCGGAGGCCAACAGGGCCTTTGCTCATTATAGATGGTAGTCGCCATTAAAAAGACGAATTTGATCATAGTGAGAAATGGAGTCCAGAGGCCATGCGGTCGTGCCCGATCGAGCGAGTCAGGAACATCGGCATCATGGCTCACATCGATGCGGGTAAGACGACCACGACCGAACGTATCCTGTTCTACACCGGGATCACGTACAAAATGGGTGAGGTCGATGAGGGTACGGCGGTCATGGACTGGATGGCCCAGGAGCAGGAACGCGGGATAACGATCACCTCCGCGGCCACAACCTGCTACTGGAGAGATCACCGGATCAACATCATCGACACACCCGGACACGTGGACTTTACCGCCGAGGTCGAGAGGTCCCTAAGGGTTCTCGACGGGGCGATTATTATTCTCTGCGGAGTCGGCGGCATCGAACCCCAGACGGAAACCGTCTGGCGGCAGGCCGACCGGTACCGCGTTCCGAGAATCGTCTACATCAATAAGATGGACCGAGTCGGCGCGGACCCAGAGACAGCCGTCAGGCAGATTGAAACACGGCTGAATGCCAGACCCCTGGCCATTCAAATCCCCCTCGGCCAAGAAGAGAGTTACCGCGGGATCATCGACCTCGTCGGGATGAAAGAGATCGATTGGGGCCGGGACCTGCTGGGGACGAATTTCGAGGTCCGCGAGATCTCGGAGGAACATCAGGAAGAGGCGAAAGCCGGAAGGAACAGGATGCTCGAGATGCTGAGCGATGTCGACGATGCTCTGATGGAGAAGTATATCAACGGGGCGGAGATCTCTGCCCCCGAGATCAAGAAGGCCATCCGCAAGGGCACCGTTTCACTCCAGTTCGTTCCCGTCCTGATGGGCGCCTCTTTCCGGAACAAAGGGGTTCATCCGCTGCTCGACGGGATCGTCGACTTCCTGCCGTCTCCCCTGGAGGTCCCGCCCGTTGTCGGCCATCATCCTCGCACCCTCGAGCCCGAGACGAGGAAGGCGTCCGACGCCGAACCCTTTTCCGCCCTGGTCTATAAGATCATGACCGATCCGTTCATCGGGTCGTTGGCTTATTTTCGGGTTTACTCAGGCAAGGCCAAGATCGGCTCGGTCCTCTATAACCCGGCCAAGGACGAGGAGGAACGCGTCTCCCGGCTACTCGAGATGCATGCCAACAAGCGCAAGGAGCTCAAAGACGTCCACGCCGGAGACATCGCCGCCCTGGCCTCGACGAAGAACCTATCCACAGGGGACACGTTGTGTCTGCGCAGCCAGCCCATCGTTCTGGAATCGATCAATTTTCCCGACCCGGTCATTTCGGCGACCATCGAGCCGCGGACAAAAGTGGAGCATGCCAAGCTCGCTGCGGCAATGAATAAGCTGGTCCGGGAGGACCCGACGTTCAAGGTCGCTCAGGATCCTCAGACAGGGCAGACCCTCGTTTACGGCATGGGGGAGCTTCACCTTGAGGTCATCATGGACCGTCTGGGACGGGAATTCGGTGTCCTGGCCCACCTCGGGAAGCCGCAAGTGGCCTATAAAGAGACACTGCTCCGGGAGGCCGAGGGAGAAGGCAAGTATATCCGCCAGACGGGCGGCCGGGGACACTACGGACACTGCAAGATCACCGCCGAGCCTCTGGAGAGAGGCCGGGGATTCCTCTTCGCCGATGAAACGAAGGGAGGCGCCATACCACGCGAGTTCGTCTCCAGCGTCCGGGACGGCATCCGGGAAGCGATGGAGGCCGGGATTCTGGCCGGTTTCCCGGTCGTCGACGTCAGAGTGAAACTCGTCGATGGGTCCTGGCATGAAGTGGACTCAACGCCTTTGGACTTCAAGATCGCGGCCTCCCTCGCTTTTCGGGACGCCGCTTCCAAGGCCAATCCCGTACTCCTCGAGCCGTTCATGCATCTCGAGGTCGTCACCCCCGACGATTATCTCGGCGGCATTGTCGGCGACCTCAATGCCCGTCGGGGGAAGATCGATTCTATGGAGATGCGGGGGGGATCGCGGGTGATCAAAGTCTCGGTCCCCATGGCCGAGATGTTCGGCTATGCCACGGTTCTCCGGACTCTGAGCCAGGGCCGCGGTGTCTTTTCCATGGAGTTCTCCCGCTACGAGACGACTCCTCCCCAGGTCGCCGAGGAGATCATCGCTCGCATTGAGGGAAGAGTTCCCGTTCACCGTTAAGAGGAGGTCAAGAATGGCGAAGGCGAAGTTTGAGAGGACGAAGCCGCATTTAAACATTGGGACGATCGGGCACGTGGATCACGGGAAGACGACGCTGACGTCGGCGATCACGAAGATTTTAGCGAGGATGAACCCGAACATA
>DATKXS010000087.1:0-2053 GCA_035528895.1 Candidatus Desulfaltia sp.
CTTTTCCAGCCCCCAGCCTGCTCAGGGCTTGAAGGGGGGCGGAAACCTGGCCATCCTGGTCTTTGATGCGGTCGCTCCGGGAGAGACTCGCATCATGGTGACAGCGGTCTCCGCCAACAATCCGCGCGGCCAGTCCATCAACTTCACGGCCCGTGATTCGAGCGTCGTCGTCCGCTAGGATAGACAAGGTCCTTTCTTTGTTTTGACTTCCCGCCGACCCTGTTCTATCTTGGGGGCATGATCCTTATCCTGACGGGTCCGGTCCACGCGGGAAAAACGAGTTTCTTGAAGAACCTCCTTCCCGTCCTCAAGGCCCGGGGAGTCCCTGTCTCCGGCTATCTCAGTTTCTCCGTCTTGAAGCGGGGCCGGATGTCCGGCTATGACCTCTTTGATATCAAGGCGGACAAATCGGTGCCTTTCCTCCGCCGCAAAGGACGGGCCGGATGGCAGAAAGTTGGCTTCCATTTTTTTCTTCCTTCAGGCTTACAGGCCGCTGAGGATAAGATCCTCGGTTGTCCAATCGGAGGATGGCTGGTCGTCGACGAGGTCGGACCGCAGGAACTGGCCGGCCGCGGTGTTTGGCCGGCCCTCTCGGCCGTCCTCTCGCGGTCGGAACTCGATTGCCTTCTGGTTGTGAGAAGGCCCCTTCTCGACGAGCTTCGAGTTCTCCTGGGGAAGCGGCCGATCGAGGTGTTCGACATTGCGGCTGAAAACGTCCTTCCCGCCCTCCTGGAGAGGCTGTCGAAATCGGGGGCCGGCGCGGCGAGAAAGAAGGCAGCGAGGAAAGCCCGGGCCGAGTCATGATCAAAATCAGGGTCAAATTCTTCGGCCCGTTCCGCGACCTGTTCGGTGGCCGGGAAAGAGATATCGATTTCCCTGGTGACGGCCGGCTCCGCCTGCTCCTGGAGCGCCTCTGTGATACTCCGGAACGGGAACGACAGGCCTTTGCGAGAGCCAGTGGACTCTCACCCCATGCCGTCGTCATGAAAAATGGACAGCCGGTTCAATCGCCTGACGGGCTGGAAATCCCCCTCCATGACGGTGATGTCATCGCCATTTTTCCCTTCCTGGGCGGAGGATAGATAGGCTCACGGCAGTGGCATCGAAACCGCGCCCGTTTTCTCCCAGCGCGGAAATGTCGTTGCGAGGAACGAAGTGACGAAGCAATCTCCACGAGATCGCCACGGCGTCTTCGACGCCTCGCGACGCCCGCTCACTCCTCATACGGGTTTCTCATGCCACTGCCCCTCGCCTTGGCCAAAAAATTGTGTCCGTTCGGTTCCCCAGCGACTTCTTGGAACGGGAAGTTTTGCTCCTCAAACTAGCCAATCTCACTTCTACTCTTTCATTTTCCCCAGGCTCGGGATGTATGCTGAGAAGTCCGTATGAGCGACGAGCGGGCAGGGGTCCGCGAAGCGGAGAGCGAGGAGCGAATCGAGCAAGATTTCCTCGCCGGGGAAATCGCAGCGTGACTTCGAGGCATATATCCCGAGCCTTCCCCATTCTTGTCATCGCCGGGCCGTTTTGCTATGCTCCCGATGGAATTCGAGGAGCGCATCCGTCGATGAGTGAACTTCCGTGGGGCGTCCATGGAAAGATCCTGGAGGTCGACCTCAGCAGTGGCCGGATCGAGGAAATTCCTCTGGATCCCGGCCTCGTCGAGGATTACATCGGCGGACGCGGCCTGGGTGCGCGACTCCTCTATGACCGCATCGATCCGGGATGTGATGCTCTCAGCCCGGACAACATCATCGTTATCGCCGCGGCTCCCCTCATCGGCACCAACGCTCCTACGGCCGGCCGAGGCCACATGATCTTCAAGTCCCCCCTGTCTGGAAGCATCGGTAGCTCCAACTGCGGCGGCACCTGGGCTCCCGCTTTCAAATCCGCCGGCTTCGACGCCCTGGTCATCCGGGGGAAGGCGCCCTCCCCGGTGATGATCGATATCCGGCCGAAGAGAGTCGAGATCCTTGCGGCCGGTCACATCTGGGGCCGGGATGTCCACCAGACGACGGATGTTCTGCTCTCCGGCGCCGCCGACCGGCGCGCCCGC